>CAYRGU010000086.1:0-20054 GCA_964423845.1 uncultured Nitrospirota bacterium
GGCAGCATGAGCGAATTGATCCTTTGCACAGTGGCGTTGCTCGCATCCGCCTTGACGTTCTTCTCCGGCTTCGGTTTGGGCACGCTGCTATTGCCGGCCTTCGCCGTGTTCTTTCCCATTGAGCAGGCCGTGGCGATGACGGCTGTCGTCCACTTTCTCAACGGCCTGTTCAAGCTCGTCTTGGTCGGGCGAGAGGCAGATCGGCGGATCGTTCTCCGGTTCGGGATTCCGGCCCTCGTCGCTTCTTTCGTCGGCGCGTGGGTGCTACTCTGGCTCTCGGGAATCGATCCGGTCCTGACATACCCCCTCGCCGGCCACGAGATGACGGTCACGCCCGCGAAGCTTGCCATCGGGGGACTTCTGCTCCTGTTCGCCGCCGCCGAACTGCTCCCGCAATTCCGGGACATGTCGTTCGGGCCACAGTACCTGATGTTGGGCGGGCTGATGAGTGGATTCTTTGGCGGCCTCTCCGGGATGCAAGGCGCGCTGCGCTCGGCGTTCCTGGTGCGGGCTGGCCTCTCGAAGGAGGCGTTCGTGGCCTGCGGGGTCGTGATCGCGTGCCTGATCGACGTATCGCGCCTCGGAGTCTATTCGCAGTCGCTACGCGTCGCGGGCACGAGCCTCGACTACGGGTTGGTGGGCGCGGCCGTCGTGTCCGCGTTTGCCGGCGCGGTTATCGGGAACCGCTACCTCAAGAAGTTGACGATGCAGGGTGTGCAGCGGATCGTGGCGATCATGCTGTTCGCGGTGGCGGTCGGGCTGGTGTGTGGTATCCTGTAGTCGTCTCGGGCTGGCAGCTCCAGACGCCTGACCAAACGCTTCGTCAGCAGTCCGAAAGCCCGTGCGGGGGCATTCCGAAGGAGTCATCGGTGGGTAGAATATTTTTAATTGGTGTTGGCGGTTTTATCGGTTCAGTTCTACGGTATTGGGTCGGTGGCTATCTCCAGCAAGTCACAAAAAGCGTTGCGTTTCCCTATGGCACACTTGCGGTCAACCTCATCGGGTGTTTTGTCATCGGGTTTCTTTCACAACTTGCAGACACACGCGGAGTCTTCACTGCCGAGTCACGCGCCTTCGTTTTCATCGGGGTTTTGGGCGGATTTACCACCTTTTCAACCTTCGGGAATGAAAGTATGAATCTGCTCCGCGATGGTGAAAACATTTCTGCCCTGGTCAACGTTGGGGCACACATCGCGTTTGGTCTCGGAGCCGTCTGGTCAGGCCGCACATTGACCGACCTGATCTGGAGATGACAACGAGGTCTTGTCAACAGGTGTTATTCCGTGCCACGTCTGCTGAAAATGAGGGCCGTTATTTTTGCCCAAAATGCGTCTTCCAAGTCAGATTCCAGTTCTCAACCCAGGGGGGAATCTGATCGGCAGGAATGGGGCGGCTCATGTAGTATCCCTGGGCCATATCACACCCCAATGCCATCAGACCGCAGAGCGTCGGCTGATCTTCCACCCCTTCTCCAATCACATCAAGGCCCAGGTTGTGACCCATGTCAATGACCGAACGGGTAATGGCTGCGTCACTGTGACTGTTCATGAGATTGGAGATAAAAACCTTATCAATTTTTATTTTATGCATGGGGAGTTCTTTCAGATAAAGGAGCGAGGAGTATCCGGTACCGAAATCATCAATCGAGAGGCGGATCCCAATCTCGCTTAATCGCCTGAGAATCATTCTGGCATGATCCGGATTGGTAATCACGCTGCTCTCCGTAACCTCTATCTCCAATTGGGCAGGAGAGACCCCGCGTGTTTCCAAAATGCCGGCAATCTGTTCTGGCAGTTTAGAATCACGAAGATTACGCGCGGAAAGATTGACCGCCACCGGGAGATTGACACCCGATTTCAGCCAGACCTGGTTCTGGTGAATCGCCTCCCAGAGGGTCCATTGTGCCAACAGATCGATGAGTCCCGTCCGCTCCGCCGCAGGGAGGAACTGGGCCGGGGCAAGGAGTCCTTCTCTTGGGTGCTGCCAGCGGACCAAGGCCTCGACCCCGATGGCCTGCCCCGTCCGAAGATGAATTTTCGGCTGGTAAAACAGCCGAAGCTGATTTTGGTCAATGGCGGTGCGGAGTTCCCCGATCAGCACTAATCGCCTGGCACTGGAAGTATCCTGCTCCACCAGATAGAAGGCATACCCCGATCCCGACTCCTGCGCGGCGTGCATGGCAATATCCCCGTGGCTCACCAGCATATCCACCGTCGAGGCATGATCCGGAAACTGGACAATTCCAATGCTAACTTCAATCTTGAGCGGGAGGTTCTCTATGGTGAATGACGCCTCTATGGCACTTAGAATTGTCTGGGCCATCAACCGAGCCGTCTCGGCCCCCCCCGGAATGAACAAACCAAGCTCATTCCCGCGAAGCCTGGCGAGCAACATTTCTTCGGAGAGAAGCCCCTGAAGGCGGCCAACCACTTGACAAAAGAGAAGATCGCCGCTTTTATAACCCAACGTGTCATTGATCTCCCGAAGGTTATCGGCATTAACCATCAGGAGAGAAAACGGGACCTTTTGAACCATCGCCTCCAGAAGCCTGTTTTTCATGAAGGTATGATTGGGAAGCTGCGTCATGGGGTCATGATAGGCAAGCCACCGTATTTTTGCCTCCGCTTTCTTTCGGGCTTTCCGTTCGCGAACCTCACTGATTTCTCGCTGGATGATGGGGATAAGCCGCCCGGTGGCGTCCTTACGAAGAAAATCGCTGGCCCCAGATTTCATGAGAGACACAGCCGTCTCATCGCTGATTGCGGCTGAAACGACAATAACGGGGATATCCTTTTCCTTCAAAGAGGCCATGACCTGGAACGGATCGAGTTGGGGAAGATGATAATCCAGAATCGCAATATCCCACTCCTGATCGGAGAGCGCCGATTTCAGTGTATCGGGCCGGTCCACCCGTTGATAGGTCAGGTCATAGCCAGCGTGCTTTAATTCATAAAGCAAAAGCTCGGTGGAGTCTTCCGAGTCCTCCACCACGAGGAGGCGTAAAGGGTTGGTCATAAAAGAACCGATTTGCATCGTTCAGGAATCCTTTCTTGAGGCGGGAAGTGTAAAGTAGAAAGTGGCCCCTTCTGCCAGAGCCCCTTCGGCCCAGATTTTCCCCCCATGCCGACTGACAATACGCCAGACGATGGAAAGGCCAATGCCCGATCCCTCAAACTCGGTGACCGGGTGAAGCCTCTGAAAGGGCCGAAACAGCTTCTGCACATAGGCCATGTCGAACCCTACGCCATGATCCCGGATAAAACAAGCTCCCTCCCTTTCCCCCATTTCTATTTTAACAGAAGAAGCCTTCAGGCTGAACTTGACGGCATTATTCAAAAGATTTTCCAGGAGCACCCGCAACAGTCGGGAGTCGCCATGGGCAACCCACCCTTTTTGTATTTCAAACGTCATAGGGTGGTCTGGATATTTCTGTTGGAGCGATTCGGCAATCTCTTCCGCGATGGGGCAAAGATAGACCATTTCATGCGACATCTCCTGTCGGGAGATTCGAAACAGCAAGAGAAGGGCCTCAATCAACTGATTCATTTGGGCCCCGTTCAGTTGGATCCGGCTTAAGTAATGTTTCCCCACATCGCTTAACTGGCCCTGGCAGTCCTGGTGGATGGCCTGGGAAAAACGCAGAATATGGTTCAGGGGGCCACGAAGGTCGTGAGAAACCGAATAAGTAAAGGCCTCCATCTCCTGATTGGCCGTCACCAGTTCCTGACGGGAAGCGATCAGGCGGGACGTCATCGTGTTAAGCGTCCCGGCCAACTGGTCCAATTCGTCACCGTGGCGGGTAGAAATTGTCTGACTTAAATCCCCCTGACTCATCCGTTGCGCCATGGATTGAAGCGCCGCCAGTCGGCGGACAATGTCTCGTGCGATGAAGTAGGCCAAAATCGCGGCACTGACTAAAGAGATCGTAAAAATACCAAGCGCCCTCATGGAGACCAATCGAGGGAGCGAATAGAAATATCCTGTCAGGCCCTCTACATAAAGACGCTCGTCGGTCTGAATCTTTGGAATCAGCACTTCCAGGAGGTATTGAGTGAGAGGAGACGCGGTCGCAGCAAGTTCTAAAACCGCCTTGTCCTGTTGAACGCCATAGGCAGCAAAATACCGCAGCCAGGATGCCTCGACCTGGCGATACGGCAAGAGCAAGTCCAGCGTCCCGTGAGTTTTAAGTGTGTTGAATGTCTCCACTTGCGACCGCAGCGAAAGGATCTGCTCCTGGAGGAATGCCTGTTCTGGCCCGGTCAACGGCTTCTTTATCTCGATCTGTCCAAAGAGGAGGGCCTGCCTATGAATATTTTCGATCTTTTCAAGAATCGACAGAAGCGCCACCTGGCGGGCAAGCCCCTGACGAAATGCGTTAAGGGTAGACTCTCTTTTTAAATCACCCCAGGCATACACCGCGAGGTTCATGCCAAGTAACAGAAGGATGCAAATAAATGCCTGGGACAGTTTCTGGGCAATAGAGAGTTCGGACCACCTAAGGTAACGGATAGCCATTTTCTTGCGGAAGGATTCCGTCTATGCGAAGTATTTTATAGCTTTTATCGGAGGGGTTTACGTGGGCAAACGAAATGGCACCCGGTATCCTGCGTGTTAAGTCAAGCCCCATTTCATGAGAAGTGGCCGACTGCGGCAGGGTCGGGACACGGGCCCGAAAGAGCTCAAGCATCCAGTAACGGCGGTATTGGGCCTCCTCCATTTTACAGATCGTAGACAGCAGCAACTTTAATTCGGGGGAACCCGTGGGGGGGAGCAACAGGGAAATCCGCTGCCCCCCCGTCCAAAACTGCTTCTTTCCCAGCCATATCTCACGAAGCTGATCCATGCTGACGCCATCTTCCTGTACGGCAGGATGGACAATTACGCCCATCTTATGGCTTGTCTCCATGGAATACGCTAAATCAGAAGAAAAGATAAAGATCAGGCTGGCAAGGATAAGGATCTCTCTCATGTCACATCCCTACTAAAAGATAAAACTAAGTTGGACGAACCCGCCATTGGCCGGAGAAATCCCCGTGAATTTCTGCCGACGGTATTCCATTTTCAGGGCGGCAAACTCGGAGAGATCATATCGAATGCCCACCGTCGAGCCATGGAGCCCCGTCCAAGACTTTGTGGGGGTCTCTTTAAAGGCACCATCGGTGAGATCCACATTCACCGATTCATACCGGTAGTACGGTTTCCATAGGGCCATCCCATTGTTCAGACGATGGGCCAGTTGAAGGTAATACATCGGGCTTTCCTGGGATCCACCCCCTGCGAGGGGTGCGGCCCCTGCGATCCCCTTGTGAAGAAAACTTGCATATTCGGCGATGAACTCAAGGTCTTCCTTCTGCCGAACAACATGGGCCGATAGAATGAGCTCGTGATACTCCTGGCCAAACACCAACATGCGATCCCGGTACGCTGCGATTCCGAATTGCAGCTCACCAAAACGCCTGGGAGAGAGGGAAAGTGCAGCGACAAAGGCCAGGGGTTGATTGTGATCCCCGGAATCCCCCCCACGGGCAATGTTAGTGCTTCTCCCGTTGCCCGCGCCAAAGTGATACTCGAGGTTGAGATCACGCGCTGGGTAACGTCCCTCAATGAAGCCTCCCACGAAATGAATCGGAATAAAGGGACCGCGGAATTTTGTCATCTCCGGACGTGTGATGGTGGTTTGAAAAAAAAGCCCATGGTGATAGGCCGTATTCCACCAGTTGATCGGCGTGTGGTATCGCCCGAAGGAGAGTTTGAAAAGATCGCTCCGATCGTACCGGATCAGGGAGCGTTCCACCTCAATGTCAAAACCCGTGGCAGTGGGAAGCGCACGCGCCGTCAATGAGAATTCACCGAAATAAGTCAGCCTGGGGGATAAGACGGAGGTGAGATGGAATACCACCTGGCCTTCATCAAAATTTTTCTTATCTCCCGTTTTCTCATGGTCAATCGCCGTATAGTTCAGGTCGGCAAATCCCATGAGATCAAGAGAGGGGGAAAAGGCCCAAAGCGGAGAGGCTCCAAGACATAAGAGACAAAAAAGAAGGAGAAGAGCGAGAGCCTTTTGTTTCATGGCAACCCTCCCCCACAAGAAAATTTACCCAAGTTAATCGGCCTTTGGATTGGCCGCTTCTTTTTGAGAAGGCTTCCCCTCGGCTTCGGCAGCCGCAATTTCTTCTCTCAACACAAAGGCGATCGGCAGGGGTTTCACGACTTGCGCAACAATCCCCCGGGTCTGAACGACATTGAGCTTTTTGAAGAGAGATGAAAACCTGTCTTCCAGCGCGTTACCAATCTGTTGGCGAATGTCTGTGGGGAGAGACCAGAGCGCCTTTTTGAAAGGGCCCAGGGCCTTCTTCCGGGTTTTATAGATAAACTGCTCATCGGTTTGTCCCACCTTCATCTCGTCCTGACACGCTTTACGAAGATAAGCATAGATCTCTTCCTTGAACTCGGAAGGAAGCTGATCGTAGATCATGTTCTGAAATTCGGTAGCCAAATGAATTTCCGCCGTTCCCGTGGCCGGAAACCGGTCAAACACCTCCGGCGGCAACGTCGAAGCACCATGCTGAACGGCCCCCGACAGGCCATATTCATCTCTCGCCACTTTTGAGATGCTTGCAAGGACGTCAAAATCGAGCTTGACCTTGGCGATGCTCCCATCCGGGAGGGGGACTCCCCCGTGACTCGTTCCGGTCTGCACCGAAATCTTGCTGATCCCAATCATTCCAGCATCTTTCTGCCTGATCGCTTGAAGGTAATGGTCGATATAGACCCGGAACTCCTCAATGGTCGAATTTTTCCCGCCCACCTCGCCAATCTCACCTCCGACCGAGATCGTCGTCCCCCTCGGCTCTAAGGATCGGACCTGCGCGGTTAAATCGGCAGCCACTTCAAAGTTGTCACGTTGCTGCTCCACCACGTTGGGTCGGTCAAGATCAACCACGGTCGAGGAGTCAATATCAATGTTCATAAAACCTGCGGTGATCGCCTGCTGGATGAGCGTGCGGAGACCGGCCACCTCTTTTTCGCGGTTTTCCTGGTATTTCTTGGCGTTGACCTGAAAGTGATCCCCCTGAATAAACAGCGGCCCGGTAAAACCTTCCGCAATCGCCGCAGCCGTGATGACGGCCGCATATTCCGCAGGGGATTGATTTGTATAGCCCATCTCTGACTTGGCAATCTCCAGGATAAAGGCGCCAACCTCATTTTTGAGGGCCGCACGGAAGATAGCGCGCGCGGTATCGTAGGCCATCCCCCGAACGTTAATGGCCGGCGTGGTAAATCCCGCGACCTCTCCCCGTCCGATGGCATTGTAAAGGGGTTGAATCGAGGCGAGATGAACGCCGAGAGACGGCGCCATCATCTTAATGATCCACCGGGCCGTCGCCCTCAATTCAGATTGTGGAGAGAAAACGGCCGTGGCCGTCAGCGTGTCAATAAGGGCCCCACGGATCAGATGAGGAGAGAGCACCTTGACACTTCCATTGGATAACTCAACGACCCCACGCAGGGTATCTCCCATCTGACTCATAGTCTGGAACATCGCTTTACCCCTTTAGAATCATTTTTATAGAACGCGATAACGCTGTTTCAGGTTTTATCAGGGGATCTCTCAAAAGTCAATGTGACCTTTCCCGGGGAGCGCCGCTTGAATAAAATTCATGCTTTCAGTACGATTTGGCCCTTGTGCAATTTCTAAAAAGGTCTGGCCGAAGAGATGACCCTGGATGAATTTTTAAATTTTTGCCGGCATCAGGCCGTGCCTCCGCTCGTCCGCTTATGGATGGCCCATGATGGAACCGTCGTCCAACTGTTGGAGGCAGCCCTTCTGCAAACGATTCAGTTGAGGCTCGTCGCGCAGCACGAGCGGGTCGTTGACCCTCAAACCACCGTATTTCTCTCTCTTCCCAAGGGGGAAAAGGGGATGGAAAGGGTGGTCTGGCTGACCGGCCCGGGGAAAGAAAACGCTCAAAAAATTTTAATGGCCCGCTCTATTTTTCCGGTCGCGGGGCTTCCCCCTCGCGTTTATCAGCAGCTCCAGATCGGGATCAAGCCACTGGGGGTCATTTTGAGAGAAGAAAAAATCCCGACCCACCGCAACCAGTTTGAGATTTTTCATGCCCCTTTCCCTGAAATGGCGAGGGCGCTGGCCCTCCCTGATGAGACCCCGATTTGGACGCGCAGGTACCGACTGACCTTCGCCGGGAATCTGTCGGTCTCCGTTTTTGAGGCGCTCTCCCCTTTTGTTGTGATGTTGTGAGACGCCTCTTTTTCTTCCAGCCGATTCAGATGAAAACGCTCTGGGAACAGCGCGTGGAGGTGGGTCGCCTGATACGACTTGACCGGCCCTATGGAACCTGGCTCCTGATGTTTCCCACCCTCGTGTCGCTTTGGATGGCATCCGAGGGGCCCCCTGCCATCGGCCATCTTCTTATTTTTGTCGCGGGTTCTTTTCTGATGCGAAGCGCCGGTTGTGTCATCAATGACATGGCCGATCAGAAAATAGATGCCTCTGTCTCACGAACCCGGGAGAGGCCCCTCGCCGCGCACCGCCTTGGCTTAAACCAGGCGATGGCCGTTCTTCTGATCCTCCTGACGCTCTCGTTTCTGTTGGCCCTCCTGCTCAATCCGCTCACCTTTTTTTTAAGCGTTGCCGCGCTTTGTTTTGCCCTGCTTTATCCCTTTGCCAAACGATTTACCTACTTTCCCCAGATGATTTTAGGCATGACCTTTGGCTGGGGGGTGATTCTGGCCTGGACGGCGGTTCGGAATGAGCTCTCCCCCACCCCTTTTTTGATCTGGGCTGGAAATCTTTTCTGGACGGTGGGTTACGACACGATCTACGCACTCATGGACCGCGAGGACGATCTGAAGATCGGCGTGAAATCGACGGCCATTTTTTGGGGAGATCGGACCCCCCTTGCCACTGGCGTCTGTTTTATGCTGGCTGTCTTTTTCTTCGCTCTGGCAGGATATACGGGGCGGATGGGCCTTCCCTATGGCGTCGCACTTGTCATCATGGCGGCGGCGTTTTCCTATCAAATTTTACGACTTTTGCGAGAGCCTCCAAGAGAAGAGATCTTTTCTCTTTTTAAGTCCCATGCCCTCATTGGTCTTGTCTGTCTTGTCGGGGTGATCCTTCACTACCCCCTGTAACAGGTTAAAAAAAGGGTGAGGCCGGCGTGATTGCCAGCCCCACCCTGAACCATTAGGCGTCGTAGTAGAGGAAGAACTCATACGGATGGGGACGAAGACGCATGGCGTCAATCTCCTTCTTCTTCTTGTATTCCATCCAGGTGGTGATGATCTCTTCTGAAAAGACCCCCCCTTTTAACAGGAAGCCATGATCTGCCTCCAGGGCCGCAAGCGCGGCATCGAGACTGCCCGGCATCGTCGGGATCATCGCGGCCTCCGCGCCATGGAGCTCGTAGAGGTCTTTATCCACCGCTGGGCCCGGATCGATCTTATTCTCAATCCCATCAAGCCCGGCCAGCATCATGACGGAGAAAGCCAGATACGGATTGCAGAGCGGATCGGGAAATCGGACCTCGATCCGTTTTGCCTTGGGGCTGTTGGAATACATCGGGATGCGGATCGACGCGCTGCGATTACGGCTGGAGTAGGCCAGATTCACCGGGGCCTCAAAACCAGGGGTCAATCGCTTGTAGGAGTTGGTGGTCGGGTTGGTAAAGGCCGCAATCGCGTGGGCATGCTTTAATATCCCACCGATATAATAGAGGCACATCTGGCTGACCCCCGCATACTTATCCCCCGCAAAGAGCGGCTTCCCGTCCTTCCAGATGCTCTGATGGCAGTGCATCCCGGAGCCGTTGTCCCCAAAGAGCGGCTTTGGCATAAAGGTGACGGTCTTGCCGTAACGCTTTGCCACATTCTTACAGATATACTTGTACAGCATGAGCTGATCGGACATTTTCACCAGGGGGGAAAACCGCATGTCAATTTCTGCCTGGCCTGCCGTGGCAACCTCGTGATGCTGCTTCTCGACGATGATGCCGGCCTTCTCCATCTCCCGCACCATCTCGGCGCGGAGATCTTCCTGCGTGTCCACGGGAGAGACCGGGAAATAACCTTCCTTGTGCCGGATCTTGTATCCAAGGTTAGCCCCCTCTTTTCCCGCATTCCAGATCCCCTCTTCGGAGTCAACAAAGTAATATCCCGAGTGGGCATTCTGGTCGAATCGGACCTGATCAAAGATAAAAAACTCGGCCTCCGGACCGAAGTAACAGGTATCTCCAATCCCCGTAGATTTCAGGTACGCCTCGGCCTTCTGGGCAATATAACGCGGGTCTTTGTGATAAAGCTCACCGCTGATCGGGTCTTTGATGTTGCAGATCACCGACAGGGTCGGGATCTTTGTAAACGGATCCATGACCGCTGTATCCGGGTCGGGGACCGCCAGCATGTCGCTGTCATTGATCGCCTGCCAGCCCCGGACGCTTGATCCGTCAATCCCGGAACCGTCCGTGAAGACCGCCTCGGTGAACTCACCTATCGGCGTTCCAAAGTGCTGCCAGACGCCTAAAAGATCGACAAACTTGAAATCAACCATTTCGGTCTTGTTGGCCCTTGCAAACTCCAATACCTCTTTCGGTGTCATCGCTTCTCCTTTGATGATTTGATTGTGGTGTCACGCAGGCGTGACGGTTGTCCCTGTTCTAACACATTTTGTGCCTGATAAAAACTGCGGTAACGGTTGGTGATCGGCATCCGCCGATCTTTCCCCAGGGCCCGTGGAGAAATTTTAATCCCCACGGGAGACTGTCGCCTTTTGTATTCGGAGGCATCCACCAGGGCGATGACCTGGACCACCACGGCCGGATCAAATCCCGTGGCGATCATTTCCTCAAAACTTTGATCCTCTTCAACATACGCCTGCAATATTGGATCGAGGAGGTCATAGGGAGGAAGGGTGTCCTGATCGGTTTGATTCAGCTTCAGCTCCGCCGTGGGAGGACGATGAAAAACCCGATCGGGGATCATCGGCGTCCTGTCTTCATTTCTCCTGTTTCTCATGGCGGCCAGCCGATAGACCCAGCCCTTCCAGAGGTCCTTGATGACCGCAAATCCCCCGGCCATATCTCCATAAAGCGTGGCGTAACCGACGCTCATCTCGCTTTTATTCCCCGTGGTCAGGACGATCCATCCAAACTTGTTTGAGAGGGCCATCAAAAGATTGCCCCGAATTCGGGCTTGAAGATTCTCCTCCGTGATCTCCACGGGAGATTCGCCAAACTCGGCGGAGAGGGTGGAGAGATACGATTCGAAGGCGGGCTCGATGGGAAGCGTCATGAGCCGGATCCCCAACCGCGCGGCGACCGACCGGGCATCCTCGCCACTTTCCGGAGAGGTATATCGAGAGGGCATGAAAACCCCCACCACATTATTTTTCCCCAGGGCATCCACGGCAATCACCGCAGTCAGGGCGGAATCAATGCCGCCGGAGAGGCCAACCACACCGGTCATAAATCCGTTTTTATGGGCATAATCGGCAAGACCCAGGGTCAGGGCGCGATAGACCTCCTCCTCGGGGGAGAGCGCTTCGATGGGACGCGGGGAGGGCTTCCCCCGCCGGATCGCGGAGGGCGCTTCGCTAAGGAGAATCTTTTCAACCTCGGGGAAGGCCTGCGCCAGTTTCTTTTTACGGTGACGGGGATCATGCAGCCGCATTCTAAGCAGGGCCTCTACCGGGAGGTCGGAAACGAGCAGATCCTCCTCAAAAGACCTGGCCTCGGCGAGGAGGGTCCCATCCGCATGGAGAATGAGGCTGCCCCCGTCAAACACCAGCTCATCCTGACCGCCCACAAGATTGACCGAGGCAACAATCACCTTGTTGTCTTTGGCGCGTGTGGAGAGCATCTCCTGCCGGAGACGTCTTTTGCCGGCATAAAATGGGGAGGCATTGATATTGACAATCACCTCGGCGCCACCGCCCAACGCCTGGGCATAGGCCGGCCCCTCCGGATACCAGATGTCTTCACAGATACTCACCCCCACGACCACACCATGCAGGGTAAAAACCGGGGACGTCTTCCCGGCCTGAAAGTAGCGGTTCTCATCAAAAACGCCATAGTTGGGGAGGTAACACTTATGGTAGATCAGGCGAATCTCCCCGTCGTAGAGGACGGCAGCCGCGTTGTAGAGGTCTTCCTTGCAATCGACAAAACCGATGAGAGCCGCGACCTGACGGCATTTTGCGGCCACCTTCCGGAGGGCCTTGAGGTTGTCCTGAACAAACTGCGGTTTTAAGAGAAGATCTTCCGGGGGATAACCGGTGATCGCAAGTTCCGGGAAGGCCACCAAGTCCGCCTTTTCTTCCTGCGCGGCGTCAAGGGCTTGAGTGATTTTCCGGACATTACCAGAAATGTCCCCCACCGTACAATTGATTTGGGCGAGCGCGACGCGGAGTGTTCGCATGAACCTTAGGATGCCGGGATATTAAAAGCCTGAAATCTGGGCCGGTTCTACCATAGCCCCAACTTACTGTCAATGAACATGCTATAATGGGTCATTTTAGTCGTGGCATTTCAGGCATTTCACAAAAATTAAATCGTGATGCGGGGAAGAAACGGATGATGAAATGGACCTGTTTTTTGAGGATTTCCATCGGCTTACTGGTCATGGTGCTGTCGGGGTGTGACGGGGAGAAAATTCCTCTCGCAGACCACCCTGGCGCGCAGATCTTTCACGGCGTGAAGCGCGCAGATGTGCGGTGCTATCGTTGCCATGGCGCAACGGGACAGGGAGGACATCGGGGCCCCGCGCTCATCCGGGCAGGCGAGACCCTTCCCCGCGACCTGTTTGTCCAAACCGTTCTGGATGGAAGGGGCAACATGCCCCCCTTTCGGTCTGTTTTGACTGAAGAAGAAATCGTACAGATTATCGATTGGCTGAAGAAGATCCCGTCATAAAGATCTATCCCCAATCGTGTTCGGACAGGAGTGCGTTGTGAAAGAAATTATCATCAAAGGGGCCCGGGAGCATAATCTAAAAAACATTGATCTTGCGATTCCACGGGATCGCTTTGTGGTGATTACCGGGCTGTCTGGTTCGGGTAAATCGTCTCTGGCTTTTGATACGATCTATGCGGAGGGCCAGCGGCGTTATGTGGAATCGCTTTCGGCCTACGCCCGTCAGTTTCTGGGACAGATGGACAAGCCGGATGTCGATGTCATCGAGGGGCTCTCCCCCGCCATCTCCATTGAGCAGAAAAATACCAGCCGGAATCCCCGGTCAACGGTGGCCACCGTCACGGAGATTTACGACTATCTTCGCCTGCTTTACGCAAGAATTGGCCGTCCGTATTGTTTTAAATGCGGCAAACTCATCGCCGCCCAGACGATTCAACAGATGGTGGATGCCCTGATGCAGTTCCCCGAAGGAGACAAGATTCAAATCCTGTCGCCGATTATTCGGGGGCGGAAGGGTGAACATCGGAAAGAGCTCGCCGAGATTCGACAAAAGGGGTTCTGCAGGCTTCGGATGGACGGGAAGATGGTCGATCTGACAGAAGACCCTCCCCCACTTGCGAAAAACCGGCATCATACCCTCGAGATTGTTGTGGATCGGTTGGTGGTGAAGGCGGGTTTGGAGCGCCGCCTGGCCGAGTCCCTGGAATTGGCCGTCAAAATGGCGGGCGGAACGGTCATCGTCCTCAAAGAGAAGGAGGAGTTCCTCTTTTCGGAGCACCTGGCCTGCCTGTCCTGCAACGTGAGCTACCCCGGGATGGAGCCGCGCCTTTTTTCATTTAACTCCCCCCATGGGGCCTGTCCAGCGTGTGATGGGCTGGGGACAAAATCAGATATCGATCCGGCCCTGGTGGTTCCTGATACAACGCGCTCAATCCGGGAGGGGGCCATTCGCCCCTGGGAAAAACGGGGGGCTGGATTTTATTATGAGGTTCTGGAATCGCTTGCTGAACATTATCGGTTTGATCTCCGGGCCCCTTTTGATCGGATTCCCCTCCCCATCCAGAAGGCCCTCCTGTACGGATCGGGGACGGAGACGCTCCGTTTCTACTATGAAAAAGAGGGCCGACGGGAATATTACGCCCGCCCTTTTGAAGGGGTCATCCCGAACCTGGAACGCCGCTATCGCGAGACCGACTCCTCCTCCGTCCGCGCGGAGATTTCAGCCTATATGGGGACGCATCCCTGTCCAACCTGTGGGGGAAGTCGGCTGAAACCGGAAAGCCTCGCGATTAAAATCAATGAGAAATCGATTGCCGAGGTCACCTGCCTCTCCATTCAGGAGGCGTTGCAGTTTGTTCTGGATTTAACATTGACGGAGAAGGAACGGCTGATTGCCACGCCAATTTTAAAAGAGGTTCGGGAGCGGCTGGGATTTCTCGTCAATGTCGGGGTGGATTATCTCACGCTCAATCGCTGTGTAGGAACCCTGTCGGGCGGAGAAGGACAGCGGATTCGTCTGGCCACGCAAATTGGTTCGTCGCTCATCGGGGTGCTTTACATCCTTGACGAGCCCAGCATTGGCCTGCATCAACGGGACAACCTTCGTCTCCTTCAAACGCTGCTTCGCCTTCGAGACATCGGGAATACCGTCCTGGTGGTTGAACACGATAGCGAGACGATGCGGATGGCCGATTGGATCGTTGACATGGGGCCGGGCGCGGGGGTCCATGGGGGAGAAGTGGTGGCGCAGGGAACCCCGGAAGTCATCATGGGCACGCCCCGATCTGAAACCGGTCTCTACCTCTCCGGCGCGCGCGTCATTTCGCTGCCGGATCGCCGCAGAAAAGCCCGGGGATTTTTGAACATCAAAGGGGCCTCTGAACATAATCTCAAGAACATCTCGGTGCAGATTCCCCTGGGACTTTTCACCTGTGTCACGGGGGTCTCCGGTTCCGGAAAGTCGACGCTGGTTCTGAAAATTCTTTATTCTCACCTCGCGCAGCATCTGCGTGAGTCCCGCAGTCTTTTCACCCATCGGCCCGGGGCCTGCCAGTCAATCGAGGGGATGAGCCAGATTGACAAGGTGATCCACATTGATCAATCCCCCATTGGGAGGACCCCCCGATCCAACGCCGCCACTTACACCGGATTGTTGACCTTCATCCGGGATCTCTTTGCCGTCCTTCCCCAGTCGCGGATGCGCGGCTACAAGGCGGGACGCTACTCGTTTAACATCAAGGGGGGCCGGTGCGAGGCCTGCCAGGGGGATGGATTGATCAAGATTGAGATGCATTTTCTTTCCGATATTTATGTCACGTGTGAGGTCTGTCAGGGAAAGCGGTATAACCGCGAGACGCTTGATATCCGATATCGCGAGGCCAACATCGCCGATGTTCTGAATATGACGGTGGATGAAGCGTGGACCTTCTTTGAACCCATTCCCTCGATCCGGGAGAAGCTTGCGACCCTTCAGCAGGTCGGGTTGAACTACCTCCGACTGGGTCAGGCGGCAACGACCCTTTCCGGGGGGGAAGCGCAGAGACTTAAACTTTCCAAAGAGCTCTCCCGGCGGGCGACGGGGAAGACGCTCTATATCCTGGATGAACCTACGACGGGCCTTCATTTTGCGGATATTCAGCGCCTTTTAAATATCCTGAACCAGTTTGCCGAGGCGGGAAACACCGTTGTGGTCATCGAACATAATCTGGATGTGATTCGAAATGCCGACTGGGTGATTGACCTCGGACCCGAAGGTGGGGAACGGGGTGGGGAGGTGATCGCGATGGGAACGCCGCATGATATTGAAAAAACAGGCCATTCCTATACGGGCCAGTTTTTGAAAAAAATGAGAAGATAGAGAGGTAAAAATGGCTCCTGAAACAGAAGGCCCGTTCTCATTAGAGGCGGCGGGGGAGAAACTGATTCACCGGATTGAACCGTTGTCCTCGGCGCGAATTATCTTTGAAGGCTTTACCCTGCCGGAGGAGTTTGGGGAGAGCTGTGAACTTGCGTTTGGCGACATGGCCACGGCAAAATCGCTGGGCCTTAGAATCGAGGCGATGCAGATGGCCAAGGCCTTTGTCCTGAAAACACTGGATGAATTGTTTCGAGGTGATTTTGGCCCTTTTGTCCCAACGGAAACACTTTTTACATTAAAACAGGAGGGTGAAACCTCTTTTTTTGTAACGGCCCTAAAATAGGGCGTTCCTGTCGCCATGGGAGAATCCCTTTCGATGGGTTTGATATTATTTCAGGCCTACTGTAGAGTGCCGCAACTCTCCTGATATCTTTTACTGGAATGTGATGTAACGTCATGACTTCTCCGTACAACGTCATTCTTTCTCCCTTGAGGATATTACTGGTCGAAGATAACCCGGGCGATGCCATGCTTGTGCGAGAGGTCATTCGAGAGGATCAGGCCCAACAGATCACGCTTGTTCATGTCACAACGATTGGGGAGGCCGTTTTGTCGTTGCAGTCCGATCTCTTCGATATTGTTCTTCTCGACCTCGATCTTCCCGACAGCGACGGGATTCACACCATCGAGCGGGTTCGCACGTCAGCCCCTCAATTGCCTATTGTTGTCCTCACCGGAATGAATGATGAGTCGCTGGCCCTGCCGGCCCTCAAGGCCGGTGCTCAAGACTACCTGATTAAGGGAAAGACCGATCAGCAGTTGCTGATCCGCGTCATTCACCACGCCATCTGGCGGAAACAGGCGGAGGATCACCTGGTGCATTTGGCCACGCATGACGCCGTGACCCGGCTACCCACCCGCCTTCTTTTTCTCGACCGATTGCGTCAGGCGATATCCAGTGCAGGACGGCAACGAAAACATGTGGCCGTCCTGTTTCTTGACATCGATAATTTTAAGTCAGTCAACGACACGCTGGGGCACCCCACGGGCGATCTGTTGCTGAAAGCGGTTGCAGACCGGCTTTCCCGGTCCGTGCGGGAAGGAGATACCGTCGCCAGAATGGGCGGAGACGAATTCATCCTGATTGTGGACCCTGGCTCTACAGAAGCGCGTTACTTTTATGAGGTGGCCCATAAGATTTTAGATCTTTTCGTTGCGCCTTTCTTTTTTGCCGGCAACGAGCTTTTAATTACCGTCAGCATTGGCATTGCTGTTTATCCAGAGGATGGACAAGATCCGGACACCTTGCTAAGGAACGCCGACATCGCCTTGCTGCGCGTGAAGGAGCAGGGGAGGAATAACTACCAGCACTACTCTGCCGAGATGCACGAGAAGACGATCAGACGGCTCACCCTGGGGAAAACCCTCGCCATGGCGATTCAACAAAACGAGTTAGAACTCTATTACCAACCCATTAAGGAGATACTTTCCGGCCAGGTGATTGGTATGGAGGCCCTGATCAGATGGTTTCGATCGCCCGGAGAGATGCTCATGCCCTCGGAGTTTATCCCCATCGCGGAAGAGACAGGTGTGATCTCCCGGATTGGTGAGTGGACATTACGCACCGTCTGCCGGCAGGGAAGGGCCTGGCGGGACGCGGGCCTTCCGCTGGTTCCGATCGCGGTGAACCTCTCGGCACACCAATTACAGCAGGAGCACTTTATTGAGCGAACCCGTCGCGCAATTGAGGAGTCCGGCCTCCCCGCAAACTACGTGGCCATGGAGTTAACGGAAGGGGTGGCGATGCGGCAGACCGAAAAAACAATTGTGACGCTCACCGCTTTACATCGCATGGGGGTTTCGCTTCTGATCGATGATTTTGGCACCGGTTATTCTTCATTGAGTTATCTGCGGAACTTTCCCATTACTACGCTTAAAATTGACATCTCGTTTATTCGTGGACTGGGCGTCAATCCCGATGACCTAACAATTGTGAGAGCCATCATCGCCCTGTCTCATAATCTGGGCCTTTCCGTCATCGCGGAAGGGGTAGAGACCCGAGAGCAATTGGAGCATCTCCGCCTGTTACAATGCGATCAGATCCAGGGCAACCTGTTTTCTCCCCCTTTGTCGCTGGAGGACATGACTGCGTTTCTCTCTGATCATCGCGCCCTTGTGGAGGAATCTTCCTGATCCTGCGGTCTGTATGACCTCCCCCCCGTTTGGGAAACAAGGGAAAGACCCATGGCAATTCCCCCAGTAATTCCCCCTTAACAAAGGGGGGGAGGGGGGTTGTTATAAGAATCCTGTTTTGGTGGCTATTCAGAATGAGATTGGTGAGATCGAGAACAACCCCCTCACCCCCTTTTCTAAGGGGGAATTAACCACTTGAAGCTCTAAAGAGCTAACTTAATCGGGAGGCAACATGAAATTTTTTCTGGATACGGCCAATATCGCCGAGATTAAAGAAGCGGCCGCCATGGGAATGGTGGATGGCGTGACAACCAACCCCTCCCTGGTAGCCAGGGAGAAAAAAGATTTATCACAGGTTATTTCCGAAATTTGTCAAATTGTGGATGGGCCGATTTCGGCGGAGGTCATTGCCACCGATGAGGAGGGAATGGTTGCAGAAGGAGAAGCCCTCGCAAAAATCCACAAAAATGTTGTGGTGAAACTTCCCATGATCCCCAGCGGGCTGAAGGCCACGCGGCGGCTTCGGAAGATGGGGATTCCGGTGAACATCACGCTTGTTTTTTCTTCGGCACAGGCGCTTCTCGCGGCGAAGGCGGGTGCCACCTTTGTGAGTCCATTTATCGGAAGGCTCGACGACCTTGGGCAAACCGGGATGGCGCTCATTGAGCAGATCGTCACGATCTATTCGAATTACGGGTACGAGACGGAGGTTCTGGTGGCCAGCATCCGCAGTACGGCGCATCTGGTTGACGCGGCCCTCTGCGGCGCGGATATTGCCACCCTGCCATTTTCCGTGTTTCAGCAGTTGGTAAAACACCCGCTGACCGATACGGGCCTTGCCAGGTTTCTGGCAGACGCCGCGCCAAAATAACGCTCGGCTGCGGGTTCAGCGGTAGTTTACAAACTGGAGGTCGATCCCGAAGTCCTTTGAGCGAAGGTGGGCCATGATGGTCTGGAGGTCGTCCTTGTTTTTTCCGGAGATCCGGAGTTGATCCCCCTGGATTTGCGCGGTGACTTTCACCCGGGTGTCACGAATTGATTTGTTAACCTCTTTTGCATTGTCGGAAGGAATCCCTTGTTGCAGGGTAATTTTCTGGCGAACCGTCCCCCCCAGCGCCTTTTCTATCTTCTCGTAAACCAGATTCTTTAGCGGAATACCCCGTTTCACGAGCTTTGATTGGAGGATATCAATTACCGCCTTGAGTTTATGCTCATCTTGAGCGGCAATGCAGAGTTCTTTCTCCTCCTGTAACAGGATCTCGCCTTTTGCATCCTTCAGATCAAAGCGCTGACGTAACTCTTTTACCGCCTGATCGATGGCATTTTTAACCTCTTGAAGATCAATTTTAGAGACCACATCGAAGGAATAAAGGTCAGCCATTTTTCTCCTGTTCAGGGCGCTGAAAACCGCTTTTTCATCACCCGGTGATCTGTAATCTGGTAGAGGCCCCATCCATACAACGATGACCGCTTGAATGTCAATGCCACAGGGTCTTGGCTGGCCGCAACACCTGGCTAACGAATCCATTTTCTGGAACCTGGGGCCGGAGCGCTGCCATCACCGGATAACAGGTCCGAATCTCTTGCCGGGTTTTAGCAATCTGCACTTTCATAGGAGACCTATATCGCGGACGGAAAATACTCTTTTTACGTTAATTTAAGCAAGACTCGCGTGCAGGACATCCGTGTTATTTTGAGACCGTTCTGGATCTCGGACACGGCAATCCGACGATTGACGCAATCCGTTTCGCTGTTATAGACTGAACCCAACGAGCTGTTTTAATCCCCCGTCTGTTGTTTGTTTTGGCGTTTTTTTAAGGAGGTATTTTCAGATGAGCGAGAAAATTTTAATAGAAAAGGTGGAGGGCGGTTACATTATCGCCGACATGAACACAGATCCAAAACACCCGACCGATTTATGGATCAATAAATCTATCTGCGCCGATTTTGTCTCCGCAACGGAGGACATTCGAAGACGTCTCGGGGTTTCTGACATCATCGCTTCCAAAGAAGGAAAACTACGGTTCTAACCCTTCCCCGACTCCTTCGCATCGTCTTGTTAGACGGCACTGTCC
>CAYRGU010000087.1:0-16504 GCA_964423845.1 uncultured Nitrospirota bacterium
GATCCACCATTTTAGCGTTATGCTCCACCATCACCATGCGGGGTTCAATCCCCTTGAGTGTTAAAAGGTCCAAAAGCGTGAGCGCGTGAACTTCTTCTTGTTTCCCATTTGTTTTTATTTGCATCGGAACTCTTCGAAAACAGATCGAAAGCCTATCGAAAGCATCTTGGAAAGCTATCAAATGAGCCGCTATTCTGTCAAGAAAACTAACAGGCGTTTGAAAAGGGTTGCGAACCTATCGAGACCTGCGAACCCCGCGAGGCCTGCGAGACCCGCGAGGGTTGCGAACCCTGCGAGGTCTGCGAGGCCTGCGAGGCCTGCGAGGGTCACCGACCCACAGGCCACTGCTCTGCTGGTTCTCACTCGCTCGCAAATCCTCACGACCTCTCACAGGTCGCTCCGGTGGCGGCTCTCGGGCCTTGCATTGGGGACCTTTTTGAACCGCCTGGGTTTTTTAAACAACCGGCTATAAAATCGCCTGATTTTTACGCTTGACAAACCTAAAACAGACGCTATAATTGCGACCTTGTGGGAGAAGGTGGGGTAAAGTGGTGTATTGTGGGTTGGTATAGCGATGTTTTATGGAGAGTTTCAACATACTGTTGATTCGAAGGGGCGGTTGAGCATCCCGGTCAAATATCGGGATTACCTGAACCTCCATTCAAACAATACGGTCATCATGGCGGCAGCGATTGGGGATCCTTGTCTTCAGGCCTACCCCCTTCCCGAATGGGAGGCTTTTGTAAAGAAGGTGGAGGAGCTCCCTGTCATGGAAGATGGCATCCTCAATTTTCGGAGGTTTCTCTATTCGAACGCGACGGAATGCCTCCTGGATGGTCAAGGCCGGATTTTAATCCCCCCCTCGCTTCGGAATCATGTTGAGTTAAATGGCAATGCCGTGGTGGTGGGATTGCACAACAAGTTTGAGGTTTGGGGCCTTCCTCGCTGGCAGGAGAAAAAGGCGGCGATACTGGCCGATCCTGTCGCAATTAAAGAGACGCTTAGTCGTCTTCGGGTGTGAGATCAATGCCAGGGATCGCCTGTTTTGGTTTTCAGGGATTGTGCATGGTGGATGAAGGGGAAGGGTTAAATCTCTCTGATGGGCGTCGGTTGGAAACGGAGGCTCACCAGCCTGTTCTGGTCACGGAAGTCCTCTCCTGTCTGGTGGGCCCCGCTTCCGGGACCTATCTGGACTGTACCGTGGGGTTTGGAGGGCATTCCGAGGCGATCTTGCGCGCCATCGGCCCGGCAGGGCGGCTCTTCGGGATCGATCGTGATGGCGTGGCGATCGAAGCGGCGCGACGCCGTCTTCTCCCTTATGGAGATCGGGTCATCCTCCGGCAGGCCGCTTTTGAGGCCTTGCCACAGGTGATGGCGGCGTTGGATGTGACCGAGGTGGATGGGATCCTGTTTGATCTGGGGGTCTCCTCGTTTCAACTGGATCAGCCGGAGCGGGGATTCTCCTTCCGACATCCTGGGCCGCTCGATATGCGGATGGATCAAGGTCAGCGGGAAATGGCCGCAGACTGGGTGAATGGCTGTTCCGTGCGTGAGCTGGAAGAAATTTTCAGCTCCTATGGCGAAGAGCGCTGGAGCAGGCGGATTGCCCAGGCGATTGTGAGGCATCGAGAGCATGAAGGCCCCATTGATCGGACCGACACCCTCGAAGCGATTGTCTGGCGGGCGGTTCCTGCCATGGGACGTCATGGGGCGATTCATCCTGCCACCCGCACATTCCAGGCCCTCCGAATTGTCGTGAATCGTGAGATAGATCAACTCAACGCGGGGATCCTGGCGGCCCTTCCCTTGCTGGCTGTGGGGGGAAGATTGGTTGTCCTGTCGTTCCATTCCCTGGAAGATCGTCCCGTCAAGAGAAGTTTTAGGGCCTGGACTGCGACCCCTGCAGACTCGAAAGAGGTGCCCGATCGTCAGTATCGCCTCCTTCACAAAAAAGTGATCGAGGCGACGGATCAGGAGATTGCGGATAATCCCCGGGCAAGAAGTGCCAAGCTCCGTGCCTTGACGAGGGTGGCATGAGCCTCCTTTCGCGCGGGTGGAATGAAACGATCTCGATCTGGTTTTATCTGATGCTGATGGGGGCCTTGTTATCGCTGGTGTTTTTCTCGCTTCAGGTCAGGCATGAGATGATTCGTCTTGGGTACGACATTGAGGCCCTCAAAAAGGAGAGCGTTGTGTTGTCCCGGATTCATAAAGAATTGATGGTGGAGATGGAGAGTTTGAATGCCATCGAGCGGATTGACCGGATCGCCTCGGAGCAACTTCAGATGTTGCCGGCCTCTCCATCGCAGCGCGTTTATGTGCAAGGGGCACCCATCAGTCATCGGGTTGCCGAATAACGGATCTGGCTGACCTGGGAGGTCATCGCGTGATCGATTCCCAATCGCATTCAAAACGGGTTGCGCTCGTCTTATCGCTGATCACCGTCGGGTTTTGCGTCGTTGCCATTCGTCTTTTCGTCATTCAGGTCCTGCAAAATGAAAAATGGTTGGGACACGCACGGGCAGAACATGAAAAAAGTGTGTCCCTGGAAGCGGAACGGGGCACGATCTATGATCGAAAGGGAGCGATCCTGGCGATGAATGTAGAACTCCCCTCGGTCTATGCGCTTCCCGCATCAATTTCGAATGCGGGCTCAAGCGCGAAAGTCCTTGCGCCGCTTCTTGGAAAAGATCCAAAACTCCTCCAGCAGAAAATGAAGCAGCGTCGCCATTTTGTCTGGCTGGATCGCAAAATTGATCCCGAACGGGCGGACCAGATTGACGCGAAACAGGTGGAAGGGGTCGGTTTTGTCATGGAAAGCCAGCGGTTTTATCCCAAGAAGGCCCTGCTGGGGCAGACCCTTGGTTTCGCGGGTCTGGACAATCGGGGATTAGAAGGGATTGAGCGCCAGTTTGATCCGCTGCTCCGGGGAGAGACGGGGTTATGGGTGATGGAGAGAGATGCCCGCGGCCGAACCGTCTTCCCAAAGGGCTTTAATTACGTCGCGCCGGAACGGGGCAAAGATCTGTATTTGACGGTCGATGAGGTCATTCAGTATCTAAGCGAGCAGGCACTGGATCGGGCGATCGCGCGCTATCAGGCGAAGGGGGGGGCTGTCGTGGTCATGGACCCCTGGACCGGAGAGCTTCTGGCGATGGCGACGCGCCCGCTGTTTAATCCGAATAGCGTGGGGGCGCATGCCCCGTCCGATTGGAGAAACCGGGTGATTACCGATTTCTATGAGCCAGGCTCGACCTTCAAGATTGTCACCGCTTCCGCAGCGCTGGAGGAGCAGGTTGTGACCCCGGAGACGATTATTGATTGTGAAATGGGGGTTTATCCTGTGATGGGAACCAAGGTTCACGACCATGACCCGTTGGGGAAGATTTCCTTTCGGGAGGTGATCGCAAAGTCAAGCAATATTGGAACGATTAAAGTGGCGGAGCATCTGGGAGAGGCGCGGCTGAAGGCGTATGTGGCCCGTTTTGGTTTTGGACAACCGGTTGGAATGAACCTGGCCGGCGAAGTGGGTGGCCTGGTCCGAACCCGTGCCCCCTGGTCACAACGTTCCTTGGCCTCGGTGGCGATGGGGCAGGAAGTGGGGGTGACCGCCTTACAGATGACGACGGCCATGTCGGTGATCGCGAACGGCGGGTTTCTGATGGCGCCCTACCTGGTGAGCGAAGTGAAACAGGTGGGGGCGTTTCCATCGTTGACGCGCGCGAAGCGGGTGGCGCAGGTGGCGTCCCAGGCGAGGCGTCGTGTGATCTCCGATCAGACCGCGCGGGTCATGCGCGAGATCCTTCGGGGCGTGGTCGCACCCGGCGGGACGGGTGTGAGTGCGGCGATTCCTGGTTTTGACGTGGCGGGAAAGACTGGCACCGCGCAGAAGATTGACCCGGCCACGGGACGTTACTCGGAGACGCGCGTGGTGAGCTCTTTTGTGGGATTTGCCCCGGCGGAAGACCCGGCTGTGGTCATTCTCGTCATGGTTGATGAGCCTTCCGGAAAGGGCTGGGGGGGGAGTGTGGCGGCCCCTGCTTTTTCGGAGATTGGCGGTCGCGTGCTGCATTACTTGAAAATGACACCGCATTTTTCGGAGGAGGATCTCTCGGTTGCGGGGGAGCGACCCCTGCGAGGGGAGCGTCCCCTGCGAACGGCGCGACCCTTGTCCGACCTGAAGGAGGTCCCGTTTTAAAAGGTGAGTATGAATCTGGCCAGATGGATTGAGTCGTTTCCCGTGAGGGAGGTGATAGGTCGCCATGATTGTGAGGTTCAGAGAATCGTAGCGGATTCAAGAACCGTGGCGCCGGGGGATCTTTTTGTGGCCCTTCGCGGCGTGAAAGAGGATGGACAGAAATTTATCGCCCAGGCGGCCCGGAGGGGCGCGGTGGCGGTTCTGTCCGAATCCCGCCCAGCCGAATCCCACCCAGACACTGGCGAGGCATTCAAAGAGATGACCTGGGTCTGCGTTGCGGATGCGCGGGGGGCGATGTCGGACCTGGCCGCTTATTTTTTGGGCCACCCCGCACGACGTCTTCACCTTGTGGGGGTAACGGGGACCAACGGAAAGACCACCACCTGCCATTTAATCAACGCGCTGTTTCAGGCGGCTGGCGTCCAGGGGGGGCTGATTGGAACCCTTGGCGTTCATTTTGGCGGAGGGACCTATTCAACCGGCCACACCACACCCGGTGCCCTTGAATTGCAGCAGTTTTTCGCGAAGATGTGTGACGCAGGAGTGACCCATGTTGTGATGGAGGTCTCCTCGCATGCCCTGGACCAGAAACGGGTCTCCGGGGTTGAGTTTGATGTGGCGGTTTTCACGAATCTCACCCAGGATCACCTCGATTATCATCAGGATATGAGGTCGTATTATGCGGCCAAGTGTAAGCTCTTTGATCAGATTTCTTCGGGGGGGCTATGGGGTGGTGAACATCGATGACCCCTGGGGGGTCCGTCTGACGCGAGAAAAAAACCTCAAATGGGTGACCTATGGTTTGGCGCCGGGCGCGACCTGTTTCCTGAAGTCGATGGTCTCCGATATGACCGGTCTTCGGATGACGGTTGAGACGCCCGTGGGGGGCTTTAATATCCTCTCGCCGCTTCTTGGAAAGTATAACGCCTACAACATTCTGGCCGCGATCAGTGTGGGGGTTGCCCTGGGCCTCTCCCAAGAGGCGATGATGGCCGGGATCGCCTCCCTGAACGGCGTCCCGGGGCGGTTTGAGCCTGTGGTTGCGGGGCAGGCGTTTGGCGTGATTGTTGATTATGCCCACACGGAGGATGCCCTCTGTCGTCTGCTGACTGCAGTGTCTGAATTAACCTCCGGAAAGGTGATTACCGTTTTTGGCTGTGGCGGGGACCGGGATCGTGGAAAACGCCCGAAGATGGGGGCGGTGGCCGCTCGGTTGAGCGATCATACCATTCTGACTTCGGATAACCCGCGCAGTGAATCGGCGCTTGCGATTATTCATGAAATTAAATTTGGCCTGCGGGAGGCGGACCCGGAGGCCCGATGCGAGGTGCTTCCGAATCGAAAAGAGGCGATTGAACGGGCCATTTTCATGGCGCAAGAGACCGATACGGTGGTCATCGCGGGGAAGGGGCATGAGGCCGATCAGATCATTGGGGAGAGGCGTCTTCCGTTTGATGACCGCGACGTGGCGCGCGCCGCCTTGATGAAACGGATGATGCAGGGACCTCCCCCTCGCAGGGGTCTCACCCCTCGCAGGGGAACGGGATAGGGATGGAGAGGGTGGCAAACGATCTGGATGGGACAGCGCCGACCTGGTCACTCGCCCGGGTGTTAGAGGCAAGTGGTGGGGCCTTTATCGGACAGGCCCGTCCCTTTCAGATTGGCGGTTTTTCCATTGATAGCCGGACCGCCCGCCCAGAGGATATTTTTATCGCCCTCTCGGGGCCCCACTTTAATGGTCACGATTTTGTCGGTTCTGCGTTTCAAAAAGGCGCGGTCGGTGCGGTGGTGAGCGAAGCGAGCTATGCCTCGGGTCGGTGGGATCCCTTTCTGGATCAACACTTTCTGGTGGTGGTCCCCGACCCGCAGCGTTCGCTGCAGGAGATGGCCCGATGGCATCGGAAGACGTATCCGGTCCCCGTGGTGGCGGTGACCGGCAGCAATGGAAAGACCACGACCAAGGAGATGATCGCCGCGATTCTCTCCGTGCGGGGGCCGATCCTGAAAAGCGAGGGGAACCAGAACAATCATATTGGATTGCCCCTGTCGCTTCTCCGGCTTTCTGGATCAGACCACGCGGCGGTGGTGGAGCTTGGAATTAACAAGAAAGGGGAGATGCGTCGGCTCTGCGAGATTGCCGCTCCGACCGTTGGGCTGATTACCAATATCGGCCCGTCCCACCTGGAGTTTTTGGAGACGATGGACGGTGTGGCGCATGAAAAGGGGATTCTTTTTGAGTCGGTGGCTGAATCGGGGATGGCCCTGGTGAATCGCGATGATCCTTATCTTGCGGCATGGGAGAGTCGGCTGCCCCGCAAAGTCACCTATGCGATGAATCGTCCGGCGGATATTAGCGCCGAGGGGATTGATCAGCAGGGAGGGGAGACCACGTTTATGCTTCATCTCCCCGGACGCGGGGATCCTCGGGCCAGCGTGGGTCTTGCGACCTTTGGGCGCCACCAGGTGATGAATGCGCTTGCGGCGGCGGCGGTGGCCCATGCCCTTGGCTTTACGCTTGATGAAATGGTGCGGGGCCTGAAACGATTTCGTCCCGTGGACTTGCGCGCCCAGAGGCTCTCCTCCCATGGGGTGGACATTCTTCTGGATGCCTATAACGCGAATTTGGCTTCGATGCGGGCCGCCCTGGAGATGTTGATGGCGTTCCGGCCAAACCGGGAGAAGGGGGTGTCTTGCCGGAAGATCGCGCTGCTCGGAGATATGTTTGAGTTGGGGGAGGCGGCCCCCGCGTCTCATCTGACGCTGGGCGGTTTGGTCGCAACGTGCGGGGTGGAGGGTCTCATCGCCGTTGGGACGTGGGCGGGCACCATGGCGGAAGGGGCCCGTCAGCAGGGCCTGTCTGCCGAGGCGATTGTGATCTGTCAGGATATGGAAGAGGCCATTGCTTCCTTGCCGGGTTTGATTCGCAAGGGGGATTGTCTGCTCATTAAGGGCTCCCGGGGCATGAAGATGGAACGTCTTCTCCCTGTCCTGGGCCTGGAGGCATAATGTTCTATCACTTGCTCTATCCACTGCATACGACGATCTCTTTTTTTAATGTCTTTCGCTACATCACGTTCCGGACCATTTATGCGGCCGTGACCGCCCTGGTGATCTGTTTTCTGATTGGCCAGAAGGTGATTGATCTTTTGAAAAAACATCAGTTGGGTCAGCAGATTCGTTTAGATGGGCCGAAGTCTCACTTTGATAAATCCGGGACGCCCACCCTCGGCGGGGTGATGATTTTACTGGCGGTTCTCGTTTCGACCCTTCTTTGGGCCGACTTGACCAACCGGTATGTCTGGCTGGTGATCCTGGCGACCATCGGATTTGGCCTGATCGGGTTCTGGGATGATTATTTAAAGTGCGTCAAGAAAAATTCTGAAGGGCTTCAACCGCGATGGAAGTTGGGGCTTCAGGTCCTGGTGGCAGTCGGTGCCGCGATGATCTTGTATCAGTCTCCTGCTTACTCCACGGTGTTGTCGGTTCCCTTTTTCAAGAACTTCAGGCCGGACCTTGGCATGCTCTACATCCCGTTTGCCATTTTTGTGATCGTGGGGACCTCAAACGCGGTGAACCTCACCGATGGTCTGGACGGTCTGGCCATCGGTCCGATTACCGTCGCGGCGGTTTCTTATTTAATCGTGACCTATGTCACCGGCCATCATATTTTTTCGGACTATCTGCAAATTCCTTATATCGAGGGGGCGGGGGAACTTTCCGTCTTTCTGGGGGCGATGGTGGGGGCCAGCCTCGGTTTCCTCTGGTTTAACACCTATCCCGCGACCGTTTTTATGGGAGATGTGGGATCTCTCCCCCTCGGCGGGGCCCTCGGCCTGGTCGCGGTGATCTCCAAGCATGAACTGCTGCTGCTTCTGGCGGGGGGGATCTTTGTGATTGAGGCCCTCTCGGTGATCTTTCAGGTCGTCTCGTTCAAGTCCCGTGGGAAGCGGGTTTTTCTGATGGCCCCGATCCATCATCACTTTGAGTTAAAGGGGTGGCAGGAGCCGAAGGTGGTGGTCCGGTTCTGGATTCTTTCCATTATTCTGGCGCTTTTGAGCTTGAGCACGTTGAAGCTACGGTAAAAATATGTCGCAATTTACGGTTAAAAATAAACAGGTGACCGTGGTGGGGGCCGGGGTGAGTGGTGTTGCGGCGGCGGCACTCCTCGTGCGGCAAGGGGCGAAGGTCCTGGTGGTGGATGATCTTAAAAAAGAGATTCCTTCCGCCCTCTCTCGGATGGAGGTTCCGTGTCAGTTGGGGGTTTTCCGACCTGCCGATCTGTTCTCGTCAGCCCTGGTGGTGATCAGCCCTGGGGTCCCGTTGAGCCGGCTTCCCCTGACGCGGCTGCGCGAGTTGTCCATCCCGATCCTTGGCGAAATGGAACTTGCGTCGCGATTTCTTTCCGCGCCAATCCTCGCGATTACGGGGACCAATGGAAAGAGCACGACGACCACGCTGGTGGGGGAGATCCTCAAGGGGTGGGGCTGGAATATTTTTGTGGGGGGGAACCTGGGCCTGCCGCTCTCTCATGCCGTGGGGGGACACTGGGACATGGTGGTGGTGGAGGCGAGCTCTTTCCAACTGGAGACGATCGACCTGTTCCGTCCCCGGATCGCCGCGCTTTTGAATGTGACCCCGGATCATCAGGACCGCTACCCGGACGTTTTGGCCTATCAGCAGGCCAAATTAAGGATCTTTCAGAATCAGTCCGCCAAAGACCATGCGGTGCTTAATCTGGATGATCCGAACTGCGCCTCCCCTGATTTAAAAGGGACGGTTGTTCATTTCAGCCGGGGTGCGATTCCCGATCGGGGTGTCTATCTGCGTGGCGAGACGATCGTCTCGAATCTCTGGGGAGAGATGGAGGAGATTGTTCCGCTGTCGAAGCTGAAGGTGGCGGGGGTCCACAACGTTGAGAATGTGATGGCCGCGACCGCGATGGCGCTTTTGTGCGGGTGTTCTGCAGAGGGAATTGCCGAGGCGCTGACCCGATTTTCGGGCCTTCCCCATCGGATGGAATGGGTCCGGACCGTGAAAGGGGTGGCCTATATCAATGATTCCAAGGGAACGAATGTCGGCGCGGTGATGAAATCATTGGAGGGATTAGAGGCGGCGGGTATTCTGATTGCGGGGGGGAGGGACAAAGGCGCCGACTTTGCGCCGCTTGATGAGCTGATTCAGAAAAAGGTTCGCCACCTGATTCTTCTTGGGGAGGCCCGTGAAAAGTTATCGCATCTGTTCTCATCGCGTCTCCCGGTGACGGAGGCCAGTTCCATGGAAGAGGCGGTGGCGATTGCCGCCTGTCTTGCACGGTCGGGAGAGACGGTACTCCTTTCGCCCGCCTGCGCCAGCTTTGATCAATTTCACGACTATCAGCATCGCGGCGAGGTCTTTAAGAAGGCGGTGATGGCGTTGCCGGAATGAACAGAGAGAGCCTGTCTGGAGATCGCAGCTTCTTGATGATTGTGGGCGCCTTGAGTCTGATTGGATTGATGATGATTTTCAGCGCGAGCGGGGTGCTGGCCGAGAAGCGTCACCTCGATTCCACGTATTTTTTTAAAAGGCAATTGATCTGGCTGATCTTGTCGGTGGGGATCTTTTCACTGGTCGCCCGATGCGATCCAGATCGGCTCCGTGTCTGGATGGCGCCGATGGCGCTGATTCTATTTGTGCTGCTCTCTGGCCTCCTGCTTTTTGGGGCGGAAATCAATGGGGCGCGACGGTGGTTTCGGTTTTTTGGAATTTCCTTTCAGCCTTCCGAGGCGGCCAAGTTGTTTACCGTGATTTATCTGTCTCATTACATTGCCAAGAAGGGGGAGAGGCTTCAGGATTTTTTTGAGGGGTTAATGCCGGCGTTGGTGGTGGTGGGTCTGGAGGTGGTTCTCATTTTGGTCGAGCCCGATTTAGGATCGGCAGTCATTATTTTAGTGATCTCCTTTATTCTCCTTTTTGTCGGGGGGGCGCTCTTCTGGCAACTGGCGCTACTTGGTCTCCCGCTGGTTCCGATCCTGATCTACTGGGTGATGAATGCCCCGTATCGTCGCGAGCGTCTGATGAACTATTTTTCCTCCTACACCGATCCCTGGGCGGGTAGTTTTCAGAGCCTTCAGTCGTATTTGGCTTTAGGCAGTGGCGGGGTGGCGGGACTGGGGCTGGGAGAGGGGCGACAGAAGCTCTTTTTCCTCCCGGAATTGCATACCGATTTTATCTTTGCCGTCATTGGGGAGGAGCTTGGTTTCCTGGGGGCCATGTTACTGCTTGTTCTCTTTGTCCTGTTGCTGTGGGGAGGCGGAAAAATGGCGCAATCGGTGGACGATCCCTTTGAGCGGCTTCTTGTGATCGGGATCACGGTGCTGATTGTCTTGCCGGCGATGCTGAATGTCGGGGTGGTGAGTGGTCTCCTCCCCGATAAGGGGCTTGCCCTCCCGTTTGTCAGTTATGGCGGGTCGTCGTTACTGATGAATTGGACGGCAGTGGGCCTCCTCTGGGCTGTTTTAAGAAAGCGGACGCTTCGTCTGAAGGGGGAGGTGTCATGAGTGTGGAGCAACCCCTCCGAGGGGAGCGGCCCCTGCGGGTGGTCATCGCCGCAGGCGGGACGGGGGGGCATCTCTATCCGGGGGTGGCCTTGGCGCAGGCCCTCTTGAAGGTTGATCCTGCCTCCGAGATTCTGTTTGTGGGGACCGAGGTCGGGATGGCGTTAGACGTGATTCCAAAAATGGGGTTTCAACTGGTTTGCATCGCAGGGAAAGGGTTTGTCGGCAAAGGGGTCGTCGCCCGGGTTATTTCGATGGGGTCTTGCGTGATTGGTTTTTTTCAGGCGATGTCGGTGCTGATTTCGTTTTCCCCCAAGCTGGTGATTGGGATGGGGGGCTATATCGCCTTCCCAGTGGTTCTCGCGGCGGCGATTTTGAGGATCAAGCGGGTGATCGTGGAACCGAATGTGATCCCGGGGCTTGCCAATCGGTTGCTGGCCCCCTTCTGCCATGTCGTGGTAACCGCGTTCGAGGCGTCAAGCCGATACTTCAGTGCGGCCAAGACAAAATGCCTGGGCGTTCCGGTCCGTCCCGAGATTCTTCTTGCGGCATCGTCGGCCAGACCCAACAGGACGCCCTTGGCGGCAAAGACCCTCCTGATCGTGGGGGGCAGCCAGGGGGCGAACGCGATTAACCGGGCCATGATGGCGGCCCTCCCCCGACTGAAATCAGACGCCATTTCTGTGATTCACCAGACCGGGAGGCGTGACTTTGCTTTGGTAAAGCGCGCCTATGTCAATCAGGGCGTTCTGGCGCAGGTGACTCCCTTTATTGAGGAGGTGGCCAACGCCTACGCGGTGGCTGATCTGGTGGTCTGTCGGGCTGGTGCTGGGACGCTCTCTGAACTGGCGGTGATGGGGCTCCCGTCAATTTTGATCCCTTTCCCGTTTGCGATGGGGCATCAGAGAAAGAACGCAGAGGCCTTTGTTTCAGGGGGTGCCTCCGAGAGGATTGAAGACGACCAACTCACTGGCGAGGTGTTGGCCGATCGAATTCTGGCCCTGTTGTCGGATCCCGCCCGCTTGGCGGCGATGGCTGGGGCGGCTAAAGATCAGGGGCATCCGAAGGCGGCGGAAGAAATTGCCTCGGCCTGTTATGAGCTCGTGGCGGTTTCATGAGTTGGTCGAGTCGATGATGTTCAATCGGGTTCGGCGGATCCATTTTGTGGGGATTGGGGGGGCGGGGATGAATGGGATTGCCGAGATTCTCCTGACGATGGGATTTGAAGTGAGCGGATCCGATCTGGCCCTCTCCGAGGTGACGCGCCGGCTTTCCGTCCTGGGGGGGAAGATTGCTTCGGGGCATGATCCGGTACATATCGAGGGGGCGGACGTGGTGGTGATCTCTTCCGCCATTGGCGTTGACAATGTTGAGGTGGCGGCGGCCCGGGCCAAAAAGATTCCGGTAATCCCGCGCGCGGAGATGCTGGCGGAGCTGATGCGACTGCGTTACGGGATTGCGGTGGCCGGGGCGCATGGGAAGACAACCACGACCTCGATGATCGCGGCGGTCTTGGCGGAAGCGGGGCTCGATCCCACTGCGGTGATTGGCGGAAAGGTGAATCGTTTTGGAAGCCACGCCAAATCCGGGGAGGGGCTTTATCTGGTGGCCGAGGCGGACGAGAGCGATGGTTCTTTCCTGAAGCTTTCTCCAACCGTGGCCGTGGTGACCAACCTCGATCATGAGCATCTGGACTATTACAAATCTTTTGAGGCGATTGAGGCGGCCTTCCTTGATTTTATCCATCGGATTCCCTTCTACGGGCGCGCGATTCTTTGTGGAGACCAGAAAGCGATGCTGGATTTAATCCCGCGCATTGATAAACGGGTTTTAACCTATGGGACCACCCCGGGGCTGAATCTGACGGCCGGGGAGATGGCCTTCCATTCGTGGCAGTCTACGTTTCATACGACATTTTTTGGGGAACCGCTGGGGGAATTTATGATCCCGATGCCGGGGGTTCACAATATCGTCAATGCCCTCGCGGCGATTGGTGTGGGGCTGGAGCTTCAAATTCCGGTGGCGACGATTCGGCGGGGATTGGCCGGTTATTCAGGCGTTGCGCGACGGTTTGAGCCGGTGGGGGTTCACGAGGGGGTGCTGGTGATTGACGATTATGGCCATCATCCCACCGAAATCCGCGCGACGCTGGCCGCAGCCAAGGGGGGGTGGCAGTCTGAATTGCTGGTGGTGTTTCAGCCGCATCGGTTTACCCGCACCCGCGATTGTTTAAAAGAATTGGCAGGGGCGTTTCAGGCGGCGGATCATTTAATTTTAACCGACATCTATCCCGCCGGGGAGGCCCCGATCGCTGGGATTGACGGAAAGCGGCTTTACGACGAGGTGCTTCAGACGGGGCATCCCGATGCCATCTATTGCCCCGATCCGGGTGCCGTCGTGGCGCTTTTACGCCAAAAGGCCCGACCCGGGATGATGGTGATGACGCTCGGCGCGGGGAATATCTGGAAGGTGGGTCAGGCATTCATGGGGAGGGCTTAAGATGCTTTCAGTCAGGGTTAAAAAGGAGTTGCCGATGGGACGATCCCTTGAAGATATTTTTTCGGGATATGAGGGAGAAATGAAATTTTGCGAGCCGATGGCGCCCTATACCTCCCTCAAGGTGGGGGGCGCGGCGGATCTGATGGTTTTCCCGAAAGACACCCACGAGGTGGCCGATTTAATGAAACGGATAGCGCCCTATTCGCTACCCGTCTTCATGCTGGGGGCGGGGAGTAATCTCCTGGTTCGGGACGGGGGTCTCCCGGGCGTGGTGATTTCGCTCCGGCATTTGAATCGTATTGCGCGCGTGGGCGAGACCCGACTGTTGGCCCAGGGGGGTGTGATGTTCCCGCGCCTGTCCCTCTACGCGATGGGGTGTGGTCTGTCGGGATTGGAGTTTGCGGTGGGCATCCCCGGAACGGTCGGCGGGGCGGTGGAGATGAATGCCGGCATTCCCGGGATGGAGACGCAGCAGGTGCTGACCGACGTGACGGTGGTCGATGATCGCGGCGACCTGGAGCGTATTCCGAGAGAGTATATCCGCTTTGATTATCGTTCGTCCGATCTGCCCTGGGGCCCGGTGGTTTCGGCCACCTTCGCGCTCTCTCCCGCGCCGTTGCCGGTGATTGAATCGCGGGTGCGGGAGCTTCTCGCGCGGCGTCGGGAGACACAGCCGCTCACCTTCCCCAACATGGGATCGGTTTTCAAGAATCCGCCAGGGGATTACGCCGGGCGGTTGATTGAATCGGTGGGCATGAAGGGGCATCGGATTGGGGATGCCCAGGTTTCCGAGAAGCATGGCAATTTTATCGTCAATCGGGGCAAGGCTTCCGCCCGCGAGGTGCTTCTGCTCATCCAGAAGGTGAAAGAGAAGGTGAGGCGGGAGCGGGGGATTCAAATGGCGCTGGAGGTTCGCGTGGTGGGGAGAGAGTAGGGGTGTTGCCGACCGGTTCGGGAAAGAAGATTGCGGTCCTGATGGGGGGACGCTCTGCGGAGCGGGAGATTTCCCTGAAAAGCGGCGCGGCGGTAGCGGCGGCCTTGAAGCGTCTTGGATATGGCCCGGTCGTTATCGATGCGGACGAAGAGGTTGCGATCTCGTTGAGACAGGAACGGGTTGATGTGGCCTTTATCGCGCTGCACGGGCGTTATGGGGAGGATGGCGGCATTCAGGGGCTGTTGGAGTGGATGCGGATTCCCTACACCGGGTCGGGGGTTCTGGCGAGCGCGTTGGGAATGAATAAAATTGCCTCCCGGAAGATCTTTATGACGCAGGGGATTGCTGTCCCGAAGTTTGCGGTGTTTACGCCTGATTTGCCGATCCGCTGGGAGGCGCTTCCCTTTGGTCTGCCGATGGTGGTGAAGCCGGTCTCGGAGGGGTCGAGCGTGGGGGTCAGTCTCGTTGTCACGCAATCGGAGTTGCTCCCGGCCCTGAAAACGGCGTTTCAGTATGGGCCTTACGCCTTGGTGGAGGAGTATCTCCGGGGGATGGAAATTCATGTGGGGATTTTGGGGGAGACGCCTCTTGGCGCCATCGAAATTTGTCCCAAGACGGCCTTTTATGACTACACGGCAAAATACAGTCCCGGGATGTCGAAGCATATTTTCCCGGCACGGTTGTCTGCGTCGGTGATGGGGCATGTTTTGGAAATGGCCCGTCAGGCCCATGCTGCGCTGGGCTGCTCGGGGATCAGCCGGGTGGACCTGCTTTTGAATGGTCAGCATCAGCCCCATGTTTTGGAGGTGAATACCCTGCCGGGGATGACTGAAACCAGCCTGCTCCCCGAAATCGCGGAGGGCGTCGGGATCCCTTTCGATCAACTGGTGGAACGGATTTTAAGCATGGCGGGATTGGATAAGTGATGAAAAATTTGGGGAGACGCATCTGATGGAACAGGCGGCCATTTCACAGGTGATGCCTTTTCAGGCAAGGGTGGTGGAGGGGACAGCGACCAAAAAGGGCGAGCCGGTGAAGCCTGGCCCCGCCGTGCGCAAGGTCAACGCCGTTTCGGATCGTGCGAAGGACTCTCTTTCCCCGCAAGAGGTCTCTTCCGCCGTGGAGACGCTAAGACAGGCGATCTCTGTGGCCTACCCGGATTTAAAGGTGTTGGTGGATCGCCGGACCCGGCAGATGGTTCTTCGTGTGATTGACAAGAAAACAGAACAACTGATCCGCCAGATTCCGACGGAGGCTGCGGTGGAACTGGCGGCCCGGATTGATACGGTATTGGGGGTTATTTTTGATGAGAAAAACTAAAAAGTCGGGAAAGATCAGCGCGGGAATCGCCTTCCTCAAACGGCATGCCCGCGTCGTCTCCAATCTGATCGGGACCGGGGCCGTCCTGCTGGCGATCGGCGCCGGGGCCCTGAAGGTTGCCCCTTATTTCGAGGTCAAGGCGGTTCGCTGGTTTGGGCTGCACCACCTGCAAGCCGCTTCTTTGCAGGCGCGGATAGAAGGGGCCGTCCCCCTCGCAGGGGCCGCACCCCTCGCAGGGGCCGCACCCACGAGAGGGGTTGTTGGGACGAGTCTTTTTGCCATTAATCTTTCACAGATTCAAGGGGTGCTTCTTGCTGATCCGTGGATCAAGGGGGTGACGGTTTCCCGGGAGTTTCCAAACCGCCTCAACATTGTGTTGGTGGAGCGGAGCGCGGCGGTGGTGGAGGTTCGAGAGCAGGGAGAGATGGCCTTGCTTTCTGCCGAGGGGGTGGTCCTTGCGCAAGGGGGATTTTACCCGCCGGATCTGCCTCGTGTCGTCGGATTCACCGCCGCCACTTACGCGCAGGCACTGCCGCTGATGGCACTGATCTCGAAGCGCGCTTTTTCCTATATCGATCTTTCGGAGCCTCAAAACGTATCGGTCCATTTCCCGGACGGGGTGCTCCACTTTGGGACAGAGGACTACGAACAAAAGTGGCAACGCTTTCTGCGGATCGAACAGGAGGTCCGCGCGCATGAATTTTTGCAGTGGGAGATCGATTTACGTTTTTCGGACCAGGTAGTGGTGAGGCATGGCTTAATGGAGGCGGAGGATCTGGTCGCTTTTTGAGGGCCGGGGGTGCGACCCCTGCGAGGGGTGTGACCCCTCCGACCCCTGCGAGGGGTGCGACCCCCGCGAGAGGGGTACGCGGGGCGACGCAAGCCCCTGTAACAAGAAGGAGGATTTCTGTGGCAAAGGGACAAGATTTCTGGGTGGGTTTGGATATTGGTACGACCAAGGTGTCTGCCATCGTCGGTTCGGTGGTGGATGATAAGCGCATTGAAATTGTGGGGATTGGG
>CAYRGU010000088.1:0-2551 GCA_964423845.1 uncultured Nitrospirota bacterium
GAGAAAAATCTCAAAGAAGCGCTGACGCTGCTTGCGGCCCTTCACTCCGAAGGGGAACCCCCTCTTCTAATCCTGGCCATGATTCTTCGTCAATGGCAGATGATGGCCATTGCCAAGGAAAGCGTGGAGGCCGGGCTCTCCCCTGCGGCCATTTCAGAGAAACTGGCGGGCCATAACTTTCGACTCCCCCCTTCCCTGCGGGAAAAGTTTTTACACCGGCTCTCTTACTGGAAAAATTCTGAAATTCAGGCGGGAATTGTTCTGGCACTTTCTGCCAATTCCGCGCTAAAGGGAAGCGGAATCTCCTCCCTCTTTATCCTGGAGGCGATGCTTCTGGATGTCATGAGAAAAGGCACGGGATACACACCCGCCTTTTTGAGGTAGGGCGGATTTCGAGCGAGTGAGAACAGAGCAGATGGGTCTTTTTAAAACGCTAAGAGACGGTGCCAGCGAGAAGCTTGTTGACCCGAAGCGACAGACGAGAGACCTTGCGCGAGGCCCGTTTTTTCGGGATCACTCCCTTTGCCGCCGCGCCATCCAGGGCCTCAATGGCCTTTTTAAGAACCGATTTAAGCAGAGGAGCGTCCTCCGTGGCGGCCAGATAAACCTTCTTAACGGCCGTTCTCGTCGCGGAGACCACCTTCTTGTTCCGCTCTCTTCTTCGAATGGACTGACGAACTCTTTTCTCAGCGGAGACATGGTTTGGCATGATCAGAATTTCCCACAAAGTTAAAAAATGACGATACGCATGACACTAAAAGAACGCCCTATCTATCATGGCCACGGATGACAAGTCAAGATAAAACATTAACCACAAACAAAGCGGTCGCGGCCTCCGCAGGCATCATTGCCCTGGGAACGTTTGTCAGCCGTATTCTTGGATTTATCCGGGATATGATTCTGGCGAAGTTTTTCGGCGCGACCCCTGCCGCAGATGCCTTCTATGTCGCCTTTCGTATCCCCAACATGCTTCGGGAGCTCTTCGCGGAAGGATCGATGTCCGCTGGATTCATCCCCGTTTTTACGGAATACCTCAAGAAACGGTCCCGAGCCGAGGCCAAAGCGCTTGCCAACACCACCTTCACCCTCCTGTTTTTTGGCCTTTCGATCCTGGTTTCCATCGGGATACTTCTTGCTCCCGCCATCGTCACCCTCATTGCCCCCGGATTTGCCAGGAACCCGCTGCAGTTCCAACTCACCACCACACTGACCCAGATCATGTTCCCCTTCCTCTTGTTCGTTTCCATGGCCGCGCTGGCGATGGGAATCCTCAACAGCGCACACCGATTTGGCCCCCCCTCGATGGCCTCGGGTATTTTTAATCTCGTCAGTATTATTTTCTTTATCGTGGTCGCCCCCCTCTTTTCGGAGCCGGTTTATGGCGCGGCCCTGGGCGTGGCCATCGGAGGGATTGCCCAGTGGGCCATTCAGCTTCCCGCGCTCTACAAAGAAGGCTTCCCGCCCTCCTTTCAATGCTCCTGGCCACTCCACCCGGGGATCGTTAAAATCTGGAAACTGATCCTGCCCGTTTCACTGGGACTCTCGGTCACCCAGATTAATCTTCTGGTCAACACCCTGATTGCTTCCTATCTCCCGACTGGCAGTGTGAGCTTTCTCTATTACGGCATGCGGCTGATTCAATTTCCGCTTGGCGTTTTCGCCGTCGCGCTGGCCACGGCCATTCTTCCGACCCTCTCGGCCCAGGCCGCTCAAAAAGAGACCGAGGCCCTGCGACAAACCTTTTCCTTTGGCCTGCGGATGGTCTTTTTCATTACCTTCCCCGCCATGATCGGGCTGATCTTCTTACGGGTCCCTATTGTTCACCTGCTCTTTGAGCATGGTGAATTTACGGCAATTGCCACGCAGGGAACCGCAGACGCCATTTTTTGTTACGCCATTGGCCTCCCCGCTTTCGCAGGCATTCGGATTGTGGCCTCCGTTTTTTACTCTCTTCAAGATACGAAAACACCCGTCAAGATCGGATTGATCTCCATCCTCATCAATCTCCTGCTCAACCTGCTGTTGATGAAACCGCTGGGCCATCGCGGATTGGCATTGGCCACTGCGCTCTCGGCGATTTTCAATTTTCTGGCCCTCCTGTTTATTCTTAAAACATCTCTCGGCGGGATGGAGATCAACAAGATGCTCCGATCCACCCTGCAAGTGATCGTGGCCTCTTGTGTCATGATCACGCCCGCCTTCTGGGTCGTCCGTCAGGAGATCTGGATGAGGGGCGGTCATTGGGAAACGAAGGGGGTCCTGCTTTTCAGCACCCTCCTTGCAAGTGTTCTGATTTACAGTTTGATCCAGGCCAAACTCAAGTCGGAAGAGTTTTTCTTTTTATATGGGATGCTGAAGGAAAAAGTGAAAAGGTCCCGATAAGACTCCCATCAGATTGTATAGGATTTTCATAAGGGCACCTCTAAAAACCGTAGCGAGCGGTCTGATTGCAAGGCGCACGGAACGCAGGAACCGCAGTGTACGTGTTTGTACATGAGGATTACGAGTACCGCGCAACGCAGCAATCGGGCCGCGCAGTAGGTTTTTAGAG
>CAYRGU010000089.1:0-10735 GCA_964423845.1 uncultured Nitrospirota bacterium
GAATTCCAGAGGTCATCGTCATCCAGCCCACAATCTTTCAGGATGATCGCGGATTTTTTTTGGAAACCTATAAGCAGTCCGAATTCATGGCCCTCGGGATGTCGGCCCCATTCATTCAAGGCAACCATTCCAGGTCAACGCAAGGCGTGTTGCGGGGACTGCATTATCAAAAACCGCCCAAGGCCCAGGGAAAGCTGGTGCGGGTCATCCAGGGGGAGATTTTTGATGCGGCCGTGGACATTCGTCACGGATCACCCACCTTCGGCCAATGGGTTGGGGTCATTCTATCGGCTGAAAACAAAAAGATGTTTTATGTGCCGACCGGTTTCGCGCACGGCTTCTGCGTCATCACCGAAACGGCGGAGGTGCTCTACCAAACCACGGAGGAATACTTTCCCCAGCATGAGGCGGGTATTCTCTGGAACGATCCGGACATCGCCATTGAATGGCCTGTTCAAAATCCGACGATTTCGGGAAAGGATAGCCACCTCCCCCGCCTGAAAGAATGTCAGGAAACCGGATTGACCTACAGGCCCTTGCAATAACCCCCAAAGAGGGAATCGTGTATCGGACCTGGCTCCTCATCCTCCTGCTGCTTTACCCCCTCCAATTAAAGGCCGAGGCGCAAAGACAGGTCACGGAAAAAGGGGAAGTCCTGTTGACCCATCAGGCCGTACCCCTTTCTCCTGTTTCAGAAGAAGCCGCTTCGACTTATGATCGGATCGAAAAGAGGCTCATTCAGATCCATCACTGGATGATGCGGCCCTTTTCCTCATACATCGTGTTGTTGACCGGGCTTGCCCTGCTGATCCTCTACCTGCAATATAAAGTCATGAGTTTTTTCGTTCGCCTTTTTCTAAAACTTATTTTTATCGGCCTCGTCAGCGCCGTGATCTATACCACGTTGATGCAACAATCTCCTGCGCGCGCCATAGAAAATATCACCTCCGCCCTCCCGAACCTGTCGGAAAGCCTCAATGCCATCAATAGAATGCGGCAAAAGCAACAGGAGGGGCTTAACGCCCTATTTCCCACCGTCGCTCTGCCCCCCGAGACCCCCTCCAAGGAGGCGTCGGAGGAGGTCATTCTCTCAATCAAAAAAGAAAACACGAAGCAACCCCCGCGTTGAACAAGACCCTCCTCGACCGGCGAATCCTTCCCTTCATTCTCCTCATTAACTTATTGTGGAGTGGAAATGTCGTCTCCATTAAAATTGCTGGAGATCAGATCCCGCCCCTGACGATGGCCACGCTCCGCTTCATGCTTGGCGTGACAGGCATCTTTATTTACTGTATGGCGCGGAATATCTTCCTTCGGATTCGAGGGCGAGAGGTGGGTCTGCACGCGATCAGTGGGACGTTGTTCGCCCTGCAGATTGGACTTTTCTATCTGGGGACCACCCGTACCTCTGCGGCCCATGCCTCGGTTCTCATTCACACGAACCTCTTTTTTATCGCCATGCTTGCCCACTTTTTTATCCCACACGACCGACTGACGTTTTATAAGGTCGTCGGCCTGATGTTCGCCTTTGTCGGAATCCTTATCCTTTTTTGGGATCACCTCTATGCGCCGTCGGCGTCTTATACCGGACAGCTGCTTATTTTAACCAGCGCGTTCATCCTGGCCGCCAAAACGATTTATATCAAAAAACTGATTGAGACCCGGCACCCCGTCAAAGTTGTCTTCTGGCAAATGGCGTTTGGGGTGCCGCTCCTCGGACTCTCTTCCCGTCTTTTGAACGAGTCCCTCCCCGCCACAACCGCCACGCCTGTCATCGTCGCGCTGCTCTATCAGGGGGTCGTCGTCGGGGCATTCTGCTTTGTGGCCGCAACGCTCTTGCTCAAAAAATATCCCGCAAGCCAGATGGTCTCTTTTTCAGCGCTGGTCCCCCTCCTGTCGGTCCTCTTGAGCCACTTGATTCTGCACGATCCCATCACCCACTATTTGATCGCCAGCCTGGGGTTCATTGTGGTCGGAATCGCAATGATTAATCTTCGGGAACTGCCCGTGGAGGAGGGGTAAAAACCTTTCAACAGCCGGCTATGGGAAGCACGACTTGAGCCACCCGATGACATCAGCAATAACCCGTTCCCGACCGATCTCGTTGAACGGTTCATGGAGAAACCCTTCATACCAGCGGATCTGTTTCTCACGGGATTGAATCTGATGAAAAAGTGCCCTCGCCCCCTGGGGCCTCACCAGGGTATCGGCACTTCCCTGCAAGATGAGGGTCGGGCGTTGTATCTGACCCGCCTTTTGATGAAGCACGCGATTCATTTTGCAAAACTCGGCGTAGAATCGAGGCGTGGCGGCAGACTGGACGAGGGGATCCCGTCGAAACGCCGCAACCACTTCGGGATCGTGACTTAATTTTTCAGGCGCGCTGACATAACGAATCGGTCGGTTGGGGAGCAGATGATTCATCAGGCGGGCCATTCCTTCCAGCAAACGCGGAAGCGGGAACACCTCGTAGGCCGGCGCGGACAAGATAAGCCCCTCCACCTCGTCTGGGAATTCGACGCAAAAAGTGGCCGAGACCAATCCCCCCAGGCTGTGGCCGATGAGGATTATTTTCAAGCCAGGATGGCGGACCCGAACAAAAGCGATGACCTCCTTCAGGTCTAAAAAATAGTCGGCATACCGCTCGACATGAGTCCTTACGCCACCGGATTGACCAAACCCCCGCTGGTCATACGCATAAACGGCATGCCCCGCTTCGGCCAACGTCTTTTGAAGGGCGCGATATCTCCCCTTATGCTCACTTAAACCATGGATTAAAATTAAGGCGAGCTGTGGTGTTTCAGGAAGCATGGCAGAATAGGAGAGCTGGATCGTGCCATGCCAGATCGAGCCGCTCTGATCGATCACGGATTACCCCTCAACGCACCGCCCAAAGAGGGTGCCCGGGGTCGCATCCAGAATCTCCACAGAAACAAAGGTTCCTTTCGAATGGCCTGTTTCGGGAAAGATCACCGTCGTATGGCCATCGGTCTTTCCAAACTGATGCCCCAATCGCTTATCGCAGGCCCCTTCGATGAGAACAGAAAACCGCTGCCCCATCCGCGCCCGATTCTTCCGCAGAGAAATCTCATGTTGTAGATCAAGAAGCCGAACGATCCGATCTGTTTTCACCTCGGGGGGCACATCATCCGGATACTCTCTTGCGGCAATCGTCCCCTTGCGCTCCGAGTATTTAAAAATATAGGCGCTCTCAAACTCGATTTGAGAGAGCACGCGGGCCGTCTCCTGGAAGTCCGCGTCGGTCTCCGTGGGAAAGCCCACGATAATGTCGGTGGTCAGGGCGACGTTTGGAATGCAGGCGTAAATTTCATCGACCAACGCGAGATATTCCTTGAGGGAATACGTTCGCCCCATCAGACTTAACACGCGATCCGACCCCGCCTGAAGCGGGAGATGAATGTGTTTGCAAATATGGGGGTGCGCCCCGATCGCTTTGAGAAGCGGACGCGGAAAGTCCTTCGGGTGCGGCGAGGTGAATCGAACCCGCCGGATGGCAGGAACCTCCGCGACACGAGTGATGAGTTCGGCAAAGGTCGTTTCGCCATCGTGATAGGAGTTCACGTTTTGTCCCAGAAGGGTCACCTGCGGACAGCCTGCCTCCGACAGCGCTTCTACCTCCGCGACAATCCCCGCCATGGACCGGCTGCGCTCCCGCCCTCGGGTATAGGGCACCACACAGAAGGTGCAGAAGTTATCGCATCCCCGCATGATCGCCACCCACGCGTTGACCCCCTCCACCCGCGTGGGGACAATCTCCTCATAGGTTTCATACTCCGAGAGATAGGCCGCCATGTCACGAGAGCCACTGCGGGCCGCCTCATCAATCAATTTAGGCAGGGCGCGATAACTGTCCGGCCCAACAATCAGGCTGACCACGGGATGGGCAAAGAGGTCCTCCTTCAGATTTTGCGCCATACACCCCAGAACGCCCACGACGAATGGCCTCCCCGCCTTTTTCATTGCCTTTTTCACGGGTCGAAACTGATCCAGCCGGTTGTATATTTTCCGATGGGCATTCTCCCGAATGGCGCAGGTGTTCATCAGCACCACCTCCGCCTCCTCAAAAGACGACGTAAAGTGATGTCCGGCCGTCTGTAAAATGGATCGGACCAGTTCCGAATCGTACTCATTCATTTGACAGCCGTAAGTTTCAAGATAAACGTTCATAACGATCCGAAGATTTCCTATCTCCCTAAAAGTTAAGCCAACACCCCCACGGCCAAACCGTTTTCCACGCCAGTCACCACGACGGGCAGGACCTGCCCCGAAAGGTCCCGTGAGCTTTCCACTTCCACCCGTATATAATTGGGCGTGTAGCCGGCGAGGCGGCCTGGATCGCTCTGCGTCTCAAAGAGAACTTCCACCGTTTGACCCAGGATACCCTGACAGAACTTCTCCCGAAGTTTTTTAGAAAGGTCGCACAAAAGGCGGGTCCTCTCCCGGATTAAACGGGAAGGGACCGGGGGCACCCCCATCCGGAGGACCCGAGTTCCTTTTCGCTCTGAAAAAGGAAAGACATGCAGGTATGAAAAAGGCAGCCTGGTGATGAGTGAAAGGGTCTCCTGAAATTCCACCTCTCCTTCCCCCGGGAAGCCAACCATCAGATCCGTTCCAAGTCCCAAACCAGGAACGGCTGCCACAGCCCTCTCCACAAAATGAATATAATCCTCTCGGGTATATTTTCGCGCCATGGCCAGGAGAATCGTATTGCTCCCGCTCTGCGCGGGAAGATGCAAATAGGGACACAGTTTTCGTGAGTGGGCCATTTGACTTAAAAGGCGATCCGAGACCGTCGTCGGTTCGATCGAGGAGATTCGAATTCTCGAGATGCCATCGATTTGCTCCAACGCATCAATCAAATCCGGGAGACTCTTCCCCGCAGACTGATACTGCCCCAAATTGACGCCGGTTAAAACAATCTCCCGATGGCCGCGCGCCGCCCAAAGGGAGGCCTCCATCAGAACATCTTTAAATTGTCGGCTCCGCTCCCTTCCCCGCGTCAGGGGAATAATACAGAAGCTACAAAAAAAGTCGCATCCATCCTGGATTTTGATGCTGGGGCGGGTGGCAAAATCAAAGGCAGCGTAGGCAGGGAGGGTAAACTCCCTCCGGGAAATTTTTGAGGTATGGATCACCATCGGGAAAGGCCGCTTTTCGGGCAGGCCCCCCTCCCAGGCCTTGTGGATCAATTGAGGGAGGTCCATCTTGTGTTCTGTGCCAACAATCAAATCGATCCCAGGGACTTTTTTTAAGATGTCCCCCCCCACCTGGGCATAACACCCGGTGACGGCGATAAAAACCTTTGGATTTTTTTTTAAGAGCCTTCGAATCAGCCCGCGACACGTTGCCTCCGCATCGCTCGTGACAGAACAGGTATTAATGACGCTGATGTCAGCGGTCGAGGACGTATCAACCAGATCAAACCCCTCCGAAGAGAATCCGGAGGCCAACGCGGCGCTCTCGGACTGATTCAGCCGGCAACCCAGGCTAAAAAAAGAGACCCGATAGGAAGGGGCCATCTGTATCGGCGCAAGTAACTCTGGCAAGGCAATTCCTTAACAGGCTGTTGAAAGGGTTGCGAACCCTGCGAGGTCTGCGAGGGTCACTGATCCACAGGCCATCTGCGGTGTTCTCACTCGCTCGCAATCCTCACGTACCCCTATGGGGTGGGCATCAGGAGCCGCGCTACAATCTTCCCCTCGAGGAGGTGTCTCTCGATCACCTCCGTGACATCTTCTTTGGTTTTGAGGGTGTACCAGACCCCTTCCGGATAGATCACCACAGAGGGCCCCATGGCACAGGCATCCAGACATCCCGACTGATTCGCCCGGACTTTTCCCTTTAATCCACACCGTCCAATCTCTTCCTTAAAGGCATCCCGAATCATCGCAGATCCTTTCGCCGCACAGCAACCACGGGGATCCTCATCGGGCCGCTGATTCATACAAATAAAAATGTGATGCTGATATTCTGGCATGGTCTTTCAGACTCTAATCGGCTAACAGACGTTTCAGCGCCTCTTTGATCTCCGGAATCTGCGGAAGATTATTTCTGACCGCTCCCAGGATATTTTCAAGACGCGCCATCCGCTGCATCTCCTGATCTGCGGCAATATATTGATCCAGCAATTGGTACGCCGTCTTGTAATGTGGCGCAAGAAGAGGCCGTGCGACAAGAAGGGACGCGATCTGCTCTGCCGGTTCAAGGGGGGCCGTAGCATTCACAATAAACGTGCGATCCGTAAAAATGACAACACAAACAGATCGCCCCACGAGGGGGACCACGCAGTCAATGGTTTTTCCGGCGGCATGGCCCCAGCTTGTCATCTGGCCCGGAAAAGATTTTGCGAAGGCCACCTTCGCAAGGTTCGTCTGCCACTTTTTTTCTACAGACGTTTTGGCTCCAGCCCCCCCTTCTTTCCCCACGGGCGTCGCTGCGGGAGACGGGGCGCCGGGCGTATCCCAGGGGTGATCACCCATCTTTATCTCTCAACGGGGTATCCCGCTCGACACCACCCGTCAAATCCCCCTTCCATGGAGGCGACATTCTCATAGCCCATCTTCTTCAAACTCTGCGCGGCAACCGCACTTCGACCGCCCCCGGCGCAATGAAGAATCAGTTGTTTTTTCGAATCCTTGACATGCTGCTCCACCCTCATTTCAAGAACGCCCCGTGGCATTGAAATACCGTTCGGAATCCTCCCCTTTTGATACTCATCCGCTTCCCGGACATCAATCAGGAGAAATTCCTCCCCCGCATCCAACTTTCCCTTCACCTCCTGCACCTGAAGGAGGGGGACTTCCTTTTTTGCCTCACCGACCAGATCCTTCCATCCTTTCATCCCAACCTCCTTAAACCTTAAGTTAAAACCGGCATAGAGTAGTCTATCAATCACTCTAACGTCAAACGAGAATAAGGAACCGGATTCCTTGACAATCTTCAAGCTATTTCTATAGGATGTGGCCTATTTTGATGGGGTACAGGCGCGTAGCTCAGGGGTAGAGCGCTTGCTTGACACGCAAGAGGTCGGCGGTTCAAGACCGCCCGTGCCTACCATGGTCTTTGTTTGGGCCTTTGTTTGATTTGTGTCGTGGCCTTTGTTTGTGTCGTGGATAGATCAGCGGCTGCCTTTTATCGTGGCAGGTCTACGGATCACTGAAGTTTCTAAAAACGTGAACTGGCATCAATAACCCAGATTGGTGCCTTTTCTTATTTTGAGGATTGTTTGTGTCAGAAGTTTGTCTGAAATTTCGCGGTGGCAAAGAGATTCAAGCCGTCGTCGGCACCCCCTTTTCAGAGGCCCTTCACGCCATTTTTCCGTCGGGAGGAATCCTTGCGATTTCGGTCAACAGCGTCCCCACTGACCTGTCCGCAAAGGTCTCGCAGGAAGCGGAAATCATTCCGCTCACCTTTGATTCTCCCGAGGGCAGAGAGGTCTATCGGCATAGCTCTTCTCATTTGCTGGCGCAGGCGGTTAAAGAGCTCTTCCCCGCAGCCAAGATGACGATTGGCCCTGCCATTGAAGAGGGGTTTTACTATGACTTTGATTTCGAACGCCCCTTCACCCCTTCCGACCTCGAAATGATCGAAGCGAAAATGGCGCAGATTATCAAACGGGACCTCCCCATTCAACGGATGGAGCTGTCCCGGGAAGAGGCGATCAAACTTTTTGAGGAACGTGGCGAGCCGTACAAGGTTGAACTGATCAAGGAGATTACCTCCCCCCCCATCTCGGCCTATCGGCAGGGAGAGTTCATTGATCTTTGCACGGGGCCGCATGTCCCCTCCACCGGCCACATCAAGGCCTATAAGCTCACCTCCTCCGCAGGCGCCTACTGGCGAGGCAATGAAGCCAACAAAATGCTCCAACGGATCTATGGCACCTCGTTTGCCAAGAAAGAGGAGCTGTCAGCGCATCTGCAACGACTGGAAGAAATTAAAAAGCGCGATCATCGAAAGCTGGGAAAGGCACTTGATCTTTTTTCCATGACGGATGAAATCGGCCCCGGCCTGGTTCTTTGGCACCCAAAGGGGGCCATTATCCGGAAGACGATCGAAGATTTCTGGAGAGAGGCGCACCTTCGGGCCCAGTACGAGCTGGTTTTCAGTCCGCATATGGCCCGGCTTGATCTCTGGGAGCAGAGTGGCCATCTTAAGTTCTATAAAGAGAATATGTACAGCCCGATGGAGATCGATGGCGCTCCTTACGAAATCAAGCCGATGAACTGTCCTTTTCACATCATGATCTATAAATCCCAGGGGAGAAGCTACCGGGATCTTCCGCTTCGCTTCTCTGAACTTGGAACGGTCTACCGCTATGAACGATCTGGCGTGCTGCACGGCTTGATGAGGGTCCGCGGGTTCACCCAGGATGACGCCCATCTTTTCTGTCGCCCCGATCAAATCGAGTCTGAAATCCTGAAGATTCTGGATTTCACCCTTTTTGTCCTGACCACCTTTGGATTCAAAAAGTATGAGATTTATCTCTCCACCCGCCCGGAGAAATATGTCGGCCACCTTGCGCAGTGGGATCAGGCCACCGCCGCCCTGGAAGGGGCGTTGAAACAAAAAGGCCTCGACTACAAGATTGACCCCGGGGAAGGGGTTTTCTACGGGCCCAAGATTGATTTGAAAATTAAAGATATGTTGGACCGCTCCTGGCAATGTTCTACCATTCAGGTTGACTTTAACCTTCCGGAGCGATTTGGGATCACCTACCGTGGCGCGGATGGGAAAGACCATCAGCCCATCATGCTCCATCGCGCCCTGATGGGCTCCATTGAGCGTTTTTTCGGCATTTTGATCGAGCATTATGGGGGGGCTTTCCCGACATGGCTTGCCCCGGTGCAGGCCAAGGTCATTCCAATCACCCAGCAGGAAGAGCCGTATGCGCGTGAGATCCACCAGACGCTCCTTGACGCGGGAATTCGAAGCGAATTGGATGATCGCAACGAACGGGTCGGCCTTAAAATTCGAGAAGCCCAGATGATGAAGGTTCCTTATATGGCGGTGGTGGGGAAGGCAGAGGTGTCCCATGGGACGCTCTCTATCCGTAATCGTAAGGGTGAGACGCTGGCTTCAAGCCCGCAGGGATTTCTTGCCACCCTTCAAACGGAAATCGTAGACCGGCGTATCGCCGAAGAATAACTTTTAACCAGGAGGGAGCCAATCGCTTCAAAATTAAGGGTCAATCGGGAAATACGGGTTAAGGAGGTTCGTCTCATCGGCAGTAACGGGGATCAGGTTGGCGTCTTTTTGACACAGGACGCGTTGCAAAAAGCGGAAGAAGAAGCCTTGGACCTGGTAGAAATCTCTCCCACCTCCAATCCTCCCGTTTGTCGGATCCTCGATTTTGGAAAATTTAAGTATTCGCAGAACAAGAAAGACCATGCGGCAAAACTCCATCAGAAGGGAATGCATCTGAAGGAGATCAAACTCCGGCCCTTCACAGGCGAACATGACCTCGACTTCAAGGTGAAGCACGCGAGGGATTTTCTGGAGGAGATGAACAAGGTCAAGATCTCCCTGATGTTCCGGGGCAGAGAGATGGCCCATCAGGAACGTGGACGAGAGATTATGGCGCATATTCAACAGGCGTTACAGGAGGTGGGACAACCCGAGTTTCCTCCCAGGATGGAGGGAAATTGTATGGCGATGGTTTTAATTCCAAAGGCAGGAAAGGAGCATAAATGAAATTAAAAAATCACAGCGGTGCCTCCAAGCGATTTAAAATTACGGGGACCGGCAAAGTGGTCAGAAGGCAGGCCGGAAAACGGCATCTCCTGGGCCATAAATCCTCACGAAGGAAACGGAACACGGATGGCACAACCCTGGTCCACACCGGGGAAATCGTCATGGTGAAGCGGTTGCTTCCTTATCCGAAGTAACAATTTTCAGTATAAAAAGTAGTTTTACGTTCTTACTTAAATAGGAGTCGGCAATGCCAAGAGCAAAAGGAGGCCCAAAAACCAGGCAGCGGCGCAAAGGTCGTCTTAAACTGGCCAGTGGATATTTTGGGGCAAAGAGCAAACTGTATCGGACCGCGACAGAGGCCGTCGATAAATCGTTGGTCTACGCTTATCGCGATCGGCGGCAAAAAAAGCGGAATTTCAGGCGTCTCTGGATTGCCAGAATCAGCGCAGCCGTGAGAATCCATGGGATCACCTATAGCCGATTCATGGAAGGCCTAAGGAAGGCCGGGGTTCTGCTTAACCGTAAGATCCTGGCTGAATATGCCGCGATGGACGCCCCCAGTTTTGCTAAAATTATCGAAATGAGTGGCGCTGAAAAAGTAGCCTCTTGACCCTTTCCAAGGTGGCCAAGGTGGCCGGGGTAGAACGATGGGCCATCCCGGTGCGTTGATGCAGCCGAAACCGATTGAAAACAACCTGTGAGTGAACAGGGGGCTTTTTCATCAGCCCTCTGTTCTATCCGCACGGCGGAAGAAGTCCCTCTACCCTGACCTCGAAGGCCACCGTTGGCATCCCGATTTGCCTACGTGAAAGAACCTTCGGATGAATTTCTCCCCTCGTTCCAACTTCGACGTTCTCGATAAAAACAGACCCGGTCCGGCCTTCGATGAAGGTCGGATGCGTTATCGGTTGAAGGGAATATTTTATTCACACTCTACCCATAAGGGACTCTAATACAGCATGCTGCTCCGAGAATTTTGCGGCAGGGTGGCTTCTCATCGCCTCCAGTTTCGTATGGGTCT
>CAYRGU010000090.1:0-11207 GCA_964423845.1 uncultured Nitrospirota bacterium
GGGTATCGTTGCCTCATGAAGAAATCTAGCCGAAAAGGTTAGAAAATAACTCCTTCTTAATAAAAGAGTAAAAGGGTCAGGTCTTGAAATATCGTTTTTATTTCTTTACTTGTTTTAAAATAATCTTACTAACAGTCGTATAGTGAATATTCAGGTGATCTGCAATCCCTTTCAGAGTATAACCGTATTTTAAATGGATGTCATAAATGCTTTTATCTCTCGCAGTTTTTGTTTTTATCCCCTTAAAGAGTGTCGATAAATTCGGTCGTCCAGCATATCGCTGTAATCGCGGTATCTCTTTGATCTGCTCCTTATCCGACAGCAGGTGTTTGAACTTCTCGATAAAACCCGTATCTCCCAACAGCATCTGCCCTTGAAGTTTTTTCCAGGGGGACGCTTGCTGCATTCCCTCTGCGATAAATCGCTGATACCTTTTTGAGCTTCGTTCCTTTTTTGACTAAACAGGTCTACAATCCATTCCGTTGTAAGACAATCAATCTTTATATCAAAACCCGCCGTAGCCCGATAACTGCTCCATGCCCATTGTTCTGGCGTTTCCAGCATCCTCGCACGCACCGGATTGAGAACCACATAACGACAGAGTTCAAGCAGATAGTTTTCCTTCTCCACCAGTATGGCTTTGAAGCGTCCCTGAAAAAGATGGCCGGGTCTCTTGTGTCTGCGGTTGTATCTCTGCGTATAGATTCCATTCAGATGACGCATACCCATAGAGAGATTCGGATCGGGGGTCTCGATCATCAGGTGGTAGTGATTATCCATGAGACAGTAGGCATGGCATAACCAGTTATATCGCTTCACGACTGCGCTAAGCGTGTCCATAAAGAGTGTTCTATCGGAGTCATCCGCAAAAATATTTTTGCGGGCATTACCTCTGGAAGTGAGGTGATAGACCGCACCAGCATATTCAATCCGCAATGGTCTTGCCATCTCTAAATAGTAACAAAACTAATATGATATTTCAAGACCTGACCCTTTATTTGTGACCCTTTATTTGCAAGACCTGACCCAATACTGTTCACTTAGGTGCCTCCGAGTCTAATAAGCGGTGTAAAGTTAATTTGCATGATGACAGCCCTTGGCCTTTTGTACGAGGCGTATGGAGAGTGTCTCCGTTTGACCATCCGAGGATTTATTTTCCCACGACTGGATACACACAACAGTTTTGCCGCCGCCTCAAATAACATTTGATACCATTTTTTATGGCGCACAGGGGGGAATTGCCCCAGACTGGGGCAGGCTTCGGCGGATTAACTGCACATTGGCAGTAAAAGAGAGCGCGCGATTGGGGATAGTTGCATGGGCTGCACCTTGATACATCAACCAACGCACTGCGTAGTGTGCCATTACCCAGCCATAGAATTCTTGACGCACCAACTCCGGCGTTTTACTGCGCAGGACGCGACGACTATGAACCAAATGGGTCTTCAGCTCATCAAACACCAACTCCACCTCCCATCGTTCGTGATACAGCCGAGCCAACGCTTCTGCAGGAGCACGCTTGTCATTGAGTAATGTCGTGACGAGACGATACATCGGTTCGCTTGCTGGCACCTGTGGCAAGGCATACTCAATCACCCTGATGGCGATTCCATTGATTCGCTTTCTCCTGTCGCGCTCATTGGGGTAGAACTGACTCAGATAAGAGCCATCGTCCAACAGCTTTTCAACCGGAAGAATTAGACTTTTCGGCATCCGCCATAACAGTTGCGCACCCGTTTTGAGGCCAGCCTGCCAATGGGCGTACCCCAGAAAACCACGATCGGCCATACACAACATGTCAGGCGTCAAACTACGCAACAACGGCGCTGCGAGTTCCCATTCGGATTGTTTATAAGCACCCAGTTCGGCATCCAAAATGGCGTGACTGGCACATTCCGTCAAAATAGCACAATGGGCTTGTGGGTAGCCTGCCTCCCCAGTTCGCCCCCCCGGATAACCAAAGACTTCTACATTGCCTTGTTCATCCGGTATCTCAAAGTTTGAGCCATCCATGGCAACAAGACGATAGCCCGAAAAAAAAGCGTCTGTATCCTCTTTCCGAGCCAACGGACGACAGCAGCGCTGCCCAATCGCTTTGAATGCCTTCCATGTGAGCCGTGAGCGCGCTTTACTGATCGCGGACTTGACGACCTTTACGGGAGCCATCGGTGTTTTGTCTTTCCATGCCAATCCTTGTGCGACCGCAGCAAACACCGATTCGTAAGCGGCCTCGCTATATAAGCTCAACGCCATGGTGTAGTACACCACGGCAGATGCTGGAAAGACTCGTACACGCTCGCTGTTACACTGATGCGCATTGAGTGCTTCGTTGATAATATGAGACGGGAATACACGAGCCAGCAAGCCAGTGCTCAAATAATCCGCAAGCCGACTCCCAACCCCCAAACCCACTTTGCTTCTTGCCATATTGCCCTCCACATTGATTTGATTATGGAGGTGAAATATAGCAGACTTTTATCTAAGTGAACAGTATTGGGTCAGGCTCCCGTTTCGCAGTTCTACTGATTTTAGGTGGCTTCACTTTGACACTTTGTTAATAGTTCCCGTTAGACCTCCTTTGCCAGGATCTGCAAAGTATACTGCTGTATTATCTACGTCGAGGCCAATAGTACCTGGGGACTGTCCTATCGCAGTGGTAAACAGTGTTGTGACTAAGCCTCCATCCTTAGAAACTTTCTTCAGTGCTCCAGTGGGAACGCCTCCAGAACAGGGTGTAAGGCTACCGCATTCTAAAAAGTACACGGTAGTGCTGTCCGCCACAATGGCTCCTGGGTCGTTTAGGTTACTGGCCAGAGTGACAACAGTTCCCCCAGTCTTGGGGACTTTTTTCACAGCTCCTGCTCCTATCGAGCCTGTCTCGGTGAAATAGACAAAGCTGGTATCAACTGCAATCCTATTCCGTGTTATAAAGATTAGGTTCGCCAGATTAGTGACAGCTCCACCATTTTTTGAGACCTTAAGTACGTTTCCTCTGCCTGCGCCCGACTCCATCCAATAGACATCTGTGTCATCTATAGCGATTCCACCAAATGCGGCGGACCCGCCAGTAGCTAAGGTGGTAATCGCTCCACCAGCCTTGGAGACTTTCTTGACGGTTGCGGGTGATGATTCTGTAAAGTAGACATGCGTGCTGTCTACAGAAAGATCATTAGGATGGCTCAGACCGCCAGCCAATATCGTAACTTCGCCTCCGTCCTTAGAAACCTTTTTGATTGAGGGCCAGTTCGGTTCAATTCCACCCGTACAGGTATCAGTTCCACAATCCGTAAAATACACATGCGTGTCATCAATAGCAACGACAGTGAGTGCTCTCAATCCACTCACCAGAGTGGTAACGGTTCCGCCACTTAGGGGCACTTTCGCTACACGACCATCACCGGCCAGAGCCCAAACGAAATAGACAAAGGTATCATCTACGGCAAGCTCTCCAATGCTCATTAATTCACTGACTAATCGGGTGACTTTAAATCCCACAAAGTTCGCCACCACTACTTTATTGGTATCCATCCCCACGATGCAGGTGGTTGAGATCCCCGAGCAGGCCCCGTCCCAGCCATTGAAGCTGGAGCCTTCGCCTGGCGACTCCGTCAGAGTCACAGAGGCCCCGAACGCAAAGAAGGCGGAACAAGTCATCGGGCAGGAGATCCCGGCAGGGCTGCTTGTAACCGAACCGTTCCCTCGCACCGCGAGGTTCAAGCTGGCTGAGGTGATAAAGCCCCAGGAGTGATTGGCCGCTATCGGATTGCCGGCACGATCCTTTGCCCCCGTGGTGATTGTCGCCGTGTGGTGGGTGGCGGGGGAGAGGCTCGTCCTGAACGTCGCTGTGTTCCCGCTACCGGAAACTGCCCCCGCCACCTCTCTCGTTCCGGCTTTGAGCGTGAAGGTACTGGTGTTGATTGTCGCCGGATCCATCGCCTCCGAGAAGGTGGCAGTGACGGTAGTCGTCGTCGCGGAAGTGTCGTTGTTGGCCGGGTTGGTTGAGACCACCGTCGGAGCAATCAGATCAACGGGGGTGGCGGCGATTTCAATGGATTCGGCGCCCTCCCCCCTGGCATTGGTCGCCGTGACCACAAAGAAGTAGGTCTTGCCGTTTGTCAGGCTGGTGTGGGTGAAGGGGCTGGTGACGCCTTCGTGCTTCATCCCATCGGGCAGGCTCAAATAACTGGTCTTTGTTACTCCCCTCTCGGAGGTCATGTAGAGGGTGTAAGAAGTGACTCTCTCACCGGCCGGGTTCGCATTCCAGGTCAGGGTAACTTGGCCATCGCCGACCGTTTTGGCAATGCCGGTGGGGGCCGAGGGCGGCTGGATGGATCCGGCCACAACCGTCAAGGTGGCGCTTCCTATTTTACCCTCGGCAGTTGCCGTGATCGTCGCCTCGCCGAGCCCTACACCCTTCACCAATCCGCTCGCATCTACAGTAGCCACGGCGGGGTTCGAAGAAGACCAAGTGAAGGTCACACCGGTGAGCCCGTTCCCGGAAGAGGCTTTGGCCTGGGCCGTAAATTGAAAGGTCTTGTCCACCTCGACTGAGGCCGGCGAGGGTGTGACGGTGATCGTCGCAACTCCCCCGGCCGGATCGATAGGACCATTGCAGCCGGCGAGGGCGAAGATGAGCATGAGGATGTGAGCGATGCGTCTTAGTGAGAAGCCCTTGGTGGGGCGTATTTCAAAGGATCTCTTCATGAGAATCGCAAGTCTGACACCAATCATATAAGACTCCTGCAGTCGGACATCCGCACGAAGACGACACCCATTGCCCAACACTATGCTTCAGGCGCCGCTGATAGCCGAAGCGAGGAACGAGCAGAGGCTATGAGCGGTCGCCTGCAAGCCATTGTTAGGCATTGGTAGACAGCAGGTTAGCTCAAGCGTTCGACATCTCATCATTCTAATATTTCTATTTGTCCTGGATCGTTTAAAATAATCTCCGGTTTTCTCTTATATGCTTTGATGTAACCGGACACACGAACTTTCTTTCCATATATAGTAATTTTCTGGATTCGCTGGGAACCGGGAAAAGACCGATGCAAAAATGACCGCCGTGAAATATCGCTTGTAATCAGGATGGAAATTGAGAAAACAGGCTTTCCCTGAATTATGAGTGACGACAATCGTACCTACTACCGTTGCATGCTCCCCGTAATGCTTCGCAGTATCCTGCCAGGGAATTATCATGTGAGCCTCCGGTTCGGCCCAACTTGCGGGCACTCCCAGGCAGGAAACGGCGACAGCTACCGATAGGGCAATAAGTGTATTTTTCATTGTGAGCTTTTCCTAATGGTGATGGAGCCCCTAAGAAACGATAGCGCGAGCATCGGCTCCAATACTCTCGACAACCCCCTCACCCCCTTTGCTAAGGGGGAATTAACCATCGGGGTTTCTTGATCCTTGGCCAGAGGTCATTCAGAGGACCCTCCGCAAAGAGGGCTACTGCATCATATATTCGGATAGGGACAGTTCGGAGCGGTCGGTAATCTCGTCCATGCAGGTTAAGCAGGTGAGGGTAAAATCGCCTCCGGTCAGGAATGGCGGGAGGAAATCCGGATGGATGGAATCATCATCCATGGCCGGGCCACCGCATTCAGTATGAACCACTCGGATATTTGACATACGCTTCTCCTTCTCCATTTAACAACACAACAACTTCCTAAACATTTACTGACGTTATCCAGCAACCACGCCAACGCCCCCCCCCTCCTGATCCACAACTGGCATGGACTTGTTGCATTGGGGGCATTTCACATAGACCAGGTTATCGAAAAGGCCAATGCTGTAATGATTGACCAGAAGATCAAACTCCTTTTTACAGGCGGGACAGGCAAGGAGATACCGCTTCAGGAAGGTCTTCACCTCCAACTGAAGCGTTGCGAGTTGCTGACGTAACGATAACACTTCAGATTCCAACTGGTCGAGACGTTTTTCTACAGGATCAGACATCCGGCGGATGGTAGGGTAAACCCCCTTCATTTGTCAACGCAAACAACCGGTGCGGCCGGTGTGACCGGTTGCCTTTTCTTTGAGCCGATGATAGGTCTCTTGAACGCTCTTTTGCAGATCAACAAGGGGGCGACGGGTATCGATCACTTCATCCACCAGAGAGACCTTGTCCTCCAGCAAAATCTGGGAGTCAATACGCCGATTGGCTTCATCTTCAGTCAGGCCATCGCGCTGAATCAAGCGAGCCACCTGCTCTCCTCGATCCACATAGGCCAAAAGGACCCAATCCATTTCACGGTAAGCGTCGGTCTCAATGAGAAGGGGCGCGTCAAAGACAATAACGCTTCTTTTATCCCGCAAGAAAATCTCCTGTTTTTTCGCCTGTACGACCTCAAAAAGGGGGGGATGGACCAGCAGGTTCAGTCTGGCGCGGGACGCTGCGTCGGCGAAGACAATCTGACCCAGCCGTTTTCGATCGATCTCGCCGGTGGCATCCAGAATCTGCCTTCCAAACACCTCAACGACCGGCTGATAGGCACACCCCCCTTGACGAATCAGGTCGTGGGCAATCTGATCCGCGTCAATCATCGCCGCGCCGGCCTCACACAAAAATCGGGAAACCGTGCTTTTTCCGCTCGCGATGCCACCGGTTAAACCCACCCAGATCATAGGAGCCCCTTAATCGGCCAACCCCAGGAGTGGACAGAGCAGTCTAAGCCCCCCCCAGATAATCATGCCCCCCATCAGGTCAAACAGAAGGCCGGCGCGAACCATTTTTTGGATAGGAATCAACCGAGAGCCATATACGATGGCATTCGGCGGCGTGGAAATGGGAAGCATAAATCCGAAGCTGGCCCCGATCGTCGCGCCAAGCGCCGGAGGGATGGGGTTCACCCCCGCCGTTTGCGCGATGGCAATGACCACCGGAATCACCATGTTGGCCGATGCCGTATTGGACCCCAATTCGCTGATGACGATCGCGAGCAGGATAGAAAGGGCCGTGATCCCCCAAAGGGATGGCTCGGGCAATAACAAAAGCGCCCCCTGTCCGAGGGATCTGGAAAGCCCGGTTTTAAACATCAAATCTCCCAGGGCCAACCCCCCGCCGAATAAGAGAAGGGTTCCCCAATCAATCTGGGTCGCCTCCTCCCAGGTGAGCGTCATCCTCGTCCGGGCTGCATCCACAGGAAGCAGGAAAAGAAGGCTGGCCGCAAGAATCGCCACGCCTCCCTCGGGAAATCGGCTGTTATACACTTTTAAAATATCAGCGGTGTTGCCAAACACCATGCCCAGAATACCAGGAAGGACCCAAAGAAAAACCGCCAGCAGCAAGGCCGCAAGGGTGTTCTTCTCCCCCCGATGCCACGCCCCCAAGGGCCATGCCCCGATGGGCTCCAGGGTCAATGCGGCCTCCTTTTTTGAAACCTCCCTGGGCCGGTGAAGCATCAGCAGGATAAAATAAAGCGTCGCGAACATCACAATCGTGATCGGAACACAAAGCGCCATCCACTCAAAAAATGAGATCCGCCTTCCGGCATATTGTTCGATCATGCCGATACCAATCAGGTTCGGGGCCGTTCCAATCGGCGTGGCGACCCCGCCGACAGAGGCCGCAAAGGCAATCATCAACATCATCCCCGTCGCGTAAACTTTATCGCCGTGAAATTCCATGGAACCAAGAAGTCCCAGGGCAATCGGGAACATCATGGCCGTGGCGGCGGTATTGGAGATCCACATCGAAATAAACGCAGTGACCCCTCCGAGCGCGGCCAGAACACGGTAGGGATTGTTACCGACCCAGGATTGGGAAAGAATAAAGAGCGAGAAACGACGGCTGACCTGATGAACCTCCATCGCGCGCGCAAGCAGAAAACCTCCGAGCAGTAAAAATAAAATCGGATGTCCAAACGAGGCGAGAACGGCGTCAGCCTTTCCAATGCCCAACCCAATGGCCAGCACGGGGGCCAACAGGGCCGTCATGGGCAGCGGGATCGGCTCGGTCACAAAATAGGTCACGGTGGCGGCCATTAAGGCGGCGAGAAGCTGCGCGTCGGGAGAAAGCGGAAGCGGAATCAGATAAACGATCGCCCCCAGAATGGGCCCCAGAAAGAGCCCGATTTTTCTGCGCCATCGGTCAAAAACTTCCTCTCGTCTGGAAAGGGTCTCCCGAACCTCACCGGCGTTCTGAATCATGGCGAAGGCCCGTCTGTTTTACAGACCGCAACGTCGCAAAGGAGGCGGCCGTGATGGAGGATCACTTCAATCCGATCCTGCGGGTGAACTTCCCTGGCACTTCGAATCACGTTGAGCCGAGGAACGGTTCGGGCAATGCTGAACCCACGTCCGAGAACGTTCAGGGGACTGACGAGGTGAAGACGATCCAGGGTTACATCAAGCAGATGGCGTTGGTTCACGATCAGGGTCTCCCCCAGGGAGGAAAGGTCCCCGCATTGCCGGATCAGGTCACGACGCAATAAACGGAGACGATCCCGTGGATTGGCATGGGACAGCCCCTGACGACATCGCTCCCACGTCCCTTCTGACTGTCGCAAGGCAGCCCGGATGCCTTGACCCAGCCGAATGGAAAGGGACGCAATCTGCTGGCGAAAATGCTCGGCCTTCTTCTCGGGAGAGATCAAAAGGCGCCTCTCCCCCTGAAGGCGCACCCGTTTGTCATGAAGATGCCTTTCCATCAAAAAGGAGAGCTGACTTCGAAAAACAAAGAACCGATCCAGTAAGGAGAGGAAGCGTTCGGCCACGACTCCTGCGGCAAGCGATGGGGTCGGCGCCCGAAGATCGGCCACATAGTCGGCAAGGGTGGTATCCGTTTCATGACCCACTGCGGAGATCACGGGAATGGCCGATCGGGCGATGGCCCGGACCACCGCTTCTTCATTGAAGGCGAAGAGATCCTCCAGCGAGCCGCCCCCCCGGGCAAGGAGAATCAGATCAATCTGATCCACGGGGGGAAGTCCAATGTTTATCGCGCTGGCCCTGTCCAGTGCCGCCGCAACCTCAAGGGCTGCCCCCTTTCCCTGAACTGTGACGGGAAAAATCACAATCCGGAGAGGCAGGGCCTTTTCTGAAAAAACCTTTAACATGTCCAGAAGGACCGCCCCTTTCGGAGAGGTGATCAGACCAATTCGAAGCGGAAAGGCTGGAATTGGCTTTTTCCGATCCGCGTCAAAAAGACCTTCACGGAATAACTTCTCCTTGAGCGCCTCAAAGGCCGCCTGCAGGGCACCGAGGCCTTTGGGCTCGATGTAATCGACCACAAGCTGATACTCTCCTCGCGGCGCATACAGGCCAAGATGTCCTCGAATCACAACCGCGTCGCCCTCTTTCAGAATGAATTTAAGGAATGAACGGAAAAGAATCCCCTTGATCTGGGCCGCCGCGTCTTTCAGGGTGAAATAACAATGGCCGGACGCGGCGATCTTGACATTGGAGACCTCCCCTTCTACCCAGACGTCGGAGAATTCGCGTTCAATCCGGTCTCGAAGCCCGCTCGTCAGTTCCCCGACCGTGAGGACGCGTCGATTTGGAAAGCTCATTTCTCCCCCGGGCGATGACGGGCCTTCTTCAAAAATTGTAACCGCTCACCCATTCTTTTCTCCTCCCCCTGATCGGTCGGCTGATAGAAGGATCTCGCCTCCGGAAGATAGGCCTGGGCAACAAAGTGATTTGGAAAGTCATGTGGATAGAGATACCCCTGCCCCCGCTGAAGCCGTTCTGCCCCGGAATAATGGGTGTCTTTCAGACGATCCGGGACCGCCATGGCCCGGCCCGAGGCCATCTCGGAAAGGGCGCCCTCCACGGCCAGATACGAGGCGTTGCTCTTCGCAGCCAAGGCAATGTAGAGGGTCGCCTGCGCCAAAGGGATTCTCCCCTCCGGCATTCCCATCGCCTCGACGGCATGATAGGCCGAGACGGCCAGGACCAAAGCGCGCGAGTCTGCGGTGCCCACATCTTCTGCGGCGCAAATCATCAGCCGGCGGGCGATGTAGAGCGGGTCTTCGCCTGCATAAATCATTTTGGCCAGCCAATAAATGGCCGCATCCGGATCAGAGCCGCGCATACTTTTGATGAAGGCGGAAATGGTATCGTAGTGGTCCTCTTCCTTGTCGTAGTTTAATCCCTTTTTCTGAAGGGATTGCTGCGCGACGGAGAGGTCAAAATGAACCACCCCTTCGCCATCCGGAAGGGTTGTGACAACGCCAATTTCAAAGGCATTGAGAAGCCGCCTGGCATCCCCCTCGGTGGATCGAACCAGGAACTCTTCCGCTTCTTTCGTTAGAGAAATTTTCATCTCCCCAAGACCTTGAATCGGGTCGGTCATGGCGCGTTTCAGGATGGCACGAAGGCCCTCCTGCGGGAGGGGCTTGAGTTCTACAATTTGAGAACGTGAGGAGAGCGGCGGAATGATCGAGAAAAAAGGATTCTGGGTCGAGGTCCCAATGAGAATAATGTTCCCCTGTTCCACATCGGGCAACAGGGCAGACTGCTGAACCTTATTGAAGCGGTGGATTTCATCAATGAGCAGGAGCGTCCTTTGCCCAGAGGCCGCCCGGATTTCTTTCGCGCGATGGATCACCTGACGAATTTCGCTGATCCCGGAAGTCACGGCATTCAGATCAAGAAAGGCCGCCTGGCTCCGCGCGGCGATTAAATGGGATAGCGCGGTTTTGCCGCACCCGGGGGGACCGAAGAGAATGATGGAGGCGATTCGATCCGCCTCAATGGCACGGCGAAGCGATTTGCCCTCTCCGATAACATGCTCCTGGCCGACAAACCCGGAGAAATCCTGTGGCCGCATGCGCCACGCGAGTGGAGAGGTCTTTTGGGGCACCATCATAGGGTAAGAGAACGCAACGAAGGAAAAGAAAAAGCCCCCGCCTTTGCCGTGGGAAAAGGCCTCTTTAACCTGGCAAGCCAGGTGGGTGCCGGGATGGGGAATTAGGCTTGTCCACTTGCGGCGGACCCTGCACACCATCCCCTTGGACCCGGCCCCCTTTGTAACGTAAGGTTAAAAGGCACCTCACACAACACGCACAACGCAGGGGAAACCTCCTACTGAAAAAACCTTACCAAAATAAAGGTCAAAACTCAAGGGTACCTCTAAAAACCGTAGCGAGCGGTCTGATTGCAAGGCGCACGGAACGCAGGAACCGCAGTGTACGTGTTTGTACATGAGGATTACGAGTACCGCGCAACGCAGCAATCGGGCCGCGCAGTAGGTTTTTAGAGGT
>CAYRGU010000091.1:0-5804 GCA_964423845.1 uncultured Nitrospirota bacterium
CGCTCTGTAGCGCTTCCTCTTTAAAACTTGGAGACACCCCGCGATAGATCATTATCGCGCCCATAGCTCAGATGGATAGAGCACTTGGCTTCGAACCAAGGGGTCGGGGGTTCGAGTCCCTCTGGGCGCACCCGCAATAAATTTTAAGTGAGGTCGGTTTTTATGTTTTTATAGATCCTTCTCGTGGCAATCCAATCACCCGGGATGAAAATTCGCGCTACGCTTTGGCAACACCCGCCTTCTCTTTCCGCAGATTCCGTTGAGAATCCCCTTCTTTTTTTATCTTTGGGCTAAAGGTCTCACACCCCACACGATAAGCCCTCTTGACAATATACCGATTAGCGGTATCTTCAACTTAAGAAGGTAATTATCCCGATGCTTGCTATGGCATAGGGCAATAGTACCGCAGGGGATATACGATTTATACATAACATCATAAGGGGTGCTGAAATGGAAAAAGTATCACCAGAAAAGGTCGGAGAGAGAATCCGGATGGTCCGGGGACAAGTCACACAAACTGATTTTGCCAAAAAGATCGGCGTAAAAAAACAGAACTACATCAGTCGTTACGAACGAGGGCGCATTCCTTCGCCGGATTTGCTGGTCCGTATCGCAGACCTGGGAAAGGTCAGCGTGGATTGGCTTTTAACGGGAAGAGGCGGCGGAAATAAAATAGCGATCCCAGCACAATCCGTTCGGAAAATAAAACCCTTGCGTTAGACATCATCGTTTCAGTAGATTGACGGCTGGGTGATTAAGACAGGGGATGAAAAGTGATCAAAGAAACAACACACATCTGGATGGACGGCAAACTCGTTTCCTGGAAGGAGGCGACCGTTCATGTCCTGACCCACACCTTGCATTATGGTCTGGGGGTCTTCGAGGGGATTCGCTGCTACAAAGGGGCATCGGGCAGAAGTGCTATTTTTCGTCTTGGCGACCATATCGCTCGACTCTTTGGATCGGCCCATATCGTCCGGATGAAAATTCCTTACACCCAAAAAGAGATCGAGGAGGCCACGGTCGAGACGGTTTCTGCGAATCATCTGGAAGCGGGCTATATCCGGCCCCTCGTATTTATGGGCGACGGCGAGATGGGGCTTTATGTGAAAGAAAATAAAATCCGCGTGGCTATCGCCGTCTGGCCATGGGGCACTTATCTTGGGGAGGAGGGGATTCGGCGCGGCATTCGCGTCTGCATCTCCTCCTTTGCAAGACCTCACGTCAATACAAGCATGGCTCGAGGCAAAATTACCGGCCACTACGTCAATTCCCAACTTGCCAAGCTCGAAGCGAAAGATGCCGGTTTCGATGAAGCCCTCTTGCTGGATACCGAGGGTTTTGTCGCAGAGGGACCGGGGGAGAATATTTTTATGGTTAGAAAGGGAATCTTGAAAACGACCCCGTTGACGTCAATTTTAGACGGCATCACAAGAGACACCATTCTCCAATTGGCCGAAGAGAGAAAAATGCGGGTGGTGCAGGAGCGTTTCACCCGGGATGAGCTTTATCTCGCCGAGGAGGCTTTTTTTACCGGGACTGCGGCAGAGGTCACCCCCATTCGCGAAGTGGATGGCAGGACAATCGGGAAGGGGGAGCCCGGCCCGATCACTAAAATGCTTCAACAAGCCTTTTTTGATGTCGTTCTGGGAAAAGATAAAAACCACACCGCGTGGCTGACCCTCATATAGGGGCTTGCGTCTCCCCCTCGCAGGGGTCGCACCCCTCGCAGGTCTCGCAGACCTCGCGGGTCTCGTAGACCTCGCAGGCACCCCCTCCGCGAACGCGGAGGCCCATGCTTACCGCTGTTTTCCAACACCCGTCTTCTTACAAAAATCCGTGATCTGACACCGGCTGCAAAAAGGGGAGATCGGGGTACAGATAAACTGCCCATAAGGAACCAGCCAGTCATTGAAAGAAATCCAGTACCGCCTCGGCAGGATGGATCGCAGGGCCATTTCACTTTCATCCGGAGTCCTGGTTTGAATCAGACCGATCCGGTTGGATATCCGATGGACATGGGTATCGACACAGATCCCCGGTTTTTTATAGGCCACCGTGACCACCAGATTGGCTGTTTTTCGCCCCACTCCGTGAAGCGATAAGAGGGCCTCCATCGAATCCGGAACCTGCCCGCCAAACTGCTCGATCAATCGCCTGCAAATCTCAAGAATGCTTTTTGATTTATTTCGATAAAAGGCCACGGGGTAAATGGCCTTCTGAATCTCTTCGGATTCGAGTGCCAACATCGCCTGGGGGGTGTTCGCCACGCGAAAGAGCCGCTCCGAGGCAGCCGCTGTCGTCTCATCACGCGTGCGAAGGCTTAAGAGACAAGAAATCAAAACACAAAAGGGATCGCGCGTCTTTTCAGCAATGAGGCCCACAACCGGTACGCGCAGCTTCTCTGCCTCCCGTTTTAAGATCGCCATCATCCGATGGATATGCTCGATGGGATCAAACTTCAACACGTGGGATAAAACCCGGGGATGGTGGGCGATGCTGGTATCGAACCAGCGGCCTCTTCCGTGTGAAGGAAGCACTCTACCACTGAGCTAATCGCCCCCTGAAAAGTCAAAAAGACGCTGTTACTTATCAAATCAAGCCATCCCTGTCAATCACGGACCAGGACTCCCCGCCATCGACGGACATTGGAAACTAAACGGATGGGGAAGATTTTTTCCAGAGAAAATAAAGCGGGATCAGGGTGAGCGGGAGATAGCTGAATGCCATCCCGGCCCAGGCGATGAGCTGGCCGATCGCGGCAACGGGAGAGATGTAGCGGATGGCCCAGGGAGAGAGCAGGTCCAACAGGGTGCTTCCGAAAGACACCCCAATCACCCACCCCTTCACCCGCTTTGAAATCGGTGCGGCGACAAAAAGATGCGTGAGGACCAGCAGCAATATCCCCTCAATGTAAGCATGAAAATGAGTGACCTCCACAATTTCTATAAACTCCTTTGGAAAGGCCAGCTCATCCCCTGCGCCCAAATAATGGCGGACAATCTCTTGATACCCCGGCCCCACGCGATAGACGGCCATCAGGATAAAGCTGACATGCCCGATCATGGCAAAAACAAGAAAGAGGGTATAAATCCATCTCACCTCCATAGAGGCGTCGACCAGCCAGTTTCCGGGCTTTGTAAAGTTTTTCAATGCCCCCCCCCTGCGAGGGGTGCGACCCCTCTTTGATAGACCACCTCAAAAATGGATAAGGCCTTCTTCGCCGCATAGGCGGCCGCGCGCGAAGACAGGGTGGCGCCACTAACGGCCTGAATATCTCTCCCGAGTTGCAACGGGTCCTCTTTCCTCTTGTTCATAAACTGCCTCATAAAACCGACATGGCGAATCTCCGAGCCCTCGGACTCCCGATAGATCAACACCTCCATCCCCAAGATCACCCCCGCAGGGTCAACACCAATCAAAAAGGTAATCGGTCGCGCCTTCCCAATCACCTCCAAGGTCAGGGCGTATCCGATCACCTCCCCCTCTTTATATCCCAGATGAAACCTAAAATTCCGCTCCACAAAACGCCGACCGGCCAACGCCTCCGCCTCGTGAAGCTGCAAATCGCTTAGTTCCACCTGCTCCTCCTCAATGCTATCGGCCTGGGGAATCATCTTGGCCACCGCCTCTTGTCCGGTCAGATAAACCACCGTCGCTTGAGCGCGGGAGGGGACGAGCATCGCCACAACAAATGCAGCCGCCTTCGCAAGAAACCGCCGCCGTTCCGGAAGATACGCATGGCGAGACCATCCCGCTGTCGGATGAACCACCAGCGCGCGGTGAACCTCTTCGGAGATCATCAGCCCCGCCACCCCAGGAAAAGATTGGAGAAACCGTCTCCCTTCCCGCGCCTTCAAAACAAAGGCCGCCGTGGATAGGGCATCTGCCGCCATCGCCGTCGGGGCGATCACGCTCACGCTCGCCATGCCGGAAACCGGATCGCCGGATCGGGGGTCAATAAGATGACTGACACGCCTCCCCCGGTCATCAAAAAATTTCTCATAGTCTCCGGAGGTGGCCATGGCACAATCCCGCAACACCACCTCACCCACAGCATCTTTTTCCTCCCTGGGATGCTGAATCCTCACAGGCCAGCCTTTCATCTCCATGGAGTCCCCCAGACAAAAGATCGTGCTGCCACAGCTCACCCGGCCAGAGGAAATCCCCTGCCCTTTCAGCAGCGCAACGGCACGATCAATGGCATACCCTTTTCCGATCGCGCCAAGATTTAATTTCATCCCCTTCTTTTTGAGATGAATCTCTCCCTTGCCGATCTCGATGTTCCAAAACCCAACAAGACGAAGGGCAGAGACAAGTTCTTCTTGAGAGGGCGCCGCCCGCCGTTCGCCCAGATGGCCAAATCCCCACAGATCCACCAGTGGCCCAGCAGTCAGGTCAAAGGCCCCCTCGCTTTTCTTTGAAAAATCAATCGCCGAAGAGATCAGATCAAGGAGTTCAGGGAGAGGGGTGCGCCCCCCCAGATTGAGGCATGAAATAGCGCTATCCGGACGAAAGATCGAAATCAGCCGGTCAATCCGGTCAATCTCCCTGAAGGCGGCCTCAATGCCTCTTCCGCAGAGGTCCGCAGGGCCACAGGCGATGATTTCAAACGGCGCCGCCATGAAATAGCGGATTCGACGATACGATGGCATAGCATCCCAAGGGAGATTCTGGCCCGGGATTCCGGGCCAGAATCTCATGGTTTTAAAACATATAGGCCAGCGCCATATTAAACCGGTCGCCCTTGCCGCCGGAGGCATCCTTCCACATCTCGACATCGGCTTTCACCACCACATCAGAAATGGGGTAGTAGGCCAGACCATAGGTGAATATTTTACGATCGTTTACGGGGTCTACAGTGCCAGAGGCAACCTCTTTCTGGGTGTTCACCCCCTCCCATCGGGCAAAGACAACCATGTCTTTTTTAGTGTCCTTGTAAAGGACAGGAAGGAAATGGTAGGCCACCTCTCCGGTCCAACCAACCATTTTCGAACCAATCCCAGTCGTGGTCAGATTCTGTGCCCCATCTACATCAACCGTCGCGTAGGTTCCCTGAATATCCAGACCCCTGATCCGATAACGGACATCTCCCTCCAGAATACCCACTTTGACGCCAGCGACATTCGCCCCACCCCTGTAAACAGAGGCCCCCAGAGCCAGCCCTGGGACCGCTACAAATTCAGCACGGCCTACCCCCGCCATATCATCGCTCTTTTGCTCATCCAGTCCGCCACGCCCTTTACGGATCCCATCGGCAGCCGTAAATTTTGAGGCATCCAGGCTTGAGACATAATAGAGGCGATATTTGAACGCCCCGTTCAGCGGTGATCCAAAGATCCCCGCCCCCCCCTCCTGCCAGGTGGTAGGGATAATGGTTCTTTGCACGTAGGGCCGCTCCACGCTGTAGAAGAGGGTTGGCTCATGAAACTCATTCAACGGTCCCACCGGCATCAAGACTGATCCCACCCTGATATTCATCGCGGGCGTCACCAAAAAATCGATGTAGGCATGTTCCAACTCTATGTCCTTGGCCGCATGCTCAAAGTCAACTTCAGTGTGCAGGCTGATCGTCTCACTGAACTGATAAGCGAGCCCCCAAAGCATCCGATGAAAATCCATCTGGGCCGGGCCAGCGTTATCTGGAAGAGACGACCCATTGGGGCTGTTGAAATGCAGCTCGCCATACCCCTCCCAGCTTAATTTACCGGGATCCCCACCCATTTCTCCCGCAAAGGATGATGTGACAAACAAAAACACAAATACTGCAGATAACCAAAAACCTTGCTTTCCAAACATTGATT
>CAYRGU010000092.1:0-19057 GCA_964423845.1 uncultured Nitrospirota bacterium
ACCTCTAAAAACCTACTGCGCGGCCCGATTGCTGCGTTGCGCGGTACTCGTAATCCTCATGGACAAACACGTACACTGCGGTTCCTGCGTTCCGTGCGCCTTGCAATCAGACCGCTCGCTACGGTTTTTAGAGGTACCCTACAGGGCGGCCTCCCCGGTTTCTCCCGTCCTGATGCGCACCGCATCCGAGAGCGTGGTGATAAAAATTTTCCCATCGCCAATACTGCCGGTTTTCGCCGAGGTCATCAGCGTGGCCACCACCTTTTCCTCCTGCTCGTCGGGAACGGCCAGCTCAATCTTGATTTTTGGAACAAACTCAATGACATATTCTGCCCCTCGGTACTGTTCTTTATGGCCCTTCTGCCGCCCGTATCCCTTCACCTCGGTCAGGGTCATGCCATAGATTCCAATATCGGAGAGGGCCTTTTTCACATCCTCCAGCTTAAATGGCTTAATAATCGCCTCAATCTTTTTCATTGTTGCCTCCTCAATAGTTAGGCTTTCATTTTCCAGCTCGCGTCGACGAAGCGATCCCGCTTGCGATAGAACTCACAGAAAAATCGGGATAGGCCGTGTTGCCATGCTCCCCGATATCCAGCCCTTCCATCTCTTCGGCTTCAGAAACGCGTACGCCAAGTACCATCTTGATCACCATCCAAATGACGTAGGAGAGGATGAAGGTGAAGAGGCCCACCGCCACGATGCCAATAATTTGGCTGATCAGCAGCCCTGTTCCCCCACCAAAAAAAAGGCCGTTTCCAGTGGTCTTGGGAATGAATTGATCTTCCGCGAACAGTCCAACGGCTAATGTTCCCCAGACCCCACAGACTAAATGAACCGATAGTGCCCCGACCGGATCGTCTATTTTTATTTTATCGAACATCATAACAGCAAAGACAACGAATACCCCGGCGATGGCGCCGATAAAGAAGGAACTTCCGACAGAAACGAAGGCACAGGGCGCGGTGATGGCAACCAGGCCTGCAAGCACACCGTTGATTGACATCCCAAGATCGGGCTTGCCCATTGTGATCCATGCCGTGGCTGTGGCCGCAAGCAGACCCGCCGCCGCCGCCGTGTTGGTCGTAACGACGATGCGAGAGATGTCACCAACCGCCGCCGCCATGGTGCTCCCCGGGTTAAATCCAAACCAGCCCAACCAGAGAACAATGGCCCCAATGGTGGCCGATGTCATACTATGACCTGGAATGGCATTCACCCGGCCATTCGCCCCATATTTTCCGATCCGAGCCCCCAGCACAACCACGCCGGCCAATGCAGCCCATCCGCCAACCGAGTGTACCACCGTGGATCCGGCAAAATCCCACATTCCCTTCCCGGCGAGCCATCCGCCGCCCCAGATCCAATGCCCAACAATCGGATAGATGATCCCTACCAAGAAAAACGAAAAGACAATGAACGAGATATATTTAATTCGTTCGGCCACCGCACCGGAGACGATGGTTGCCGCTGTTCCGGCAAAAACCAACTGAAAGAAAAACTTGGCCAAAAGAGGCACCGTCGCCCATGAGATGGCGGTGTAGTCCCCCTGGTAGAGATCGCCGCTCATCGGGGAGTTGTCCGCGCCGCCGATAAAGAAGAGGCCCGCGCTACCGATAAACCCGGAGCCATTGCCAAACATGAGGCCCCAACCGATGACCCAGAAGGCGATTGAGGAGACGGCAAAGACAATGAAGTTTTTAGAGAGAATATTGACCGTATTCTTGCTGCGGCACATTCCAGACTCTACCATGGCAAAACCGAGGTTCATAAAGAAGACTAACATGGCAGTGACCAGTGTCCAGATTGTATCGGCCATGACTTTATATTCGTTAGGGCCCGCAGCAGGGGCGACTGCGGTAATTGCCTCGGTGGGGGGGACGATCCCTGCGAGGGGTGCGACCCCTGCGGGTGGAGCCGTCATTTCAGCCGCAGCGGGGGCAGGAGGAACCACTACCGGCGGGGCATCTTGCGCTTGCGAAAAAAGTGGGGTAGAAAGGGCAAAAAATAACAAGGCCCCTATCCCGATGTATTTTGTCATCTTCATGCCGTTTCTCCTTAACGTTGTTAAGATAAGAGACCGATTCAAAAAAACCGGGACTGCACCGAAGTGCAGTCCCAAGCCACGCTACAAACTAGAATGTGTAAATCATCTCGGCACCAACCGTGCTGTAGTCCTCGCTTGTACCACCCACCTTTGGAGTAAAATTATCCAAACGGTATTCGGCACGAACCGTAACCGCATCCGAAAGTTTCCAGGTCGGAGTCAGCGTGAAATTCCAGGCATCCTTCGCCCCTAAGTTGCGCCCGACACCGCTATCCTTATCATTGAAATACTCATAGCGGGCACCGACAGAAAATTTATCGGTGATCGTGTAAACCGGCTGAATTCCAAATCCAGACCATTTCTCCGTCGTTCCCGCAACTTCCTCATCTCCCACGTTGTACTGGAAGTTGATTGCCAGCGGCCCCCACTTGGAAACCCCTGTTATATCGATAGAAGTGCGTTTATCACTTCCCCCTTCAGGCCCCGTATAATAAACAAGACCGACCGTGAGCGGATCGCCCCCGTTGAAGCCAATCCGCCCCAGATAAGTCTTGTCCCGATTGTTATCGGTGTCTGCTACTGCTACTGCAGGTACGCCTGTGCTTGTGGCGGTATCCCACCCGTTCACGGCACCCAATGTGAACTGGAACTTACCGTTCATCACTGTGTGATCCATTTTTACCCCGGTATGGGAGAACGGCTCGGCCAACCCGAAAAGGTATCCGCGAGAGATCGTGGGGTTCATCCCAGATTCAATGACTTCAATCCCCTCCAGCGTAACAAATTTTCCAACCGTCAACCAACATTTTTGGCCTTCCATATGACCAGACATACTCCATGTCATATACGCCTCCTGGATGTTGTTTGTGGCGGCACCTGCTGTTGTTGCATCAGGCCCAAAATCAAGCTCAATGTGGTATCCAGCCGGCCCGGCCGATCCATCTACATTCAGATGCACTGTATTGAGCAGAAAGGTATTGGGCGTCACATCAAACGACCGCCCGAAATTGGGTGTCGTCTTCGTACCACTTATTTTCTGATTGTACGTGGTGTCGATGAAGCCGGAAAGCTTGGGTGCCGCCATTTCTGCAGACGCCATCTGAACACTCAAGAGCCCTACTACGATTGTGCCTAAAACGATTTTGACAAAACGCATTGGTTCTCCTTATCAAATTGTTAGGAAAAGGCGATAAAAACACACGCCACAGTCGTGCCGTTCTACCTCCTTTTTTTGAAAAAAGCAATCTCGAATGAAATATTAAAAGAGGTGACCAGAAATAAATATTGAAAAAGTTGGGCGAATCAAAAACTTGCGGTGGGCAAGTGGATCGGTTGTGTTGACAGCCGGGAGTGAGGATTTATAGAATCCCCACGACACGGCATCGGGACTGAATCGATCGGTCCGTGGCGGTTGTTCCTTTCAGGATGATCCGGATGATCAACAAAATAGGCGTTGTTCTCCACCCGAACCACCCGGAGGGACAGGAGATTTTAGACCAGCTGATGGTCTGGCTGGATCAGAATAAAAAGACGGTGTCTGTCATTGACGCCGCAAAAACGGTGGGCCTGACTTTTCCCGACCTGATGATTGTTCTGGGGGGAGATGGAACGTTGCTTTCCGCAGCCCGACTGCTTGCCGGAAGCGAGACCCTGATTCTGGGGGTGAATCTTGGGAGTCTTGGGTTCTTGACGGAAGTGACATTGAATGAGCTTTATACCAGTCTGGAGATGATTTTTAAGGGCCAGTTTGTGGAAGATCCACGCTTGATGCTTGCCTGTTTTGTACAACGGGGGACAGCGTCACGTTCTCATACGACCGTCTTGAACGATCTGATTATTCATAAAGGGGTTCCGGCCCGGCTCATTAAATTGGAAATCACCATCAACCAGCAATTTGTCACGTCCCTCCGGGCGGATGGGCTTATTGTGGCCAGCGCAACCGGTTCAACCGCCTATTCCCTTTCTTCAGGGGGGCCGATTGTCCATCCCGCAGTGGATGCGATGGTCTTGACCCCGATTTCTCCGCATACCCTGACAAATCGGCCGATTGTGGTCCCCGCCACCGCCAAGGTGAAAGTGGTTTTAAAAACCAGGGAGGAGGGACCGATTGTCACCTTCGATGGTCATGAAAGCGATTCCCTCCAGATGGATGACGCAGTCCATATTCAGGCGGCTGGCAAAAAGCTGAAGCTGATCTGTTCGCCGCATCGCAACTACTACCAGGTCCTTCGGCAGAAGTTAAGGTGGGGAGGAGAATAGCATGGATGAAATCGAGGCGGGCCGCGCCAAATTTATGGAAGTCCTGAAAAAGATTGATCCCAGTGCCGAGGGGGTGATCCCGGTGCGGTCCACCGACAGCAATTTTCTGATCTCTATTACGAAGGGGAAGGCCAGAAAATTTATCTCTGTGACCGAGGATGATCTGGTGGAGATGACAGAGAATCGCCTCGTTTGCGATGCGGTGGCATCACAGATTCGCGAAGCACTCATGGGCATTGCGCCATCAAACTAAAAAGCCAGATGGCTTGACGAGAGGGCGTGGCCTTCTATATAACTGGCTGGTTTATCTGTCTATCTCTGTGATGTGAAAGAGGGGTATTGGATGCGAGTTGCGATTCCTAAGGAAATAGCCAAGGGCGAAGGTCGGGTTTCCGCGATTGCGGAGACGGTGGATAAAATGGTGAAGGCCGGGCTGACCGTATCCGTAGAATCCGATGCGGGAAAGGCCGCTTGTGTGTCCGATGCGGACTACGAAAAGGTGGGCGCCAGAATTATTCCAGACGTAGTTTCTCTGCTTTCCGATGCCGATATCGTTCTCAAGGTGGGCCGTCCTCTTTTTAATGAAAAAGAGGGGCGGCATGAGATCGACATGATGAAAGAAGGGTCGGTTTTAGTCTCGCTGCTCTACCCGGATTTTCCCCTCTTACAGAAATTGACCTCGAAAAAGATTGCCGCGTTTTCTCTTGAGATGATTCCCAGGATCACACGCGCCCAGCGGATGGATGTTTTAAGCTCCATGAGCAGTATCGCGGGGTATAAGGCGGTTCTCCTGGGGGCAGTCTCTTTTGGGAAATTTCTCCCGATGATGACGACTGCGGCGGGGACCCTTCCCCCGGCCAAAGTGCTGATTTTAGGGGCGGGTGTGGCGGGGTTACAAGCCATTGCGACGGCAAAGCGGCTGGGCGGGGTGGTTTCGGCATTCGATACCCGACCGGCGGTCAAAGAGCAGGTCCAAAGTCTTGGGGCGGAGTTTGTCGAATTGGATCTTGGACAGGAACAGACGGAAGATGCGGGGGGATACGCCAAGGCGCTTTCCGCAGAGTTTCACAGGAAGGAAAAGGAACTGATTCATCAACATCTCAAGGCTTCGGACATGGTGATTACCACGGCGCTGATTCCTGGGAAAACCGCTCCCGTTTTGATTACGGCCGAGATGGTGAAGGAGATGAAGAAGGGGTCGGTCATTGTTGATCTTGCGGTCGAGCAAGGGGGAAATTGTGAGTTGAGTCAAGTGGATCAGACCGTCATTGAGCACGGCGTGGTCATCGTTGGCGCCACCAATCTCCCCGGCAGCGTCCCGATTCATGGCAGCCAAATGTTTGCAAAGAATCTGTTTAACTTCCTCTCCCTGTTTTATGTCAACAAGGAGATTAAAATTGACCTCAACGATGAAATTATCCGAGGGGCGCTTGTGACCTATCAGGGGGAGGTGATCCATCCGAAGGTCAAGGAATCTTATTCCAAGGGAGGGGTGTCCTGATGTCGCCAGAAGTAGAGACGGGTTTGTATGTGTTTATGCTGGCCGCTTTTTTGGGGTATCAACTGATTCAAAAGGTTCCCCCGCTTTTGCATACCCCGCTGATGTCGTTTACCAATTCAATATCGGGCATTTCGCTGGTGGCCTCTTTGGTCGCCGCTGGGGCAGAGTATAGCCAGATGGCAACGATTTTAGGAACCATTGCGGTGACCTGCGCGACGATCAATGTGGTTGGCGGATTTCTGATCACCGATCGTATGCTCAAGATGTTCGAAAAAAAGAACTAAGTACTCGTGAGAAAATCTATTTTTGTCATTTCGACGAGCGAAGCGAGGAGAAATCTTACTTGGAACCACAGTGGTTCAAGATTTCTCGCTGCGCTCGAAATGACAATGCTTTTAATTTCTTCACAGACCCTACTTTAGGAGGAGTCTAACGGATGCTCATTCACATTGCTTATTTTGTCGCCTCTGCCCTTTTCTTGCTTGGATTGCGGGACATTACCCATCCGACGACGGCGCGCCGGGGGACATCCCTCGCGGCATTGGGAATGCTCCTGGCTGTTCTGGGAACACTGATTCGACAAGATATTGTGAGTTACCAGTGGATTGTTCTCGGCCTGATTATAGGAACCGCCATTGGGATTCCAATGGGTTTAAAGATTCCGATGACGAAGATGCCGGAGCGGATTGCCCTTTCTCATTGCTTTGGCGGGATCGCGATCGCACTGGTGGGGGTGGTGGAGTATTACCACTTAGGCGCTGACATTACGCGAGTCCAAATGGGAACGATTGGATTTGAGGTTTTTTTTGGGGCGGTGACCTTTACAGGGAGTCTCATGGCATTTGGGAAGCTTCAGGAACTACTCCCCGGTCGACCGACGACCTTCCCCAAGCAAAATATCATCACCGTAGGATCGGTTGTTCTTGCCCTTGCATTGATCTTTTTTCTGGTTGTTTCCCCGGACTCTACCGGCCTCTTTAACCTGCTTGTGGGGTTGAGTTTTGTTCTGGGGGTTCTGCTGGTGCTCCCGATTGGCGGGGCCGATATGCCCGTGGTGATCTGTCTTCTGAACTCTTATGCGGGGCTTGCCGCCTCTGCTTCTGGATTTGCGCTCAATAATATGGTTTTGATTATTTGCGGCGCGTTAGATGGCGGATCTGGATTTATTCTTTCACTCTTGATGTGTAAGGCGATGAACCGGTCGTTCTCGAATGTTTTATTTGGGGCCTTTGGTCAGATCGTCGCCGCCCCCCCTGCGGCGGCAGCGGATGTTAAAAAAGGCGCTGTTCAGAGTAAAACGCCAGAGGAAGCGGCGGAAATATTTAAAACGGCTAAGTCAGTGATTGTTGTTCCGGGTTATGGCATGGCGGTCGCGCAAGCACAGCATATTGTGCGGGAGTTGGCGACTCTTTTAGAGAAAAGTGGCGCAACGGTCAAATATGCGATTCATCCCGTTGCGGGCCGAATGCCAGGTCACATGAATGTTCTTTTGGCTGAAGCGAATGTCCCCTATGAGCAACTGATTGATATGGACGATATTAATCCGGAGTTTGAGCATACGGATGTTTCGTTGGTCATTGGGGCCAATGATGTGGTCAACCCTGCCGCGAAGACCGATCCGGCCAGTCCAATCTATGGGATGCCGATTCTGGATGTTGAAAAATCGAAGCTGGTCATGGTCTTGAAGCGTAGTATGAACCCCGGTTTTGCCGGGATCGACAACGCGCTGTTTGTTCAACCGAATACGATCATGGTGTTCGGAGATGCCAAAGGCACCCTCGTTAAAATTACCGAGGCGCTAAAATAGTTGGCCCGCTTCACGGATGAGATAAAACGCCCTCCCCAGGTTTCTGTTTTTCATAAAAAGTCACTTTTGAGCGTAATCAGTGGTATACTCTCGCCCGCCTGCGCGATCTTTTGATGCGCCTCTGAAAAATTAGCTTCTAAAAACTTCTGACATGTTCGTTCACCTCCACCTGCACACGCAATATAGCCTCCTCGATGGGGCCACCCAGATTGACCCGCTGATCGCCAGCGCGAAGGGCTTTCAGATGCCTGCCGTCGCCATGACGGATCATGGAAACCTCTTTGGCGCGATCGAGTTTTACCGGAAGGTCAAGGCGGCCGGCATGAAGCCGATTATTGGTTGTGAGGTCTATCTTGCGCCACGGAGCCGGTTTGATAAGGAGGGATTGGGAAGCGACGATGATTACGCCGCTGCGGGGGGGGGAAACCCGTATTATCACCTCATTTTACTTGCGGCGAATGAGACCGGCTATAAGAACCTCATTCGACTCATTTCCATCGCCAACCTGGAAGGGTTTTATTACAAGCCGCGCATTGATAAAGAAGTGCTTGCCAAACACAGCGCTGGGCTGATCTGTCTTTCAGGGTGTTTGCGTGGAGAGATTCCCTATCTTTTGGCGCGGGGATACGAAAAAGAGGCCATCACTGCGGCAGGCACCTATCAGGAGATCTTCGACAAGGGGCATTTTTTTATAGAAATTCAGGACAATCGCCTGGAATTGCAAAATACGGTGAATCGCCAATTGATCGCGCTATCCAAAAAATGCGAGTTGCCGCTCGTTGCGACCAATGATTGCCATTACCTTCATAAAGAAGATGTGCGCGCCCATGATGTCCTGCTTTGTCTCCAGACCGGCAAGACGCTGAATATGCCAAATCGGATGAAGTTTCAAACGGAAGAGCTCTACTTCAAGTCCCCGGAGGTGATGCGTGCCGCCTTTTCTGAACTGCCCGGGGCGATCTCAAATACCCTCCAGATTGCGGAAAGGGTCAACCTGGAGCTGAAATTTGGAGAGGTTCATCTCCCGCACTATACGGTTCCAAAAGGCATCACGCATGAGGCCTATTTAGAGGGCCTGGCCCAGGCAGGGCTTGAGGCGCGTTTTGGGAAGATGAAGGAAAAAAGGCCAGAGGATCGTGCCCGGTATGAAGCGCGCTTAAAGGAAGAGTTGGCCATTATCAATTCGATGAAATATGCCGGGTATTTCCTGATTGTCTGGGACATTATCCGATATGCGCGGAGCGCCCATATCCCGGTGGGACCGGGCCGGGGCTCTGCGGCGGGGAGTCTCGCGGCCTATGTTCTGGGTATTACGGATATTGACCCGATCTCTCATGGCCTGATCTTTGAGCGGTTTCTGAACCCGGAACGGATTAGCCTCCCTGATATTGACATGGATTTCTGTCAGGACCGTCGCGGAGAGGTGATCCGTTATGTGACGGAGAAATATGGCCCGGACCATGTCTGCCAGATTATCACCTTCGGAACGATGGCGGCACGGGGGGTGATTCGGGATGTGGGGCGGGTGCTGGAGTTGCCCCTTGCGGAAACCGATCGTTTGGCGAAGCTGGTTCCCAATGTTTTAAATATTACCCTGGACAAGGCGCTGGAGCAGGAGCCGAGGCTCCGGGAGTCGGTTGAAAAGAATCCAAAAGTTGCCGAGCTGATGGATTTGGCCCGGCAGCTGGAGGGAACGGTGAGAAATGCGGGGACCCATGCCGCCGGGATTGTGATTTCGGAGGAGCCTCTGACGGAGCATCTGCCCCTTTACCGGGGGGCACATGGTGAAACCGTGACGCAGTATGCGATGGGAGATATTGAAAAAATTGGTCTGATCAAGTTTGATTTTCTCGGGCTTCGCACCTTGACGGTCATTGATCACGCCGTCCGTCTGATCAACGCCGGGGGAGAGGCGACGCTGGACCTGGCGGAAATCCCTCTGACCGATCCGAAGACCTACGCGCTTTTAGGATCGGGACAAACGACGGGCATCTTCCAGTTGGAAAGCGCCGGCATGCGCGATATTTTGGTCAAGATGCAATCGGAGAATTTTGAGGATATCGTGGCGATTCTTGCCCTGTATCGGCCCGGCCCGATTGGAAGCGGGATGGTGGATGATTTTATCAAACGGAAGCGAAAACCAACCAAAATTGAATATGAGCTGCCCCAGCTTAAAGAGATCCTCTCCGAGACCTACGGGGTGATTGTCTACCAGGAACAGGTCATGAAAATTGCCAATGTCCTGGCGGGATTTTCATTGGGGGAGGCGGATCTGTTGCGCCGGGCGATGGGCAAGAAGAAGCCGGAAGAGATGGCGGCGCAAAAGGCGACCTTCATTGAACGCGCGGCCAAAAATAAAATCCCGCCGGCCAAGGCCGAGAAGATCTTTGACTTAATGGAGTATTTTGCAGGATATGGTTTTAATAAGTCGCACTCTGCGGCCTATGCCGTCGTCACCTATCAGACGGCCTACTTGAAATGTCATCATCCCCTGGCGTTTATGGCGGCGCTCCTCACCAGCGAACGGGGCAACTCCGATAAGGTGGTCCAGTATATTGGCGAATGTAAACGAATGGGGATTCGCATCCTTCCCCCGGATGTCAACGGGAGCGAAAAGGATTTTACCGTGGTGACCGAGGGGATTCGCTTTGGTTTGGAAGCGGTTAAAAATGTAGGCAGCGGGGCGATTGATTCCATTTTGGCGGCAAGAAAGTCCCACGGACATTTTGCCTCCATTTTTGATTTTTGTGAAAAAATTGATTTGCGTAAGACCAATAAACGGGTGATTGAGAGTTTAATCAAATGTGGCGCGTTTGACTCGATGAAGATGAAACGCGCGGTGCTGATGAATGTGTTGGATCAGGCCATGACGTCGGCAGGTCAGCGGCTTAAAGAGGGGGATCAAGTCTCGCTGTTTGAGGATTTGGCGCCGGCCTCCCTGGCGGGGCGGAATGATATTCCGGAATGGGATGAGGCGCAATTGGCCAGATATGAGAAGGAAATGGTCGGGTTTTATATTACCTCTCATCCCCTCTCGCGGTATGAGGAGACCCTGAAAAAAATATCGGCCACGCCGATGGAATCCCTGGAGAGCCTCAAAGAGAACGATCCGGTGCGCATTGGCTGCGTGATCGTTCAGGAGCGTGTGACCACGACCCGGCGCGGAGATAAAATGGCCTATCTCCGTGTGGAGGATCTGACCGGATCGGCGGAGGTGATTGTCTTCCCCGAACTTTATGCCCTCTCCCGCGTGCTGATGTCCCAGGAGGGGCCGCTCTTAATTTCCGGAACGATCGACCAGAGCGAAAAGGGGGTGAAGGTGAAGGCCACCGCGATGGTCCTGTTGAGTGATCCGGATAAAAAACCTTCGCGGGTGGTGTTGGCCCTTAATGAGGATCTGTTTCCTCCCTCTCGATTGGTTGACCTGCGTGAACTGTTAAAAAAATTTCCAGGCCCGCTCCCCCTCTACCTGCGGATGACCCCCGCATCGGGAAAAGGGACGATTGTCGCGTCGATGGTTAAAGTGGATCAGATGACTGTGGCGGGATCGCGGGGGATGCAGGAGGCCGTCAAGGGACAATTTTCAGAAGGGGTGACCTTGTTTGTGGAAGGGGAAGAGTCATGAGCGATTATTTAAGTTTTGAGAAACCCATCCTCGATCTTCAGGAAAAGATCAGTGGCCTGAAAGGACTGGCCAAAACCGATCCGAAGCAAGAGGAGGTCATTAAGAAGCTGCAGCGCAAGATGGAGAGGCTCCAGAAAGAGATTTTTTCAAAATTAACGGCATGGCAGACGGTTCAACTGGCCCGGCACGGCCAACGTCCTGGAACCAGTGATTATATCGCGATGCTCTTTGAGGATTTTATCGAGTTTCATGGGGATCGACTTTTTGGGGAGGATCAGGCGATGATCGCCGGATTGGCCCGTTTCGAGGGACGATCGGTGATGGTCCTTGGGCACCAAAAGGGGAAAACCGTGAAAGAGCGGATTACCCGGAATTTTGGGATGCCCCATCCAGAAGGATACCGTAAGGCCCTCCGTATGATGCAGATGGCCGAGAAATTTAATAAGCCGATTATTACCTTTGTGGATACCCCGGGGGCCTATCCGGGGGTTGGCGCGGAAGAGCGCGGGCAGTCGGAGGCGATTGCAAGAAATCTTTTGGTGATGTCGCAGTTGAAGGTGCCGATTATCTCGGTGGTGATTGGCGAGGGGGGAAGCGGCGGCGCGCTGGCCATTTCGGTGGCCGACCGCCTGCTCATGCTGCAATATGCAGTCTATTCCGTCATCTCTCCGGAAGGATGCGCCGCAATTCTCTGGAATGATGAGGCCAAGGGGGAGGAGGCGGCAGAGGCCTTAAAGATGACGGCGACCGATTTGATGCAGCTTGGGGTGATTGATGAAATCATTCCGGAGCCGATTGGCGGGGCACATCGGGATTCCCGAAAAATGGGGGAAGATTTATCCAAAGCGCTTGCCCGCTCACTGGCTTTTCTGGATGGCATTGAACCGGATGCCCGTTTATATCAGCGGTACAACCGACTCAAAAATATAGGGGTCTATTCTGACATGTCCTCCACGAAAGGTTGAACCGTTAATCTTTATTTTGTTATCCTGATCCCCGGTTACTTCTTGTGAGTTGCTTTAGAGGGTCATCTCATCCTCTCCCAAGCTGCGGGGAGATTGCATAAGGCGGGAATCGTTTGGGCGCTGCGCTAAGTACAAAAAAAGTTCTGATCGTGGATGACGAGGATTTTGTCCGCCGACTGCTTGTGACCAAGCTCAAGCGCTATGGGATTCAAACCCTCGAGGCGGACAATGGCGTGGATGCCATCGAGATGGCGATTTCTGAAAGGCCTCATTTGATTCTTCTGGATGCGATGATGCCAAAGATGAACGGCTATGACGCCTGTCAGCGTCTCAAAGCCCACCACGAGACTGCCGCCATTCCAATTATCATGCTGATGGCGTCGTCCGATTTTTATGGCGCAAGCGGCGAGAACCGTCTTGGGGATATCGAGTATTTTAAAAAACCGTTTATCCCTCAAAGGCTGGCTGAACGTGTGATGAAGATCCTCGATCAGACCGAGTAGACTTTAACAGCCTGTCAAGTCAGTGCCTTGATCCATTCGTCTAAATGATCTTCAAGCATGTAATTTGACGTGACCCAGTGCTTCAGTGCCGCACCTTCTTTGACTGTTGCATCCAGGTCATTGATTCGTTCCCGTATCGCCTCAATCCAGGCGCGTGGTGTGTTTTCCACTCTTTTCACCGGGGCATCCCGATAAGGGGTGATGTCTGTACAGACCACGGGAATGCCAAGGACGCCATACTCTAAAAGTCGCAGGTTACTTTTTGCCTCGTTGAAGGGCGTGGCCGCAAGGGGCGCAATGGCAAGATCGAGGTTGAGCCCGGCCAATTTCTTTGCATACGCCTCAAAGGGACGAACCCATTCATGCACTTCCTTGGCATGGGGTTTAATCCGATCTGGGCACATTCCAAAAAAGACCCATTCTATTTCATCGGCAGTGGCCTCGATCAGATCGGCCAGCCATTCGAGGTCCGCGTGATGCTGCTGGGCCCCTGCCCAACCCACGCGAGGTTTCTGGCCCTGACGGGTCAGGGGCAGTGCCCCTGCGAGGGGTGCGGCCCCTGCGAGGGGTACGACCCCTGCGAGAGGGGTGAGACTTTCCCAAAGGGCGGCCTCCAGATAATTTGGAAGAACGACGATATCGGAGATCATCCCTCGGCAAAGCGCCGCCAGAGGCTCTGTGGTAACGATAAGTCGGTCGCAGAGGGTCAAGGCCTGACGAAGCCGGGAGGCCACGTTCGGGTAAATTTCATGGCCGGCGGCCCGGTATGTGACCAGATCGTCCATCGTGAAGATACGCCTTGTTTTGCTGAAGCGTTTGGTCTGTCGTAACAATTCTAAGTGAAGATCACTCAGCGGCGCGTGTAACACGAGTGTGTCCGGATTTATTCGTTCCAGCTCGATCAGTGTGGGGAGTCTCACGCGCCGGGGACTGATCGCGGGGATCGCGTGGCATTGTGCCAACCCGGCCCGGGTGAGGGCCTGGAAAGGCGCGACGATACGGTAATCCCCCGATCCCTCCGGCAAAGGAACGCCGAGAAGATGGGGACGGTCGTGAAAATGAGGATCCCAGTGGGGGGAGAGGGCTGTTTCAATGCGGTAATCTCCGTGCAGGAGCGACAGATGACGATTGTAAGCAGGGTCATGAGCCATCTGTGGGAGGGCCTTTTCCATCAGGTGGTCGATCTCCTGGTCGTAGGTGTTGGCCCAGTCCGTGTGGCGGCTTAATTCTTTTTCAAGGGTGGCCGAGCCGACGTGGAGAAGCGTGGCGTCGGGGGTCCAGACGATTTTGTAGCCCCGACGGGAAACCTTCAGACAGAGATCGACATCGCCGAGAAAAATTTTATGGCGCTGTTCGTCAAATCCCGAGACCTCTTCAAAGACTGTTTTTCGGATCAGCAGACACGCGCCGGTGACGGCGGAGAGATTTTGGGTAAGGTGCATCCGCCCCATGTAGCCCGGTTCCGTAAAGTGAAGGATCCGATGATAGGGGCGATCGGCCCCCTTCCCAAGCCCGAGGATCATCCCCGAGTGTTGGATCCTTCCCGTAATCGGATAGATCAGCCGCGCGCCAACAATCCCAACGTCCCGTCGTTGCGCGTGCCCCATCATCCGGGTTAGCCACGTCGGATCAATCCCCTGCGTATCGTTGTTGAGAAAGAGAAGATACTCCCCCCGGGCCTCTTGGGCCGCCCGATTACAAATGGCCGAAAAGTTAAAGGGATGCGGGTAGGAGAGCAGCCGGATCTTCTGCTGTTCTACCTGTGTTTTATAAAATGCGTGGGCCTTGGGATCAGCGCTTTGATGGTCCACGACGATCACCTCGTAATCGGCATAGGTGGTCTTTTCAAACAGGCTTTCGAGGCAGCGGCTCAAGAGTTCAATCCGATCCCGTGTTGGAATAATGATCGACACTTTTGGCGTGGTCTCATGTTGGTAGAACAGTTGGTAGGTGTGAGGTTGAGACCCCCCTCGTATCTGGCCCTGCAGGGCGTTGCGTTGCAGGTGGGCCCGTAGGGACTGCCGCAGGCTGGGATCCAGGTCCCTTCCTGTCTCCGGGCGGAGATGGAATAGAATATCGCTGATATGTCCAATGGCCGATTCCCCCTGTTGGTCGATGACACGAAGGGCCATGTCGTAATTCTCGGCGCCCGGGAGAGGGGGGTACCCCCCAAGTTCAATCAGCGTTGCTTTGCGGACCAGGCTGTAGCCCAGGTAGGGGCAGCTACGGAGCAGGTCGATATTGATCTCTGGCTTAAATTTAGGATTAACGCGCTCTCCCTTTTCATCCAGGGTGTCTTCATCGGCATAGATGAGATGCCATTGGGGGTAGAGATCGGCGTAATCGGCGAAGGCAAAGAGGGTGTGGGGTTCCATGCGGACGCCGGGATCGATCCAGAGGACCCAGTCGGCCGGAACGGACGCGATGGCCTGATTGAGGGCAGGGATGATCGCAGCGTCCGTCTTGACCTCCACCCACTGGATCCCCTCGGTCTCATTAAAGAGGGCCAGCGGGGCAGGAAAAGGCGCAACCACGGAGAGCCGCCAGTGAGGATAGCGCTGTTCCCCCAGGGCGTCTATGGAATCGGCAAGAAGGGTTTGTTCATGGAGACGCAGGGCCATCACGATATGAACGATCGGTTGGGCTATCCATTGCTCCCGCATCCGTGTTTCAAACAGACAAAGATCTGTTTCCTGAACGGTATGCTGCGCGATCCATTTGGCGTAGCGCCGATCCCTTTCGGTATTTTCCAGGCAAATGGGGAGGATATCGTCCTTGTTGCTGATGGAATAGATGGGGTAATAGACGGAAGGCTGCGGCATTTTGAAAAGCCTGGCCTGATGTTTTTTTAAAAAACGTTCTGCGTAATGTTCCCACTTTTTATCGAACGATCCCCCTGATGCGCGGATGACAATGATGTCGTGACAAACCGCCAGTTGGAATCCAGCCAGATGGGCTGAAAACGAGAAGTCAATATCGTAAAGATGAAATCCATCCAGGCAGACTTCATCAAAACGAATCGACTCAATGACGCGTCTTCGAGCAGCCATGAAACACCCGTCGATCGCTTGAATGTTCTCCGCCACAGGGCCATCCACCCCGTAGACGCAGAGGGGAAAGCCGCCTTCCCCTTTGACGGCGTGGACAACCTGACCATGGATATACGGCGGACCGGCGGAAATCCAGCCCGGGCCAATGAGCCGTGTGGTGCCAGCGAGTCCGATCAGGTCATAGGTGTTGAGGTAGAACCTTAACTTCTTGGAAAAATCAGGGGAGAGGATCTCAATGTCGTCATGGGAGAAGATCAGCAACGATCCGGTACTTTTTTGAATGCCTCGGTTATATCCTTCAGACAGCGATTTTGCGTCATGAATCCCGATGATTTCGTACGGGGTGGTCGCAAGCAGTCTCTCGTAATTTTGCGTGACCTTCCTGAATTTGGCTGAATCCACACTGCAGATAATGACCGAAATTTTTTTGTCTTGTGATGTGTCGTTGGGTGACAAGGGGAGGCTCATTTTATGTTACTCCGTCAGCGCGGCAAGCCACGCGTTGAGATCCGCCTCGGCCTGTTCCGGGAGGAGGGGGGAATCCGCCATCAGACCCGGGAGGGTTCTGATCTCTGAAATCATGCTGCGGCAGGCTTCAGCAAGCGGGGGCGTGGTGACGATCAGGCGATCGATAAGGGTCATCACGTCATGCCAGCGTGGATCGCCGCTTATCTCGGAGGGGGATCGGGTGAGGGTTTCATCCAGGAGCAAGATCAATTTTACATGACAAAGCTTACGATATCTTCGCAGTGCCTGGGGCAGGTTCTCGGCATCAGGCATGATGTTATACAGCAGCAGCAGATCGGGCGCGGCCCGTTCAAGCTCTGTGACCGACAAGAGTCGTGGCGGGGCAGCCGTCAGAATACCATACTCTATTTTTTCTGTTGCGCTTAACCTTTGGAGCAGTGAGACAAGGCGTGGCCCGCCATGGGTGGTTGCGATTCCGAGAATGCGAGGGCGATCGTGGAAGAGGGGATCCCACTGCGTAAAGAGCTCGCTCTCCACGTCTCCTGCAGGGCCGACCAGGCTTAAATGCCGGTTATAAAAAGGATCCTGGCCAAGCCAGGGCAACCATTTCTTAAGAAAGGGCTTAAGAAAGGGGACGTCCTCTCCCAAAGTCACCGGAGACTGGGTTGGAAGCAGTTCGCCTTGATAGGTCAGGGTCGCGTAGGGAGTCATCAGGATTTTTAGCCCTTTCTCCCTTATTTTCAGGCAGAGATCGATATCATACAGCGGGTCCGCTTCAAACCCGCTCACCTCCGAGAAGAGGGCTTTTCTAATCAGCAGGCATGCGCCGGTGACGGCCGAGACCTCCTGGTCAAGCTGGGCACGGCCCATCGTGCCGGCATCGTACCGATGCAGAAGCCGCTGATAGAGGTATCCCACAGAAGAATTCATTCCCAGAATGGCACCGATATGCACGACATCGTCTGTGTCGGGATCAATCAGGCGGGCACCGACGATGCCAATTTCTTTCCTCTGGCCGTGCATCATCATCTGATCGAGCCAGCCAGGTTCAATGGCGCGCACTTTTGGATGAAGAAAAAGAAGGATGCTGCCGTTGGCCTGGTTTGCCCCGAAATTGAGCATGGCGGGAAGCCCCCCTGCAAAGGGAAGCAGCCGGATCCGCTTCCGCGCGGCATAGGCCATGAGAAGGGGCGACGGGACCTGATTTGGGCGGTGCACCACGAGGATCTCCACGGGGGAATACGAAGTCCCCTGAATCAGGGTTTCAATACAGTCGGAAAGACAGTCGGAAAGGTCTCGTGAGGCTTCTTCCTCGGCAAGAACTATTGTGACCTTTGGATGCGTTTTATGGGAATACGACAGGCGACAGGTGCCACGGAGGTACCCATCCTGAATCTTTGCTTTGATCCCGTTCCGATTCAGGTGGCGCGTCAGGGCCTGTTTCCACTCATTCTCGTTGAGATGGATCCCGGCTGGGATGTGAAACAAGAGGTCGGAAATATGGCCGATCGCAGCACTTCCAAACAGATCGACTCCCATCAGGGGGAGATCATAATGACTTTGTATGGCCCACTGAAACGAAAGCAAAGAGGCGTGTTTGATGAAGCAAGTGCCAAAATACGGCATCGATCGGAGCCTCTCCAGATTGAAGTCGGGCTTAAACTTTGGGTCAAAACGTTCTCCTTGTTCGCCGATCCGGTCTTCATCGGCATAAATGAGCCGTAGATGCGGCATGAGATTGACGTAATTGGCCAGTGTGAAGAGGGCGTGCGGTTCCAGTTGGACTCCGGGATCAATCAGTGCCACCCAATCCGCAGGGGCATGCCCCGTAGCTCCTGTGAGACCCCGCCGCATTGTTTCAAAGAGGGCTTCCTGGGGGCGATCATGAACCTCGATCCAGCGGAGCCCTTCCATCTCTTGAAAAATAGGAGAAGGGGCCGGATATGGGGCGATGACCGACAACTGCCACTTTGGATAAATCTGCGACTCAAGCGAGTCGAGGGTATCTGCAAGGAGCCGCTGTTCATTCGCGTTGACCGCGACCACCAGATGAAAAGTGGGCGGGTCCTGCCACTGTTTTTCTCGTTCCTGGCACCAGGCGAGACGCTGTTCGCTGAAGCGATGCGCATCGATCCAGCGGGAATAACTCTCCCCACGATTCAGGTTGTTTTCGCAAAACGTGACGATCTTCCCTTTGTTTTTGATGAACTTGAAGCTATCGATAGAGAATGGCGTTGGGGGGGGAGTCATCGGAGGAAGCCGAGGGCCATGCTTTGTGAGAAAGCGTTTTGCATAGTGATTCCACTGGTGATTGTAGGCGCCAGATGAGTAGTGAATCATCGTGATGTCATTACAGACCGCAAGACTGAATCCAGCCAGATAGGCGGAAAAGGTAAAGTCCAGGTCGTAGAGGTGAAAGCCATTGAACGTCTCTTCGTCAAATTGAAGACGGTTCGTCACGGTCCGATTACAGGCCAGAAAGAATCCATCCAGGGCTTGGATGTTTGGCGTCACGCGATGGCTGACCCCGAAGCGATCCACCTCAAAGAGGCCTTTCTCTGGAACGTAATGGATTGGTTGGCCATGAATGTGCGGTTGGCCTGCTGAGAGCCATTTCGGATGAATGAGGTGGGTTGTTCCGGCAATTCCAATCAGATCAAAACGGGACAGATGCGTCCTCAACTTTAACGCAAAGTCAGGGCATAGAATTTCGATATCGTCATGGCAGAGAATCAAAAGGTCGCCTTGACTCTGCGCGATGCCACGGTTATAGCCTTCGGCAAGCGATTTTGCGTCGTGAATCCCAATTATCTCGTAGGGCTCACCACAAAG
>CAYRGU010000093.1:0-13790 GCA_964423845.1 uncultured Nitrospirota bacterium
CGCAAGGAGAAGCACCTTCTCCGCCGATTGGTTCCTTCAGAGGCCGAGGATGCGACACACATTCAGCAGAATGGAAGGTCGCTCCTTTTATTTTGTTCAAATAACTATCTGGGGCTCACTCACCACCCCGCTGTAAAAATGGCGGCGATCGCTGCCCTGCAAAACTGGGGCGCAGGATCGGGGGCCTCCCGTCTGCTTTCGGGGAACCACCCCCTCTACACCCAATTAGAGGCCTCCCTGGCACAAATCAAGGCCACCGAGTCGGCCCTGGTCTTTAGTTCTGGATATATGGCGAATATCGGCGTCCTGGGGGCCCTCATTGATAAAAACGACTTGATCCTGTCAGACCGTCTGAACCACGCGAGTCTCATTGATGGGGGCCGACGCGCTGGCGGCACCTTCCGCATCTATCCACATCGGGATATGAAACAGCTCCATCGCCTTCTGGCGGGGCGGAAGGGAAACCGAAGGGCCTACATTCTCACGGATGGCATTTTTAGCATGGAGGGGGATATCGCCCCCCTGCCGGAGATTTTACACCTTGCAGAGGCGTATGATGCCTTGATCTATCTGGACGATGCCCATGCCACTGGCGTCCTGGGTCAAAAGGGTGGAGGAACCTGTGACTTTTTTGAAATTCAAAGCCTGCGGATCATCCAGATGGGGACACTTAGCAAGGCCCTTGGCAGTCTGGGTGGATTTGTCGCGGGAAGCGATCTTTTCATCCAATACCTGGTGAATAAAGCCCGCCCCCTGATCTATACGACCGCCCTTCCCCCGTCCCTCCTCGCCGCAGCCCTTTCGGCCATCGAAATCATCCGGGATCAACCCGGCATAAGGCATACGCTTTCTGCCAACATTGACTATTTCTGTGACCGGGCCGCAAGCCTCGGATTTGATCTCATCAATCACAAAACGCCGATTATCCCCATTCAGATCGGTGAAAGTGAAAAGGTGCTGACTTTTTCACAAAAACTGCTCGATCAAGGCATTTATGTGCCGGCCATCCGTCCGCCGACGGTTCCCCTTGGCACAGATCGGCTTCGGATTAGTCTCACCGCGTCACATACGAAGGACCAGATCAATACACTGCTCTTCTGGCTGGAGAAGATTGGGAAGGAGCTCAAGATTTTATAGCCATGCAGGAGACTCGAACCATTGTCCTGATTGGGGCATCGGGTGGACTGGGGGGCGCCCTCTGCGACGCGTTCGCCTCCAGGTCCCACCGGATCGCCGTCCACGTCTACAAAAACCTCGCCGCCGGAGAGAGACGGGTGATGGCCTTGACCCAAGCCGGATGCGAAGCGGCACTTTTCCCCGCAGATCTGCAAGACGCAAGTGCTGTACGACAAATGTTTCATGCGATCACGTTACAGTTTGGGCCCGTGCATCTGGTGATCTACAGCGCTGGACTCATTCGCGACACCCTCTTCATTAAAATACGGCCCGACCTGTGGGACCAGATGATTGGGGTTAATCTTTCCGGGGCGTTTTTTTGTCTGCGGGAGGCAGGAGAAATCATGTCAAAAAATGGGGGTGGCCATATCATCAACATCGCCTCTTTAAGCGCCTACACCGGCCCCATCGGTCAGGCCGCTTACGCCGCAGCCAAGCGCGGACTGATCGCCCTCACCCAGACCGCAGCCCTCGAGTGGGGAAAAATCCCCATCCAGGTCAACGCCGTCCTGCCGGGATTTCTGGCGACCCCAATGACGGATCGTTTACCCCCCGCCCAACGGGACAAGATCGTTCAGGAGAACGCCCTGGGGTGTGCCTCAACGTTACCCGAAGTGGCACGTTTCATTCTGGATTTATCTCACATGGCCCACGTTTCGGGGCAGGTTTTCAACCTTGACAGTCGCATTCATCCAACATGATCCGAGGCGTTTTTATCACAGGCACCGATACCGGCGTTGGGAAAACCATCATCGCCGCAGCAATCGCCCGGGTCCTGTCCCGCTCTGGCGTGAATGTCGGGGTCATGAAACCGATTGAAACCGGCTGCCCAAAGGTAAAAGGGCGCCTTCTCCCCCAGGATGGTCTTCTGCTTCGTAATGCTTGTTTTCAGGGACTTGCGTCGTCCCCTCACAGGGGTCGCACCCCTCACAGGGGCTTTGACCCTGCGAGCCTCCCCCTCGCAGGGGTCGCACCCCTCGCAGGGGCCGCGCCCCTCGCAAACCATTGCGATCCGATTTCCTGGATCACGCCTTACCGTTATCATACGCCACTGGCCCCGATGGCCGCAGCGACATTGGAGAAAAAACCACTCCATCCGGAGAAAATCATGGCCGCCTATCAGAACCTGATGCAGCGCCACGCCTTTATGGTCGTGGAGGGAGTTGGCGGGCTGATGGTCCCCCTCACCAAAAATTTTTATCTCCTGGATTTAATCAGGCGGATGGGACTTCCGGTGATTCTGGTCGCCCGATCCAGGCTGGGGAGCCTGAATCACACCCTCTTGAGCCTCCGTTACGGGGCCGGAGAGGGTCTAAACTTTCTTGGGCTGATCGTGAATTACATGGACCGCCATAAAACACTGGCCGATCGAACCTATTCTAAAACAGTTTCGAAACTGACCCGTGTCCCCCTGATTGCCTCCATCCCATTCCTGGATTCGACCGTTGACGAAGAAAGAATCGAACGCGCATCAACGTTACTGATGCGGAGCAGTCTGCTATGGGAGAGTCTCATCGGAAAGACCCCTTGAGCGAAGCCACGCATCCAACGTGAAGACCCATTTTGCCACCTCGGCCTTCATCTCCCCCGCCACGCCCGAAATCACCGCCACGCCATCTGCCCCAGCAGCCATGATTTCGGACAAATGAGAAAATTGAATCCCCCCAATCGCATATAAGGGAAGGGCCACCTCTCGTTTGATGTCAGCGATCGCAGCGATGCCAAGCGGCACAATACTTGACGGCTTGGTCGGCGTTTTAAAGATCGGGCCAAAGCCGATATAATCCGCGCCGTCGACCTGGGCCTGGCGGGCCTGAAGGAGGCTGTGTGTCGAACGCCCCACAATGGCCCTGGGCCCCAGCACCTTCCGTGCGGCCCAGACCGGAAGATCGTCCTGGCCCAGATGAACGCCATCCGCACCCACGGCCAAGGCCAGATCCACCTGATCATTAATGATCAGGACGGCGTGGTGGGATTCGGTAACCTCCCGCAACGTCCTGGCTGTTTCATACATCCTGGCCCGCGTGGCCTGTTTTTCCCGATACTGGATTAAACTCGCCCCACCCGCAAGGGCGTCCGAGACCCCCTCAATCAGGGATCTCCCGGCCCCATCCTGATGGTGGGGATCGGTGACAAAATAAAATGGCGCAAGGCGCCGCATTACGAAGGGGGCAGGGGAGAAGCGATGAGTTGTTCAAGATAGTTTGTGGAATACGCCCCCTTGACGAAGGTCGGGTCAGAGAAGATCTTCAGGTGAAGCGGCAGGGTTGTTTTAACCCCTTCGATGACAAACTCCGAAAGGGCCCCCTTCATTTTTTGAATCGCTTCATCCCGAGACGGGGCATGGACAATCAATTTAGCCAGAAGGGAGTCGTAATGAGGGGTCACCACCATCTGCGCGTCGAGAGCCGAATCGACCCGAACCCCGGGCCCACCGGGAAAGTGGAGCGCACTGATTTTACCCGTTGATGGCGTAAACCGTTCGGGGCATTCCGCATTAATCCGACACTCGATACTATGCCCCCATAATTTTAAATCTCGCTGGGCCAGGGAGAGGGGCTCCCCTGCGGCAATTTTAATCTGTTGTTGGATCAGATCCACCGCATAAACCATCTCCGTGACAGGGTGTTCCACCTGAATACGGGTGTTCATTTCCATAAAGTAGAACTCCCCCCCCTGATCGAGCAGAAATTCAACGGTGCCCGCGTTGACATAACGGGCCTCCTGAACCACCGCCAGGGCGGCCTGTCCGAGCGCCTTTCTTAAGGCCGGGTCCACGGCCACGGAAGGGGACTCTTCAATCAACTTCTGATGACGGCGCTGAACGGAGCAATCCCGTTCTCCAAAATAAATCCGTTTTCCCCTTTCGTCGGCCAGGATCTGGATTTCAATATGTCGTGGATTTTTAAAATATTTTTCAAGATAAACCGATTCATCTCCAAAAGAAGTCTTCGCTTCGGATTGCGCGGTTTGAAACAACGAAGGGAGATCCTCCTCCCGTTCAACCACTCGCATGCCGCGCCCCCCCCCGCCCGAGACCGCCTTAATAATCACGGGGTAACCGATTTTACGGGCCACCTCCAAGGCTTCTTTGTCGGTAGCCACCTTCCCCTCGCTCCCCGGAATGGTCGGAACCCCCGCGCGTTGCGCCAGGGCCTTGGCCGCCGCCTTATTCGCAAGCAGACTAATCGTCTCGGGTGAAGGGCCAATAAACTTGATGCCAGCCGATCCGCAAACATCGGCAAAATGGCTGTTTTCAGCAAGGAATCCGTATCCCGGATGAATCGCTTCCGCGCCAGTGATTTCCGCCGCGCTTAAGATATTGGGGATATTCCGGTAAGACTGGGCCGGGTCCCCCGGACCGACGCAGACCCCCTCCTCTGCACACCGCACAGGGGCAGAGTCGCTATCCGGCTCGGAGTAGATTGCCACGGTCTGAATATCCATCTCCCGGCAGGCGCGAATAATCCGAAGCGCGATCTCTCCCCGATTGGCAACTAAAATTTTCTTAAACATTTTTATGCCGGCTCAATTTTGAAAAGTGGCGCGCCATACTCCACAGGGGTGCCATCTTCCACACAGATCGCGGCGACTTTTCCATCGACATCTGATTCAATCTCATTCAGCAGCTTCATCGCCTCAATAATGCAAAGGGTCTGACCCTTTTTAACGATATGGCCCAGCTCCACATAGACCTCTGCCTCCGGAGAGGGGGACCGATAGAATGTCCCGACAATGGGGGACCGTATCAGCGTGTGTGGACCTTCCTCCACCGTTTCGGGAATGACCGGGACCGGCTGCGACTCCCCCGTCACCCCGATATGGGGAACAATAATCTGCTTCACTTCTCGTCGGAGGCGGACCCGTTTTCCACCTTCTTCCACCTCAATTTCTGTTAATGAGGCCTCATCCATCAGAGAAATCAGTTTTTTGATTTCCTTGGCATCCATCGTATTTTACCCTTATTTAACCCGCTCGACATACGTTCCGGTTCGGGTATCGACCTTGATGACCGTCCCCTCTTCCAGGAACAAAGGCACTTTGACGACCCCCCCAGATTCTAATTTGGCAATCTTGGTCCCCCCCGTGGCAGTATCCCCCCGAATGCCAGGATCGGTCTCCACAATTTTTAACTCCACGAACAAGGGCAGATTCACCCCCAAAGGCTGCCCCCGATAAAAAAGAATCTCCACCACCATTTCCTCTTTCAGAAAATCTTTCGCAACCCCCATCTGTTTCTCGGTTAAAAAGAGCTGCTCACAGGACGCTGCATCCATCAGATGATATTCTCCGTCCTGTTTGTACAGAAACTGCATCTGCCGTTCCACAAGGTCGGGTTCATTAAATTTCTCTCCCGAACGGAAGGTCCTTTCCAGAAGGTTCCCCGTCTTGAGATTCTTTAACTTTGTTCGGACAAACGCCCCGCCCTTACCCGGCTTCACATGTTGATAATCCACAATGGCATAAGGATCTCCATCCATCTCAAGTTTGAGCCCACCTCTAAAATCGCTTGTTGAAATCACTTCTGCCCCCTGATCGATCGACTCTGTTGAACCTATGGAATCCCCTCTTTTTCCTGAAGATGCGCCACCATCCCCAGCAATCCCAAAAGATAGCTTTGCGCGCCAAAACCTGTGATCTGTCCCACCACCACGTCCGCCAGTCGGGAGCGTTTGCGAAACGCCTCGCGACGGTAGATATTCGACAGATGGACCTCCACCGTGGGGAGATTCACCGCGAGGATCGCATCGCGAATCGCCACACTGGTATGGGTATAGGCTGCGGGATTCATGACAATGCCATCAAATTTCCCGACCGCCTCCTGAATTTTATCGACAAGGGCCCCCTCTGAATTCGATTGAAAGGTCTCGATTTCCACCCCTTCCTTTCGCGCCAGGACCTCAAGACTCCGGTTGATCTCATCAAGGGAAGTCGTTCCATACTGATCCGGCTCCCGGGTGCCCAGAAGATTAAGATTTGGACCATGCAGGACAAGGATTCGACGCTTCATGCCACCCGATCCAAATGTCGCTTTTTCTGAATGGCATGGAGCCATGTCGTCAACTTCTTCACCCGTTGGGCCTTGGGGGAAAGCGGCTCCGGTGCAGGGGCTTCGGACTGCGGAGCGGGCCCCCCCGTTTCTGCTTGAGTTTCCGCAGGGGGAACCGGTAAGCAGGGGGTCTCTATCAGAGCGGGCAACGCGGGCGCAGAAGGAGGCCCCGCCTTCTCTTGCGTGCAATCGGCCTGCGCAGCCGCAGCCATTGGATTCGACACGTCCTCCGCCGCCAAGGCGTTTTCATTGGGAGGCCCCGCCTCTTTGCCGTTCTCGTGAGGGGGGGACCAGAGGGGAATAAACCCTTCCCCTGAATCGCCCATGGAGAGGGCGGAGATAAAGGCCCCCTCTTCCGAAGAGACTCCTTCTGGCAGGGGCAAGTCCGAGGACATATCTGGGACCTCTGGTATCGAGGAAGCGGAGATCTTCTCTTCAAAAACAGACAGCATCCATTTTCCTTCCTGATCATGCGGATCGATCATCAACACCTTGACACAAGCCGCCGCAGCCTCTTTGAACTGGCGCTCTCCATCAAGAATCGTCGCCATTTTCTTTAAGGCCGGGATACTTTCAGGATTGACCGATAAAACCTGCTCAAACTCCAGTCTGGCTTCAGAAAGCTGCCCCTTTTGAAAATACAGCTTTCCCAACAGATGATGTCCTGCCACCGAGTCCGGGCACCCCTGTAACCCTTCCGCGAGGACGGCAATCGCCTCCTCAATACGATCTTCCCGTAAATGCGTCGCGGCCAGAGACAGGAAGCGATGCGTCGCAGGGTAAGAAAAACCGCTTTCTTTAGAGGGCACGTTCATAAGATCCTTTAACAAAATATCCCGAAAATCATAACAAATCAGGATCGAAAGTCAAGAAATGCTGGCCTTCATCCGAACCACCTCCGAAAGGATAACGTCAGCCAGATGACGTTTCGACATTTTCGGGAGGGAAGTGACCTCTCCCCCCCGACGAATCAGGTGGACGATATTGGTGTCATTCTCAAACCCTGCCCCCGCTTCAGACACATTATTCGCAACGATCAAATCAAGCCCTTTGTCCCGCAATTTGGCCTTCGCGTTATCAATAAGCGCCTCGGTCTCGGCGGCAAACCCAACGAAAAATCGATTCTGTTTTTTCGGCTGAAGCCCTTTTAAAATATCCGGGGTTGGCATCAGTTCCAGTAAAAGCGGATGATTTTTCTTTTTAACTTTAGACGCTGCGGCAGATTTCGGACGAAAATCGGAAACCGCAGCCGCCATGATCACAATCGTTGACTCTGGAAAATACTGATCCACTGCCTTTTCCATCTCTTCAGCCGTCTTGACCTCGACACAACAAACATGGCCCGGTTTCGGGAGCGTGGTGGGGCCACTGATTAAAATCACCCGTGCCCCCTGATACGAGGCCGCCGATGCCAGGGCGTACCCCATCTTCCCCGATGAGGCGTTGGAGATAAACCGCGTCGGATCAATCTCCTCCCGCGTGGGGCCGGCAGTCACCAGAACCACCTCTCCTTTCAGGAGGTCTTTGGCCGATAGCCTCGTGTTCACCCGATCGAGGATCACAGAGAGATTAGCCAGACGTCCCATCCCCTCACACCCGGAGGCCAAGGGACCCACCTCGGGATCGATCATCTCGATTCCCCTTTCACGGAGAAGCGCCACATTACAGACCACGGCGGGATGGGCCCACATGCCAAGGTCCATGGCGGGTGCCATGAGAACAGGAACACGTGTCGAGAGAAGCAGGGCCCCCAGCAGATCCTCCGCAAGCCCGGCCGCAGCCTTGGCCATAAAATCGGCGGTCGCGGGAGCGATGAGGATCAGGTCCGCCTCTTGCTGCAAGCCCAAGTGAACAACGGCCCCTTGAGGATCAAACAGGTTTGAGATGACCGGCGCTCCGGAAAAGACCTGTAACGGGAGCGGGGAGACAAAATGGCGCGCCGCCTCGGTAAGCACCACCTGCACCCCGATTCCAGCAGCCGTCAGGTCACGAACAAGCTGGATCGATTTGTAGGCGGCAATACTGCCTGTGATGCCTAAGATAACTTTCTTGGCCAAACGCATCGCCTTGGAGGGTAGCCCCTGACTTGCCCGTCGCTGAAAAAACGGCCGACTGGACCCTTTTCAACCACTCGTTGCACTGCTATTCTTTTTTTGTATCTTTTTTTGTATCTTCTTTTGCCTTACTCGATCCCTCTAAAAAGATATCCAGGCGTTTTTGGATTTCAGTCACAGGATCTTTCTCCCGTTCCACCAATAAGGCTTGCATTCTGGTTTCTTCCTGTCGCCGCCGCTCCTCACGTTGCGCCAGGCGGGCCTCTTTTCCTGTCAAAACCTCCATGTCCTGTTCTAATACTTCCACAAGGGCAATAGATCCTGCCTTGACATAGCGACTCTGCACTGTCGGTTTCGACCCCGCCATGAGCTGGCGCGCCCGATGGGCAACTATATTGACCAGACGATATCGAGAATCAAGCTTTGGGTGGTCCATTTCAATCGGCAGGGAAATAATATCCATTTTTGCGGCTCCTTTTTTGATCGTTAGCGAAAACTTTTCCTTCTGATAAAACTACCCTTCTTTACCCAGATGTTTTATAAATGTCTCTTCAATCCATGAAAAATTCATCTGTTTCATTTTAATTCTTTCAGCAACAATAACGGCCTGAAGTTCAGTCGCAGCCCGTTTGTACTCGTCATTAACAATGAGATAGTAGTATTGCCGGTAGCTCCAGATCTCTTCACGCGCCTTTTGAAGCCGCCGATCAATCTCTTCCGGGGTATCCGTTTTCCGATCAACGAGCCGTTGACGCAACACCTCAAACGAAGGGGGAAGGATGTAGATGAAAACGCCCTCTTCCAGCCTCTTTTTGAGGGTCATCGCCCCCTGACAATCCACATCCAGGATGAGATCAACCCCTTGTTCCACCCAATGGTTCAACAGTTCTCTCGACGTCCCATAGAGATTTCCATGAACTTCCGCCCATTCGACAAAGTCATTCCGCTCAATCCGTTTCTGGAAGGCCGTCGCATCCACAAAAAAATAGTCCTTGCCCTCCACCTCCCCCGGTCTGGGAGGACGGGTCGTGTAGGAGACGGCGTAGCGGAGGTTTGGAATGACTTCGGCTGCTTCGCGGCAGAGAGAAGTCTTTCCCGCCCCCGAGGGCGCAGAAATGATAAATACCAGCCCCTTTTTAATCATGCAGCAACCGTCTCATCCGTGATTCACTCAATGTTTTGAACCTGCTCCCGAATCTTTTCAAGTTCACTTTTCATCTCGACAACCCGGAGCGAGATCCCCGTATCATTGGCCTTGGATCCAATCGTATTGGTCTCGCGGTTCATCTCCTGCAGAAGAAAGTCCAGGGTTCTCCCCACGGATTCTTTTTTCTTGAGGGTCTTCCTGAACTCCGTTAAATGAACCTCTAATCGCGTTATTTCTTCACTCATGTCCGAGCGATCCGCAAAAAGCGCGACCTCTTGAGCCAGACGGTTCGGATCCACAGACAGGCCACGGCTCAACACTTCAACCCGGGATTTAAGGCGTTCATGGTAGGCGCCAACCACCGTCCCGGCCTGTTGACGAATTTGATTCACCAGATCAACAAGGCGGTTCAGCCTTTCGATCATCTCTTTTTCCAGGGCCGCCCCTTCTTTTTTTCGCATCTTTTCCAGTGCGCTCAAGGCCTGGTTCAGCGTCCTGAAAAACAGAGGGGACAGGGCTGCGGCTGACAATTCGGAAGGCTCAACCACCCCCATCATCCCCTGCAGGCTACTTAACATCGTAATATCAATCTGGCCCGGCAGGTGAAGTTTTTCCTGCAACGTCTTTAACATCTGATAGTGGGCCCGGGCTGCCTCTAAATCGAGATGGGGCTTCCTGATGCCGTTTCCGGATAAATTCGTAGAAAGTTCAACCCGGCCTCTCATAATACGGGCCTGAATCGTCTTTTTTACCGTTTCTTCCAGATTAGACAACAGCTTCGGAAGCCGGATAGACGGCTCAAAAAAACGGTGGTTAACCGTCTTCAGTTCGACCACCAGGGTCGAACCATTTCTGGTCCCCTCGGCCCGCCCATAACCTGTCATGCTTCTGATCACACGGACACCCCACAAAACCCCAGGAAAGGGGGCGGATTATAGAAAAATGGCGGAACATTTGTCAATTTCAACGCCGTGCCGAGGCCTTTTCTGTCTCCGCCGGACAAAGCTCGTAAAGCGGACAGTTCAGGCAGTTTGGCCGCCGCGCCATGCAGGTCTGTCTCCCGTGCAGCAACAACCGATGAGAGGTCTCGGTCCACACCGCTTTGGGAATCAGGCCGCTTAAGTCAATCTCCACCTGGTCGGGATTTTTGGAATGCGTCCAGCCAAGCCGTTTTGCAACCCGTTTGACATGGGTGTCAACAACGATGGCCGGCTGTCCGAAAGCGCATCCGAGAATGACGTTCGCGGTTTTACGCCCGACACCGGGCAACGTCACCAATGCCTCCAGAGATTCGGGAACCCTTCCATTAAAACATTCGCAGATCCCCTTGGCGCATTCGGTGAGATGTTTGGCCTTGGACTTGTAAAATCCAGTCGATCGGATGATCCCCTCTAACACCGTGATCTCCGCAGAGGCCAAGACATCGGGAGAGGGATAGCGTTTAAAAACCATGGGTGTCACCTGATTCACGCGTACGTCAGTGCATTGCGCCGAGAGGATCGTTGCCACCAAAAGCTCAAACGGATTCTCATGACGCAGAGCGGTTTTTACAATGGGGATCGCCTTTTCGAGACGGGCAATCACTTCCTTAACCTGCGATGATTCTGGCATTATTTTAGGGCACCTCTAAAAACCTACTGCGCGGCCCGATTGCTGCGTTGCGCGGTACTCGTAATCCTCATGTACAAACACGTACACTGCGGTTCCTGCGTTCCGTGCGCCTTACAATCAGACCGCTCGCTACGGTTTATTAGAGGTACCCTTTGTCAATATCCAAAAAGACCCCAAAAAGACCCTCTGGGAATCAAAACAGGATCTCTCGGAAAAAGTGTTGCGGAAATTCAGGGAACCGGGTGAAAGAGGGCCCAACCCACCGGAGGAGCCCCACAGGAGAATCTCTTTTTTTAACGAGATTAAGACGGAGGAATCATCGCTTGAATCTAAGAAGAGCGGCATTCCCATGGGTGGTGCCGAAGGGGGGATTTGAACCCCCACAGGTTGCCCCACACGCCCCTCAAACGTGCGTGTCTACCGTTCCACCACTTCGGCACATTCCACCACTTCACCACCACTTTGGAAAACGGGCCGATTTTAATAGTTACGCGCAACCCTGTCAAGAAATGGCAAGGAAATTTAGGAGGTGCCAATAACAACCCCCCTACCCCCCCTTTATTAAGGGGGAATTAAAAGGGGAATTGTCATGGGTCTTTCCCTTGTTTCCCACTTGAAACCCAAAGGAACATTTTTGAAGTTAGAACAAGACAGGACACCGTGGTACACTTGGCCCGGTCTGTTTCTTCCGTTGAGGTGTTTCTATCCATGAATCGGTCCCTTCGCATCCTGATCATATCCGATTCAGAAGAAGAAACGGGGCAGATCCTTCACGCGTATCAGCGTTGTGGATACGAGCCGATCTATCAAGCGGTTCATTCCCCAGCAGAAATGCGGGTTTGCCTCTCTGATGAATCGTGGGATCTGATTATCGCCACCGATACCCTCCCCCATTTCAACGTTTCTTCCGCCATAAAAATATGGAGAAACAGCTCGCTTGATCTGCCCCTTTTTTTAGTTTCCTCCCAAACCGAAGAAGAAATGGTCGTCGCAGCCATGAAAGCGGGCGCCCGCGACTGCATCCTGATGGATCACCTCGCAAGACTGATCCCCGCCACCGAACGAGAACTGCGCGAAGTGGAACAACGCCACTATCAAAGACGGGTTGAAGCCACGGTTCGACACATCGTCTATCATGACCATCTCACCGACCTGCCCAATCAAATCCTCCTTCAAGAACGGATGAGCGCTGCCGTCAAAACTGCACGCCGCGAGAAGAGACACGCTGCCCTGCTGATCGTCGATATCAACCGATTTAAGGCAATCATCGATACGTTAGGCCGCACCTATGGGGACCTTCTGTTAAAACAGATGGGCCTCCGTCTGAAATCCACCCTTCCGGAATCCGCCATGTTATTCCGAATGGGGGGGGATGAATTTGCGGTACTCCTTCCCAAGGCAGAGTCGGCCGAGGCCACAAACGTGGCCCTCGCTCTCATCAGCGCCATGGAACCCCCTTTTCTCCTGGAGGAGATTCAAATTGATGTGGGAATTCATATCGGCATCGCGCAATTCCCGGATCATGCGGAATATGCCGACCTGCTGATCAGACGGGCCGATACCGCCATGTACGCCGCCAAGGAAAGTGAACAGGGCTATTTAAGTTACGCGCAAGAGATGGATCGGACCAACCCAAGACAATTGGACGTTATGAGGGAGCTTCGTCACGCGATTAGCCGCGATGAACTCTTCCTTGTTTTTCAACCCAAGATCAACTTGAAAACGGGGGCAGCGGAAGGCGTCGAAGCCCTGGTCCGATGGAAACACCCGGAGCAGGATATCCTGTCGCCGGATCAATTCATTTCCCTTGCAGAGCAATGTGGATTGATTAAGCCGATTACCCTCTGGGTGATTGAAGCGGCCCTCAACCAGTGCTGCCTCTGTCACCGATTGGGTCAAAACATCGGAATCTCCGTCAATCTCTCCCTTCAGAATATGAGAATGCCCCATCTCATCGAGGAAGTGGCCCGCCTGCTGAAGGCTTACAACATCCCGCCAGGATTACTGACTCTGGAAATAGCCGAAATCACCCTCCTTGACAATCCGCGTCCAGTCATAGACCTCTTCGCCCGCTTTAAACGGCTGGGCGTCCGTCTCTCCATTGATAATTTTGGCATTGGCCACACTTCACTTGGCGATTTAAAACAACTCCCCCTGGATGAAATTAAAATCGACCGATCCTTCGTCATGAACATGAAAGAACAGGATCTGATGATCGTCCGTTCAATCATCACCCTTGCGCATAATCTGGGCCTGAAAGTAGTCGCTACGGGAATCGAACAGAAAAACATCTTGGATCAACTTGCGGGACTTGGCTGCAATGGAGGTCAGGGGGACTACTTAAGTGGGCCGCTCATCGCGGATGAACTCCCCCTCTGGCTGATTGAAACGGCCCCCCAGAAGCGCCATTCTCTCTGGAGAGAGATTTTTGAAGACCCGCCACGCTGAACCAGGATCAGTAAGGCGCTTTGGAATTTCAAGTGGGTCATTCCCCCTTAGAAAAGGGGGGGAGGGGGGGTGTTCTCCTATTGGTTTTTGTCGCATAAACCCAGATGACGCAATGGGGTTAAATCCTCCCCTTACCCAGGGGAGGTTAAGAGGGGTTTGTTTAAAGGGCACCTCTAAAAACCTACTGCGCGGCCCGATTGCTGCGTTGCGCGGTACTCGTAATCCTCATGTACAAACACGTACACTGCGGTTCCTGCGTTCCGTGCGCCTTGCAATCAGACCGCTCGCTACGGTTTTTAGAGGT
>CAYRGU010000094.1:0-8893 GCA_964423845.1 uncultured Nitrospirota bacterium
CCAATCACGGCTCGAAAAATGTTTGGTGGATACGGCATATACCACGATGGATTGATGTTCGCTCTCGTCGCCGACGATACCCTTTACTTTAAAGCGGATGTTGAAAACTTAAGCTACTTTGAGAAAAAGGGATTAGGTCCATTCGAGTACAACAAGAACGGCAAGTTAATAAAGCTGTCCTATTACCTGGCACCAGATGAAATCATGGATGATCGCGAGCAGGCCACCCTATGGGCACACCGATCATTCGAGGCCGCCCTTCGTTCCCAAGCATCAAAGAGCAAGCCGAAAATAAAGAAATGAGTCGGGGACCCAACAATGCGCTGAACTCGGACGCGCGAAAAACGGCGCGCCGGATAGCTTTTATTGTTCGGCAGTATATGGTTTTTCCGTATTTGAGAGGGGTGCTCCCGTGAAAAAAACGATCATGGAAATCTACGCTTTGGCGGTATGCTTCGTGACCGTTGTCTGCTTTGTCATTGCGCTTGGGATGGCACTCTACGGAATCATCGGGATTGTTAATCCAGAATTCACGATGAACTCATATACATACACCCAACATCAAACAAATGATTCTTTCTGGAATGGTGGTCCGACCTACGCCCCTCCACCTCCCCTTCTTCCTGGTGAGGTGGAGAAGAAGAGAAATCGCCCGAGTGAAGCCGATCTAACGAAACAACGCGAGGCATCCTACATGCTTGCGATTTCAAATGAACGTCGCGATAACACACAAACCGGGGTCAAGACCCTGATCATTATTCTCATTGATCTTATGGTGTTTCTGTTCCATTGGTTCGTTGCCCGGCGAGCACGCGAAAATGCTGCTTAATCGAAGTGTCCAGAGGGACGACTAAGAATCTGAAGTAGCAGGGAATAGCGTCAGGCATGCCTTATTGACTTATTGCCTGTGTGGGTGTTAGCAACAAATAGAACTGTCCGGTTTTGTAACAAATGAATTGCCCGCTTTTTAACACAGGAAATTGAGTTCGATTTCCCGTACTAATCGTGCGGCGGACTTACGCAGCGACTCTCTTCTCTTGCCCCTGTTTTCTCCTCGCCACCCTCTACTCTAATTTAACCCAGGGAGGTGTCTCACTATTATCGGCACAGAGGGTCTTACACTGTCGAGTTGGAAGGATGGCTTGACGTTTTAACATATTGTGCATACAATTTGACTTATGGAGATTAGCTTCGACCCTGTTAAGAACGCCCGTAACATCCATGATCGTGGGTTGTCCTTTGATTTGGCAGCGGAGTTTGACTTCGCGACGGCAACTATTGCACTGGATGTTCGCTACGAGTACGGTGAAACCCGCTATGTGGCAATCGGGTATCTTGATGCGCGACTGCACATACTTTGCTTTGTGGAAACTGAAAAGGGTATTAGGGTCATCAGCTTCCGCAGGGCCAATGAGAGGGAGGTCAAAAGATATGAAAAAACGCAAACCCCTAACCGATGAGGAAGGCGAAGTCCGTCATCTGACGACTGAAGACTTCAAGCAGTTTCGGCCTTCTGATGAGGTCATGACGACCACTTTAAGAGAAAAGCTTTCTACCCGTAAGCGTGGGTTACAAAGGGCGCCAACTAAGGAGCGAATTACAATCCGCCTGTCGCAAGAGGTAGTAGATCAGTTTCGTACTACAGGCGAGGGTTGGCAAGCACGTGTTGACTCAGCCCTCAAAGATTGGCTCGAGACCCATTCTGCAGTACGAAAGTGACTCATATAAAAAGACTGGCAAGTATAATACTTTTATGGTATGATGTGGTTTGCTTGTAAAATAGGAGGCAGACCATGAGTTCAAGCGTAGCCGTAGCACCCGCAACAGCTAAAACTAAGGAGGTGGTTTCTCCCTATTGTCCAAAACAGGGGGATGTGGTTTGGGTCATCTTGCCCCCCCTACCGGGACAGAGGCAGGGTGGCAATGGGCTGGCGGTTGCCCTCTCTCCAGAGTCTTACAATAAAAAATCGGGGCTGGTCATCGTTTGTCCAGTGACCACCCAAACCAAGGGGTATCCCTTTGAGGTGGCCGTTCCGGCAGGAATTGGGATATCAGGAGTCATTCTTGCTGATCAGGTAAGAAGTATCTCCTGGAAAGAGAAGCGCACACGGTTTTGTTGCAAGTTACCTTACCCGACGTCGTTGGATATTTTTAACAGGCTGGGTGTTTTGCTCAACCAGCAACCCGTTTTCCATGCACCTATTAAGCATCTCTTATAGGATTTCCCGCCTGCTTTATTTCGCGTAGCCGGTTAGCTCAATGTAGCCGCGACCCGATAGAGGCCGTCCCTGTCTGAATCCCGAGAAGCGGCTGGCGCCTTCCCAGTAGGTCACCCGGGTACTCCTTGCGGTCATCAACTCCTGGTGATCCAGAAGAGGCGTTGATGTCAGGAAGAGGCCCTCGGAGGGGATTTCAATGTTCCATCGGACCGGATAACGCCCCTGACTTTCTGGACTCGTCCAGTGCCCGGTGGGGGTCAGGGTAAAATCGTTGACAGTCAAAGATCGGCTCTGACCTTTTGGATTGATCCATGTGCCGCTGGTGTGAGGATCGGTCGTTCCATCTTTCCTGCGAATCCGATAGAGCATGACTTCGTTTCCGTCATTCATCTGGATGGAGAACCAGTCCCATCCCACCTGATCTGCCGCGAGGAAACTGCTGCCAAATTCGTGGTCCATCCAACTGAATCCGGAAACCTGAATTTCTCTTCCGTCAATCCAGAGTGAACCGGTGGTAAGAAGCCGTGTTAACGAGTAGTAGTGGGAGGCCTGACCCACCGCGTCACCCTTTTTACTTATTCCATTTTTACCATGTATTACCTCGCTTTTAGATTTAACTAATTTAAGTTTTAATTTAAGTTTATCCAGATCGTTGCCCTCGGCCATCAGGTGCATTTCATCCCCCATTTGCCGCACAGACCAACGATCTATCCAAACCCCAAGCCCCCCCTTCTCTGATCCGGCTTTTCCCAGCGCCTCGCGGCTGATCTTTTCCTTAAAATGGAACTGTCCCGACGTCGCATCGGTGATGGCAAAATGCGCAAGATAAAGATTCCGAACCGCCCATCGTGAGGGGTTTTCATGGGCCTTGGGATGGGTGATGCCCTCTCTAAAGAAGGTGAGCTCATAGCCATACTCGTCTCCCTTTGCGGTTAAATTCCCCGTGAAATACCACCATTCTGTTTTGAATTCTGGATGGGCGCCATGGTCGCGTGGAAAGAGAAATGGGTAGCCCGGTTCGGCAATCCTGAAATCAATGGCCTGTGACAGGCAAACACCGATGAGAAGAAAAAACAGGGTGAGACCGACGCGTAAGCAGATGGACTTCTGGTGCAGCGTATGACTATTCATAGGCCAGGGCCTCCGAGACAATCCGTCTGGCGGCCTGACGTGCCGGAAGGAACCCGGCAATCAGCGATGTGGCCAGGGTCAGAACGAAAGAGGAAATGAGCAGGGAGGGGGGAATATAAAAAAGGAGCGTCCATCCAAACGATTGTTTGTTAATCACAAAAATAATCAGCTCCGACAGGAAGAGGGCACAGATTGCGCCCAGCAGATAACCGATCAGGCCCATGTACACGCTCTCAATCAGGACAACCTGTTTCACCTGTCCTTGCGAGGCCCCCAGGGTGCGCAGGATGCCCATCTCTCTCTGCCGCTCCAGCACCGAGACAAAGAGGGTATTTGTGATCCCAAGCACGGCAATTGCCATCGCAATCCATTCCAATGCGTAGGTGATGATGAACGTTTGATCGAAGATTTTCATGATTTCTTCCTTGAGCGCGTTTTCGGTAATAAAGGTATAGCGATCTCCCCACATTTCAATGAACCGGGCCTGAAGCGCTGCGGCGGCGGAGGGCTGGGTGAGGTAGAGGGCCAGCACGTCAATCCCCGTGTCTTTCCAGAGATCGACGTAGAAAGCGCGATCGACCACCAGCTTGCCGCCATCGGTGCTGTAGTCATAAAAAACGCCTCCAATTTCAACCGGAGTTTCACCCACGGGCGTTGGAAGCATAATCCAATTGCCTTCCTTCAGATGAAACTGGTTGGCAAAGGCCTCGGAAACGAGGACCTGTCGTTGGTTGATGGCCCGTTGGATGACCGCTTTCGAGTCGCCCGATTGAAAGAGATACTGGCTATGGGCTGCATGGACAGCAAGGTCCCGGCCCACCAGGATGACGTCATCCTCCCGGCGTTGCGGGGGCTGCGGCCCCTGCGATGGCTGCGAGCCATGAGAAAAGAAAATGCGTCGGGATCGGTATCGGTCAATGGCCTCAATGCCGGGGGTTTGTTGGATCTGTTGCAACAGGGCCGATGGGAGCGACTCATCGTGATTCCCAGAGTCGTGACTCTCTGCGAGAATAGCAGGTGGTCCAACGATCAGATCGGCCCGGAGGGTCTGATCAATCCAGAGCAGAACCGTTTGACGAAAACTTGCGATCATGATCCCGACGCTGATTGTCATCGCGATGGCCCCCATGAACGCGGCGATGGTGGGGGCGTTGCGTCGCATGGCCTGAATAAAATGCCCTGCCGCGATTTGAAAGGCCACCGGGAGGCGAGATCGCGTATGGAGCCAGGAAAAAAGGAGCATGGCCGAAGGGATCAGGAGGGAAAACGACAGAAGGAGCAATGCGGCAGCAAGATAGCCCCAAACGGGGCGCTGATTGACCGGGGGAAGTCTTGAAAAATAGAAGGAGGCCCCCCAGAGGATGACGGTGGCCAGGAGAAGCCTCCGAGGGTTCACGGGACGTGGGGCCGCATAGATCCCTCCCATCGCTTCCCGTGGAGGAAGGTGGCTTGCCTGCAGGGCTGGGAGGAGAGCGGAAAGGGTGGCGACGAGGATCCCAAGCCCGATTCCCTCTAAAAAAAGAGCGGGTGGGATGACAGAGGGCATTTGCATCAACGATGCGGGCGTCACCGCAAGGTAGAGGGAGGTCACCGTTTTTGCGACGATCTGAAGGACACCCTGTGCGAGAAAACTCCCCATGACGGTGCCAACGGCCCCGCCCAAGGCCCCTAAAAATATCCCCTCCAGGGTAAAGAGAAAAAAGAGAGCCGATCGGGAGACCCCAAGGGAGTGCAGAATGCCAATCTCCCTTCGGCGTTGCATGACCGAGATGAGAAGCGTGGTATAGATCAGAAAGATGCCAACAAAAAGGGAGAGGGTTGAAAGCGCGGTGAGATTGAGTTGAAAGGCAGAAAGCATCTTCTCGACCTGGGCGGATCGTTGCGCGGGCCGACGGACCATGAGATGGGTTCCAAGCCGCTGTTCTATTTGCCGGATCATCTCTTCGATCGGAATTTGTCGATCTGTGATCAGGTCAATTCGGTCGAGGATGCCGATCTTATCCAGGAACCACTGGGCCGAGGCAATATCCATGATGGCAAGATTCCCCTCGTGGGACGTGGCAAACCCCGATCCTTTAAGAAGACCCACGACATGAAGGGGCCGCATGGCCCCGTGCCAAATCACCTCCAGGGTGTCTCCCCTCCGAATGGAATGCCGATCGGCCCAGGGCTCCGGGAGCAGGATGGCAGAAGGGTCCATCAGCGCCTCAAAGGCGGCCTCCTCCGAGACACCAGAAAGCTCAATCTCCCGGAAGGGGCCTTCAGAAAGCAGGTCCACCCCAATGAGGCGCAGCGGTTCTTTTCCCGTGGACGAGGGGGCGTTGACGAGGAGCGGGGCCTGAACCATTGGCGTGATATGGTCCAGACCCGGAATCTCGCGGAGTTTTATCACCAGCGCTTCGTCCATGCCCCCCGCGCGTCCCACAATTTCAATTTCGGTCTTCCCTGAAACGCGGTTGACGCTCTCACGATAACGATCGAGAAGGGTGACGTTGGCCACCCGGACGGAGATAAAAACGGCAATCCCGAGGGCGACTCCCAATGCGGCAAGAGCGGAACGCCGATCCCGTAAGAGGTGGCGAAGCGAGAACCACTGAAAAAGAAGGGGCAGATTCAATGCGCGATCTTTTCAATCTGGGTGATCTCGCCATCTTTCATCCAGAGAATCTGGTCGGCGTACGGAACGGTTTGCAGGTGGTGGGTTGCCAAAAGAAGGGTGACGCCAGCGTGCCTGACCCGCGCGGCAAGAAGCCGTGTGATCTCTTCTCCCAGCTGGGAGTCCAGATTTCCGGTCGGTTCGTCGGCGAGCAGAATGGCCGGGGAAATGACGTTGGCCCGGGCGATGGCCACCCGTTGCATCTCTCCGCCGGAGAGGGCGGCGGGCAAATGATCCGCCCTATTCTTATTCGGAAGACGATCTCCTGAAGAGGCGCCATCGGCCATCCCCACAGCGGCCAGCGCGGCGCTTGCCTTGGCCAGGGCGATCTTTCGCGGATCGCCGCGAAGCAGCAGCGGAAGGGCCACGTTTTCCAGGGCAGTCAGCATCGGAAGGAGATTGAAGAATTGAAAAATCATCCCGATTTTATTCCGCCTCAGGGTGGTCCAGGCGGCGTCACTTAAATGTTCCGTGGATTGTCCGTCAATTTCGAGGGTGCCGGAGGTGGGGCGATCGAGCCCGCCGATGAGATTTAAAAGCGTTGATTTTCCACAACCGCTGGGCCCCATTAAAAGGGAAAAAGAGCCTGGCGTCAGCGTCAGCGTCACCGATTTCAAGGCCGTCACCGGTCTGACGGGATGCGGATAGACCTTCGTGAGTTGATTCAGCCTGATCATTCAATCGGGTCCGGGGCGTACGGCCGGGTTACTGGTTTGGCGTCACTTCTTCCCAGATGCGGGTGCGATGCGTTTCTTTAAGGAAAAGCGAGCCTATGACAAACGTGACGGCTGATACTGTAATGGGATAGTAGAGTCCGGCATAGATGTCTCCTGTGGTGGCAACGATCCACAGTCCGATAAGGGGAAGCAGCCCGCCAAAAATGCCGTTTCCAATATGATAGGGCAGCGACAGGGCCGTGTACCGAATTCTCGCCGGAAAAGCCTCCACCAGATAGGCGGCGATCGGTCCGTAGACCATGGTCACAAAGAGGACCTGGATCCAGATGAGCCCCATCAGCTTCCAGGCGATTGGATCCTGAATAAAATGACCAAAGTCCGTGTAGGAGAGCACTTCCGGGGCCGGTTGCAGGGCGCCGGAAACCAGCGTCTGCGGCGTCAGGGTAATCGCCCCGGTAATAGGATGTCTTTGAGAGAGGGCGGTGATGACGTTTGATCCCGCAGCAACCTGCATCGCCTCGTAAAGCGGGAGGTAAGAGAGGGCGGCGAGTAAACAGCCCGCCATCATGATCTTTTTGCGCCCGATCCGGTCCGACAGGGCGCCGAAGAGAACAAAAAAAGGCATGCCCATGAGGAGCGTGATGGCGATAATATAGTTGGCCGAGGTGGTGTTGACCTTGAGAATCGTCTGCAGGTAGAACAGGGCGTAGAACTGTCCCGTGTACCAGATAACACCCTGGCCGGCGGTGGCGCCAAAGAGTGAGACGAGGACGCGTTTCGCGTTTTCCCATTTCATGAATGCCTCGGTCAGCGGCCGGGCCGAGGTCATGCCGGTGCTTTTGATATGCTCAAAAATAGGGGATTCTTTCATCTGGAGACGGATGTAAAGAGAAATCCCGACAAGAAATATGGAGAGGAGAAATGGAACCCGCCAGCCCCACGCGGCGAAGTCCTCCCGGCCAAGAACATTTTGCACGATGAGAATAACAACCAGAGAAAGAAAGAGTCCCAGAGTGGCCGTAATCTGAATAAAGCTGGTGTAGAAACCTCGTTTTCCGTCGGGGACATGCTCGGCCACATAGACGGCCGCGCCGCCATATTCGCCACCGAGCGCCAACCCTTGCAAGATTCGAATCACCAAAAGAAGGATGGGGGCCGCGATTCCAATGGTGGCATAGGTGGGGAGAAATCCGATCAATGCGGTCGCACCTCCCATAATGAGAAGCGTGACTAAAAATGCGTATTTGCGTCCAACCAAATCCCCAATCCGTCCAAAAAACAGCGCGCCAAAGGGCCGTACCACAAAACCGACCGCGAACGTGGACAGATAGGCAATCAGAGCCAGGGTATCATTTCCACGAGGATAGAAGAGGGGCGAGATGAGGGTCGCAAGGCTTCCAAAAATGTAAAAGTCATACCATTCGATCATGGTGCCGACCGCAGAGGCGAGGATGACCTTCCAGATGGAATCGGGCTTCAATGACGTCTCCTTGAGGATGGGGTGCCCCCCTTTCGTGCGCCGTTAATGCCCATGGATCGGGTGCATGGCCCGACTCTCGCAGGCGTCGCATCGGCAGAGACACTTGCGTTTGGTATTTTCAGATTTTTGGGGATCGGCCTCGACGATCTCCATCGCCGCGAGCGTTTCCGGTAACGGCTGGCCAAATTGGCTGTAGCCTCGCCGAATGCGTAAGGTTTTCGCGTCGAGGGTTTCGGCTTCCACAAATCGTGGCCCGCAGATCTGGCTTAAGTATTGTCCCGGACGTCCGCTCATCTCCTCATGCCGGATACAAAGACACCCCTGTCGTCGCTCTTCGATCTCTTTGAGATAGTTTCGGGTATAAAGACAGCGCCCCTGATCCTGAACATAGCGTTTGTGGCAGGCATCGCTGCAGGTGGCGGTGCCGCAGACACAGCAGAGGGCGGAAGAGCGACTCTCTAAAAATGGCATCCCGCAGGGGCATTTTAATTGTTCCAGATGAAGCAGGCACTCGGCCCCTTCGTTGAAAAGTCGGTTGATCGCATTACGGGGGGCATCCATCTCCGTTCGAATACCACGAACCCCTCCCACCACGTCATGGGCCAGATCTTGATGGTCCTCCGCGCAGGCATAGCAGAGGGGCTCCTCACAGGTCTTGCATTCAAAGACGGCCAGGAGATGTTCGTGACCCCAGGTGGGACATATTTTTGGAAGCGACACGCCTTGCCCT
>CAYRGU010000095.1:0-14536 GCA_964423845.1 uncultured Nitrospirota bacterium
TTACGTTTCGAAGAAATGGAGGCGGCGAGCGGATTTGAACCGCTGAATCGCAGTTTTGCAGACTGCTCCCTTAACCACTTGGGTACGCCGCCGGAACGGCAAGGTTGTAACATGTTAAAACGGAATCTTGCAACCTGGCCGTATTTCCGCCAGAGGAGAAAACAAGGGCTCTTTGGCGTTTCAAGTGGGCCACAAGGAAAAGACCCATAACAATTCCCATAGTCATTCCCCCTTAATAAAGGTGGGAATGACCCACTTGAAACGCCAGAGAGTCTTAAATCAGCTACACTTCTTGACGGTGTGGGTGACGGTCACAGCATCTGATGCCGTGCCGATGGTCGCCGAAACCCCAGAGGTAAACACACGATCTTCAGCCGCCGAACAAACGGGAAGCAACGTCACAAAAGAGATGTCCACGACCCCCTGGTCATTGGTTGTTTTTGTGACATATAATCCATTGCCAATCTGTACGCCATCCACATTCGAGAGGAAAGCCGTGCCATCAACAAAAAACTCGACCTCAACCCCCGGGATGGCAGTCCCTTCTTTACTCTTGACCAGAAACTCAACGTTTCTGAAGGTCACCTTGCCCCCCCCCGGAGGGAGAACCGTATTAGCCCCATCCGCAGGCCCGGTGATCGTCGCACCCAGCGGCCCACGCGCCTCACCACCACATCCCGCCAGCACACCAAACAACACCAAAAAAAGCATCGCTTTATTCATGAAATAACCCTTCACGTCTTTGTCACCCCGTTAAGAAATCTTTTCAGATCCTGCCTCGAGACCCGATCCACACAAACGGAGCCGATCTTTTCAGGCAACACAAAAAAGATCTCTCCCCCCTTCACCTTTTTATCCAACAACATGGCATCCAATATTTTTTCGGGATCTAACTTTGGCAACATCGTCGGGAGGCCCAACGCCTTCAAGAGACGCCCCTGCCGGTCCACAACCCCCTCCGAAAGAATTCCCAGGAAGTGGGACAGGCGCGCCGCCATCTGCATCCCCATCGCAACGGCTTCCCCATGTTTATATCGCCGATACGAGGTGATCGTCTCAATCGCGTGGCCCCATGTGTGACCGTAATTCAAAATGCGCCGAAGCCCCGATTCCCGCTCATCTACGGCAACGACACGGGCCTTGATGGAGGCTGATTTGACAACACAATGGCGGACCGTTTTCATCTGGCGCCCCAGAAGGGACGACCCGTTATCTTCCAGATATTCAAAAAAAGCCGCGTCGGATATTACGCCATATTTCACGACCTCCGCAAGACCGGCAACATACTCCCGTTTCGAAAGGGTTAAAAGCGTCTCGGGATCGATGAAAACCAGCCGGGGTTGATGGAAAGCGCCAATCAGATTTTTCCCCAGAGGGTGGTCCACGCCCGTTTTACCGCCGATGCTGGCATCAACCTGGGCCACCACCGTGGTTGGAATTTGAACGTAAGAGACCCCGCGTAGAAATGTCGCCGCCACAAAGCCGGTCATATCTCCAATTACCCCGCCCCCCAACGCCAACAAAAGAGACCCTCGTTCAAAACGACGCTTAACCAAAAAATCGTAGGCCCGTGCAACGGAAGAGAGTGTCTTGTATTGCTCCCCGCTGGGAAGAGTGAGCACAGAAGGCGAGAACCCGGACGCCACAAGGCTTTGCTGAACGACTTCACCATAAAGACGGTTGACCCGTGGATGAGTCAGTATCACGACGGAGGAAAGAGAAACGCGCTGGCGGAGCGCCTGGCCGATACTGGCGATCGTGCGACACCCCACAAGAATGTCGTATTCCCCAACCGAAAGCGGCACGGAAATTCTTTCAACCTTCATGGCGTAAGATACCCTCTTTAATCTGATGGACCACTGCGGAAACCGGTTGCGATGAGGTATCCACGGAAAAAGCCCCCACGCGATAGTACCCCTCGCGCTCTTTGAGCAGCGTCTTGATCCGCGCCAGAGGGTCTGGTCCCGTCAACAAGGGACGCTCGTCTATTCTTTTTTGAACCCGTTTTAAAATAACCTCGGGGCGCGCAGTCAGCGCGACTAAAATGCCATTTTGTCTTAACGCTTCAACATTGTCTGGATTTAAAACAACGCCGCCACCCGTCGCGATCACGTGGCCCGCCAGGCCTGCGACCTCACGGACCACACGAGACTCAATCCCCCTGAATTTTTCCTCTCCTTCAGACTGAATGATCCTGGCAATGGATTGGCCCCATTGCGCTTCGATCACCTTATCGGTATCGACAAACCGATAGCCAATCGCTTCGGCCAGACGTCTTCCCACAAGACTCTTTCCCGTGCCCATGAAACCGAGCAGGATGACATTCCGCCGACGAGGCGTCACGGAGGAAGGCGACGTGGGGAGGGAGGAGGGGTCTCTGTGAAGGCCAGGCACTATTTTAAGGTGTGAAAAATGAGAAAAACAAAATGTTCGGAAAGCCGGTCTCCTTCCTCCTGACGAGAAGAAGCCTCCGGGATTAGACCCACCACCATCATCTGCCCCGCTCTGACTTGTATCGGCTGCGCAATCTCCCAGGGCACCGCAGTGCGGCCAACCACCTTGAGCTTCACATGGGTCTCCCCGTCAAAGACCCCCTTTGGGGTCATCAACAGGGTAAAAAGGGGCCCGTCGGGTGAAGCCTCTGGTCCTCCCCCGCCACCGGCCACGCGAATGACCGCTTCTTGATCGTTTAGGACCGTCACTCTGGGGGAACCCATGAGATGGGCCGATCCATCCGATTCTGCATCCGATATTTTTTTATCCAGATCAGAAGCCTGGCCCGTCAGCCGACCGAGAACCATTCCACTTTCTCCGAGACGAGGGTCGCCTGGCAGGTTAATCTTAAAGTTTTGTGAAGACATTTCCTGTAACCCGGGTATCGTCTCCTGCCGGGCTTCCCACTGAATCCCCAGACGCTTTTTGAAACGGGACGTCGCCTGCACCATTCGGGTTTCAATCACAACACGGGGGATGTAGATATCCAGAGATTTAATCATCTGGGCCATCTCCGCCATCTTTCCCTCAACATCGGTCACGGTCAGGGTTCGGTTTGTCGTATCCCCAACGGCGCTCCCTTGAGAGGTCAGAAGATTTTGGACCGCCCCCAAGACCTCATGAACTTCAGCAGACTTAATCGGATAAACGCGGGTGACAAGCCCCCCCGTGGGGGACACTTCGGAAACCGAGCCCGAGGGACCTTCCCCTTCCTGGCGTTCCACAACACGAATCACCTGCCCCTCACGACGATACGTCAACTGTCTCGTGGCAAGCACGGTGCGAAGGGCCTCTTCCCAAGAGACATTCGACAGATTTAACGTCACCTTTCCACGAACCTTTTCTCCCATCTCAAGCTTCAGTCCACTGACATCGGCGATTAACCCAATCACCTCGCCCACCTCTGCATCGACGAAATCAAGTGAAATCCGGCCAGCCGATGAGGAAGGGGGAGAGGAAGGGGAAGTCACTTTTGCCTCGACCGGGGAAACACTTTTAAGAGAGACAATCAGCCGTTTCCCCTTCTGCGCCACCGAATATTCAACCGGAGAGGCAAGATCAAGGACCAGCCGAAGTTTGTCCGGATGTTGCCCCATCCGAAGCTGTTTTATCGCAGGATCCTGGATCACAACCGACTTCAGTGGCATCATTGCCTTGGCCCCTGGAAGATCAATGACCAACCGGTTTTGATCCAGTTGAAAAATCTCTGGAGTCAGCCGCCCCTCTGATAAAACCACAATTTTCCACCCTTCTTTTTGCTCCAACCGTACCGATTTCACCGCCACCCGGAAGGGCGTCCTCTGATCGATGTGGGGGGTGTCGGCAGGATTCAACATCGGATTGGTCTTCGAGGCCGCCTGTGTGTCGGGCAGAAAAAGAAGAACAACCCCGACCGCCCACCCCATAAAATAAAATCCTTTCAAGACAGAGCGCATTATTTTTCTCTCCCAGATGAGCGATGAAGGGGAAGGACGATTGTTCTCACCTTCTTCAGGCCAGCCGTATCGGTATAGACCTCTTCCATCACCACGCCCGTTGGGCGAATGGCTCGAACGGTCGTGCCATTAAGACGACTCCCCTTTTTGACAACGTGCCGCTTGCCATCCCCCGTTTGAACGATCGCACGGTACCCCAACGTTCCCTGAATAATCCCCATGACCTTGCCCCGGCTTAAGTCTTGCTTTGGGGCCGCAGGCGTCGGGACACGGGGAGGTTTCTTCGCCGTGACGGGATCCGTCTTCCCGGTCTGATCTGAACCTTGAGGACGAGACGTCAACACCGCCGGCGGGAGAATCGGCGGGAGAAAAGGATCTCGACCCGACGATGTCAAAACCGGCAACAGCGCTTTTTTTTGAATTCCCTCATGGCGCCCCTTCGCGAGAGGGATCTTCACCGGGTCCGAAGACTTCGAGAAAACCACCGCTCCTTCCCCGGCCAAAACGATCCCTAAAAAAAAGAGTAGCCCCAGGAGACGCCCCGCCCTGCTCACGGCGTCTTTCCTTGACCAGACGGTTTGGCCTCCTCATCCTGTGCCGCAAATGCGGTGGCCAGAAAGCGAGCGCGGAGCAACGTCCGGTCCCGTTCGGTTGGGGCCTCCCCCATCTGGAGGCTCGACACATTAATAATCCGGGGCAACCGGCTCACCTTATCAAAAAAGAGGCGTAACGCATGATACCCGCCCACCACCTCAATATCGACGGGAATTTCCATATAAAACCCGGAAGCACTCTTCCGTCTCTCCACCGGCCGCCACGAACGAATACTTAAACCCGCACTCCTGCCCAGTTCATCAACCTGTTTTAACAGGCCCTCTACAGCGTCCTGCGAAGGGAGCTGCTCATTTAATTCGGCCAAACGACGCTGAAGGGACAGGTTCTCCCTTCGCAACTCACCTAACCTCGCGAGACTCCCCTGACTTGCGTCGATCTCCTGACGAAGCCGGCCTCTTTCCTCTTCCAGGTGGGTCAGCTCTGCCAGATTTGAAAACCCGAAGAGAAGGGCAAAAACCACCAGAACAAAACCCACGACAGACAGATAAAAAACAACCGCCTGCGCTCGGGTAAAATCGCTTATTTTCTGAATCAGGGTTGCCATATTAATCTCATCACCGGGTGCATACCAGATCTGTGGAATCAGAGACAATCAGAGGATCATTCCGTTAATCTTGAAATAGTAACCGGATCCATCCAGTTGCCGAGACTCAATAATCTTGACGTCCTTAAACAAAGGCAATTTCTTTAAATTGTTGACAAAATCAAAAACATCACCGCTTGCGACTGCCCTTCCTTCCAAATGAAGGCCTTCCCCTTGTAACGCAAGGCCGGTCAGCCAGACAGGATCAGGGATACTCCCAACAACGCCATCCAAAATGGTGACGGGAATCGACTGTTTTTTTCTAATCTGGGAGATGACGTTAATTTTCTCTCCAACTTCTTTTTTTGTTTTTTCATAGGTTTCGATTTCTTTGCGCTTTGCCCCCAGCGCTTCCGCTTGATGGGAAAGCTTCGCGGTCTCTTGCCGAAGCGATGACACCTGTCGGTTGAGCAGGACTCCGACCCCGATTAAAATAACCGAAAGACCGAGAAAAATGACCCCAGCCATCCGGACACGAGACCGGCCCATTTCCTCCTTGGCCAGCCCCTGCCCCAGTAAATTAATTCGAATCATCGCACATCATCTCGCAGGGCCAACCCAATCGAAACAGCCATCAAAGGCGCAGCCTCGGTCAGGAGGGCCCTGTCAAACCACTTTTGAGGGATCTGCACGTTTTTAAACGGATCCAGTATTTCAACAGGCACTTCGCACTTTTCCGAGATCTGGGCGGGCAGATCAGAGAGTTTCGTCAATCCACCACTCAAGAGAACCCGGTCAATCTTCTTCACCGAAGAGGTCATTTTAAAATAATCAAACGAAGCAACAATCTCATTGGCAATTTCCATGTTGAGAGAGCGGATCAAGCTCAAGACCGCTTCCGGATCCACCCCCTCTATCCCCTCTTTCCGCTTAAGGGACTCCGCCGTACGAGGGTCTACGTTCAACTCCCGCTGAAGGGTCTCCGTATAACGGTTTCCCCCGATGGAAATATCCCGTGTAGACATCACCCCCGTCCCCTTGGCCATGTACAGGTTAATCACACTGGCCCCCATGTTGACCAGGGCGATGGCTTCCTCTTCCTGCCACGGATTATTCATCTGGCACAAATTGGCCAGAGCAAAGACATCCACATCCACGACCACCGGTTTCAACCCGGCCCGCAGAGCCAAATCGGTATAAGACTGAAGCTTGTCCTTTTTCGCCGCCACAAGCACCACGTCCATCTGGCCGGCATCTTCCGAGGAACGACCCAGCACATAATGGTTCAAACTCACATCCTGGAGGTCAAACGGAATATACTGCTCCGCCTCCCACTTCATCGACTCCGTCAACTCCTGATCGGTCATTTCCGGAAGCTTGATTGTTTTGATAATGACCGAATGTCCGGAGACCGACAGGACGGCCTTTTTGGCCTTCACCGACTGGGTCTTCAAGATCTCACGAATGGCCAAGACGACGCCATCGGGATCGACCACCGCACCATCCACAATCATTCCGGGTCCCAACTCCTGGATCCCCAATTTCTCCAACCGATACCCCTTGGATGACTTCGAGATCTGGGCCAGTTTGACTGCGCTCGATCCGATATCCAGCCCAATAAAATCGCCTCGACCCGATCCCCACAACATGATTATCGTTCTCCACTCAAAGTTGATTCTGTCAGGGGATTGACAACTATCCCGAGGGCTTGCGCCCCTTTCAACCCTCTGTTTAACCCACGCTTAATTTGAGAAATCACCCCGATCTCCTTCCCGGGGCATCGCGCTGGGTAGCGGTTTTTTCTTGGCGACGCCAAGCGTTGCCTTAAAATCCTCTCCCAAATAAAGTTGGGCCGTCCCCTCGATCCCCTCCGGGGTATTGATCATCTGGGACAATCTCGCCCCTCGGACAAAACGGAAGACCCGAACCTTAACCTGGGGGTCTTTCTCCATTAAGCCAAGAACCGTTCGCCCGGGCAAAACCTCCAATTTCACGATCTGCGACGCCAGCTTCCGATAGGTATCGCGCTTCACCTCGCGGATCGCCCGCATTCGGTCGGACGGGGACCTGAAGCCTTCAGCTGCGCCTTCAATCTGCCCCTTCCCCGTTGCGTAGAGCATGACGTCCGCCCAGCCCGAATTGGCCTCCCTCTGGGAAAGCGTTTCACAAGAAGATAGCACCAACATTAAAACCCAGCCCATCCCCCACGCGTATCCTCTCACGCAATTCCTCCCGGCAAACCGTACCCCACGCAGACGGAAACAACCGATCCTCCAACCGATCCTCATTGTACAGCGCCTATCCCGTCACCTGCGCGGCCTAATCCAACAGCCCGACGTCACGATGCGCGCTTCGGACACGGCACCCCCGCGCCTGAATCTGTTTTTCTAAAAAATGGACGATCGCCACGGAACGATGCCGTCCCCCTGTACAACCGACGCCAATCATTAAATAGCTCTTCCCTTCCTTCTCATAAAGCGGAATTAAAAAATTCAAGAGGTCATATAATTTCTCAAGAAACGTCTGCATCTCGGGGAGGGCCATCATATACTCTTGAACCGGGGCATCCTGACCGGTTAAAGACTTTAACGCCGGCTCAAAATTTGGATTTGAAAGAAAGCGAACATCAAACAAAAGATCCAGATCCTGCGGAATGCCATGCCGATATCCAAACGAGACCAAAGAGATATTGAGCTGTCCTTCTTTTCCCTGCTCAAAATAAAAACGGGTGATCACCTCTTTAAGCTGGTGGACATGATAGTCAGAGGTGTCAATCACACGATCCGCCCTCTTACGAAACAGTTGCAGCTTTTCCCGTTCCAACCGGATGCCATCGATGACGGCCCCCCATCGCGCGTGTGGATGGGGACGGCGCGTCTCTGAAAAACGCCGTTGTAAAATGGCATCGCGGGCCTCAAGAAAAATCAACTCCACCTGGTATCCCTTTTCCTTCAAGCGGTCAAATTCACTTAAAAAATCCTCAAGAAAATCTCTTTCACGGATATCCGCGCCAATGGCAATGCGGCGGATGCCGCTTTGAGACCGGCCACATAAATCGACCAGGCTGGAAAACAGCGGGGGGGGGAGATTATCGATGCAGAAATAACCGAGATCCTCTAAAAACTTGATGACATGGCTCTTTCCGGAACCCGAAAGGCCACTCACCACGACCAGACGCACATTCTTCATATCAAACATGGACAAGACTCAAATACTTTAAGAGGCTATTGGAAGGGTTGCGATCCCGCAACCGGCAAAGCCACCTCAAGACACGGCTTCGCCGTGCCGCAAAGCAAACCCGAAGAGCTTGCAGCGTCCAGGGACAGCCTCCCCTTCACGCTCGCCGGGTCGGGCTTTTCATTCGGGACTTTTTGAACAGCCTGAGTTTTTCAACAACCTGTCCGTGCCCCACGTTTCGGCGGCTACCCTAACTGAACAGAGCCGCTTGAAGCAAGCCCTTTCCATTTTTTAAGCAACGGAACCCCGCGAGCACCCGCACAGCCCTTGTAGGTGCAATTCTCTCTCCCGAAACAGGACAAACTTAGCCCCGTAACTTCCCCGATCGACGCCCCGAACAATCTACGAGGAGGGGGGAGGGGTGACCAGACCCAAGGTTCCATCCTCGCGTCGGTAGAGCAGATTCACCTGCTGGTTTTCCTTATTTCCAAACAGGAAAAATTTTTCATGACGTTGATCAATCTGTAAGGCCGCTTCATCCACCGTCATCGGGGTAATCGAAACATGAGTCACCTCTTTCACTTTGGAGACTTCCATCGCCTGCGGCCCCCCCCCTGCTTCAATAAGATGCCGACGGTCCCCTTCAGACTTGACACGATGACGACCCAATTTCTCTTTGGATTTTTTCAACTGCCTTTCAATTTTCTCCAGAACAGCCTCAATGGCGCTATACATCGTATCGGTTTCACCTTCCGCCTGAAGAGGCGTCCCATTGACCTTCGTCAGCACCTCCGCATGATGACGATGTTTTTCCACCTTGAGGGTGAATACAATCTGCTCGGTCTTTGGCATATATTTTTCAATCCGCTTCACTTTGTCCTGGATGTATTCCCTTAAAGCAGGCGTTACCTCCATCTGTCTTCCCGTGACAATCACCTCCATAATGTCCTCCTTTCATGAAAAAAGCTCCCTGGATCTACCCAAGGGAGGGGTTTTCTGGTGGAACTTCTGGTTTTCTACGTCGTCTCGACGACGGAATTCTAAGCGCGACACGATATTTCGTCACGGTCCGCCGTGCGATATCAATATGGTGCCCCTTGAGATGTTCAACAATTTCCTGGTCTTTCAAGGGACGGGAGGAACTCTCCGATGCCACCGCTTTTCTGATTAACTCCCGTATCACGACCGCAGAGATCTCGTCTTCTCCATTACCAAGCCCATTATTAAAAAAGAACTTCATTTCATAAATGCCTTGCGGCGTTAACATATATTTTTGAGTGGTGACCCGACTCACCGTTGATTCATGCATCATGATATCTTCGGCCACTTGCCGGAGGACCAGCGGTCTTAAAGCACGAAGGCCCTGATCCAGGAACTCCCGTTGGAACTTCACAATACTCTTCGCCACCCGCTTGATCGTCTCATTCCGCTGCTCAATACTCCGAACCAGCCAGAGGGCGGACCGTAACTTTCCCTCCAGATAAGTGCGCGTCGCCTCGGGCACAGGATCCCGTGATCGGAGCAGACTGCGATAATGGGCGCTAATTTTTAACTTCGGGGCCCCATCATCGTTGAGCAACACTTGATAGCCCGCCTCCGTCTTCACGACCATGACATCCGGGATCACCACCGTATTCTCTTGCGAAAAAAATGGACGGCCGGGCTTCGGTTCCAAATGCTCAATAATTTTACACCCTTGCAAAATGTCTTTAACCGAGGCATTGCAAGCCACCGCCATTTTCTGATAGTCCCGTCTCTCCAATGTCGGCAAATGATCTTTGACAATCTCCTCGACCAAAGTCCCGGCAAGGTCCAATGCCGCAACCTGAATCAACAGGCATTCCCTCAAATCCCTCGCCGCAACACCCGGAGGATCAAACCCCTGAACCACTTTCAAGACCGATTCTACCTGTTTAAGGGGCACTCCCATCAGTTCAGAGACTTCCTCAAGCGAAACCTTTAAATATCCCTCGTCATCAATGTTTCCGATCAGGAGCGTCCCGACTTCCCGCTCCTTCCCTGTCATTGCGGACAAATTCAACTGCCAAAGGAGGTGATCGGTCAGCGAAACCGGATGTGCGAGCGTCTGTTCGTAAGAGGGGGCATCCTCCGGAGAATCCGCAGGGTACTCCCCCCTCTCCCGTGTCTCTTCATCCAGATAGTAGTCTTCCCATTTTAAGTCAAACGTCTCCTCTGACGAGGTCGCGGTTTCCGTTGGTTCCATATCTCCGACTGTTTGCGGTTCTTCTGCGGGGACCTCCGACTCCGAAGGGGTTTCCGGCTCTCCCTCTTCCAAAAGGGGATTCTCCATCATTTCCTGCTCAATCACTTGAGTGAGCTCCAGCCGGGACAAAAGCAAGAGCTTGATCGCCTGCTGTAGCTGCGGCGTCATCACCAGCCTTTGCGACAGATTCAGTCCAAGACTGATCTTAACCCCGCCTTCAGCCATCGATCGTTACCCTCTCCCCTGGATGAACACCCTGCACCCTTCTTTCAGGACGAAACCTTGCTGTCCTCGTGCCATCGAAAACGTTCTCCCAAATAAACCTCACGGGCCTGCGGACTCCTCGCAATATCAGAAGCGATACCAGAGAGGAGGATCTCTCCCTGATAAATGATATACGCCCGATCGGTAATCGCAAGCGTTTCAGACACATTATGGTCCGTGATTAAAATACCAATTTTCCTTTGCTTAAGCCGCGCGATGATCTTTTGAATTTCAAGAACAACGATGGGGTCCATCCCCGCAAAGGGCTCATCTAACAGGAGAATCTGGGGGGACGTTACCAGCGCGCGCGCAATCTCAAGACGACGCCGTTCCCCTCCGGAAAGGGTGTCGGCCTGATGGGTCGCCAAATGGGCCACACCAAACTCCTGAAGCAACCCCTGAAGACGCCCCTTACGTTCTGCGGAAGAGATCGGCAACGTCTCCAGGATGGCCAGAATATTCTCTTCAACCGTCATATTACGGAAAATGGAGGCCTCCTGGGGAAGGTATCCCATCCCCTTTCTGGCACGCTGGTACATGGGCAAATCTGTCACAACCTCCCCATGCAACAACACCTCCCCGCGATCCGGTGGGATCAACCCCACCATCATGGAAAAGGTCGTCGTCTTCCCAGCGCCATTCGGTCCCAGGAGACCCACCACTTCGCCTGGCCCAACCTGAAGGCTAACCCCCTTCACCACCTGACAACCGCGATAGGCCTTGACCAGTGCTTTCGCTTCAAACATATTTAAGCCCGCCTGATTACGCGCCACACCCCAACTTTACAAATAGATCTAATTTTTCAGACTGATTCGCCATCGGTTATTTTTTTGTCGGATTTGCAACGCCCGCCTCCTGGCGAACGACAAGATGCCCTTTTTCAACCAAAAACTTCTCTTCCGTGATAACGAAGGTAATCCTCTCCCCCTGGATATGATATTGGCCATCCCACACCTCGGCATCACCGGTCAGCACCACAGTACCTGCCGTTTTATCATAGACTCCCTTTTGCGCCTTGGCATGTCGTTCGCCTTGATCGATACGAACCCTTCCCACGACCTCGATTCGATGGACATCCCTCCCCCCTTTTTCAACGGGAGCAACCCACGGCACCGGGGCATTTTGAACCGGAGTTCGCCGAGTTTCTTGCAGCGATTTAGGCACCGAGAAAAGCTCCGCAGAGTCAGACGCCATCCGAAGATCGCCTTTTGTGAGGACCACATTTCCCTCAAAATGCAGATGATTCTTACGGCTCTGGATCGTCACCTTTTCCGAGGTGATCAACAGGGGGAGATCGGCCTGGTCCGACAGCGCTACGCCGCTCGCAATACTCACAGCGCCCCCCCACACCCCGACAAGACAAACAAGAAAGACCCTGTTCATAAAACTAATCAATCGAAGTCCTGACATTTCCATAAACGGTCGCGAGTCCCCCATCTAACGCCACGGTGAGATGATCTCCTCGAATTGCGAGGTGATCTCCATGGAGAGAAACCTCCCCTTTTGCAATCAGGGATCTCTGGCCATTTAACCACTCCAGGCCAGATGTTTCAATGGTATAATCTTTGTTGAGTTTGACCTTCATTAATCCTTTCTCTTTCTTGAGAGAAAAGTCCCGGCTCTCTGTATCCATCAGGGCTTCATCCCCCTGAAGATTGATCTCATCGCCCCGATCCGTGTGAAGGATCGCATCAACCCCCGTAAGAATCGCCCGATGTTCCCTTTCAAAAATCTTCGCATGAGACGACGTGATCTTCCAGGATTCACCCTTCCTTCCAGCTTGAACAAAGGAAAACGGTCCGATCTCAACATCCGCCTCCTGACCCGTAGGGGTAGACGACACCTCTCCTCGAGACCGATAGGTTGATCGCATCGAAAAGACGAGAAAAATCAGAAATCCTACGAGAGAGAACAGCAGAAGTCGCCTTACGAGAATCGGAGGGATAAACACGATAAAAATATATCACAAAGGGGATAACCCGTAAAGGAAATGACCCGATGATATGCCGCTAAGGACGGGCTCGTAAAAAGCAAAAAACACCGAAACAGGTCATTTTAAGACGTTTTCAGGCATCCTCACATCGGGCAATACAATACCGGCATAGACTCAACCAAATGTATTTATTTATTACAGTGTGTCAATTAGTGGTATTGCTATCAGTAGTCTCTATGAGAATTTTAATTGACAAGCGACGTTAAAAAGCTATACTTAAAGCGATACTTACAGGTGGGTCCTTTCGTTAGCCTCTTTTAAGCGGCATCTGGATAGGCTCGCGTCCATGATATAGGGTGAATTGATTGAGAAATCTTGTTGTGCTGGCCATTTTATCTCTGTTCACGAGCACTGGAGTGCTTTTTCTCTTGCCCGCAGGAATAACTGTCGCCGCGCAAAGGTCGCAGGATGCGGGAAGTGGCTCTGTTGCTGTCCCTGGCGGTAACACCTTTACTTTTGAAGTTTTGGGAGATGGGACAGTCGATGACATTTACCGGGATGTCGTCATCTCTGAAAAGACTGACATTGAGTTCCTGCCTTCCGACATCAGTGCCTCGTTAAACGCAAGGAAGGGACAACCAGGCCAAAACGAGTTAAAAGTCCCCGGGTTTAACGACAGTATTTCTGATGTGCCAATCGAATTAAATGACCTTGTGGTGAAGTATATTTCGTTCTTCCAGACACGCATGAAAGATCGCTTTGAAGAATGGCTGGCACGGTCGGGCCGCTACGTGCCCATGATGCAGGAAATTCTAAGAAAACAACAGGTTCCAGAGGACCTTGTTTTCTTGGCGTTAATTGAGAGTGGCTTTAATTCCAAGGCGTTCTCTCGGGCCAAAGCGGCCGGTCAATGGCAGTTTATGCAAGGAACCGGCAAGAAGTATGGCTTAAAGATTGATCAGTGGGTGGATGAACGTCGAGATCCCGTGAAATCGACGGTAGCCGCAGCAAAATATTTGAAAGATCTCCACAAGATATTTGGTTCCTGGCCTTTGAGTATGGCCTCTTACAATGCGGGTGAGGGAAAGATCATGCGCGCGTTGGTGCGAACCAACGGAGATGACCTCTCTGATCTTCGCACCTCCACCTACGTCAAGACTGAAACGCAACACTATGTTCCAAAGTATATGGCGGCAACAATTATTGCGAAAAATCCTGAAAAATATGGTTTCTTTGTCAATTACCATGAGCCACTTCGCTACGATGAGGTTGAGGTCAAGAAAACAACATCCCTCAAGGCAATCGCGCGGGCGGCAAGTGTCACACTGCAGGAAATCAAGCTGTTAAATCCGGAACTTAAGAGGGAAGCAACCCCCCCCTATGCGATCAGTTACCCGGTAAGGCTGCCCTATGGCCGAAAGGGGGTCTTTCTCGCGAATTTTTATCCGGAAAACAAAACAAAAACAGGCCCTAAAAAAACAAAAGTACATCGCATTGCAAAGGGAGAGACCGTCTATTCAATTTCGAGAAAATATGGGATCGGGCTAAACAAACTCCTTGAAGCAAACGAACTCATCTCGAGCACACCCATTCGGGCGGGTCATGTGTTAGTCATTCCATCGGGAAAAGAAAAGATAGAGGGCGACCCTTACGGGGAGGGGGATTCTTTTTCTTTTGATGAAGGAGTCCCCGTCGCGTCAGGCAGGGCTGCCCCGGCAGGGTTTAACGCGAGTAAACGTGTCTTTGCCTCAAATCCCCACGGCGACTTTTCGAACTTGTCCGAGACGTTTTTATAGTAGTGAGTCGCCTCGGCTTTCCTGCCCGCTTGCTCTAACAAGCGTCCCAGTTCATAGCCAGATTGATCGCGAATC
>CAYRGU010000096.1:0-8748 GCA_964423845.1 uncultured Nitrospirota bacterium
GAAATCTCACTTGCAGTCATTCCCACCACCAGGGTGGTTCCCCCCACTTCAATCACAGAAATCTCCCGCTTGGCGCCAAAATGGACCGTCCCGAGGACTCGAATCAACGACGCAGGGCGCCAAAGGCCCAATCGCGTGCCGGAAAACCTTCGAACCCCATAGGCCACGAGTACCATGAGGCCCAAAACAGCAGCCAGCGAGGCAAGCGTCCTCAAAAGACTGGGAAAAAGATCCATCGCCCTGGCGCCCTACTTGGCCTGTTTCACCCGGTCTACCGGGCTGACAATGTCGGTGAGGCGAATGCCAAATTTTTCATTGACCACCACCACCTCTCCCTTGGCGACCAGCCGATCCCCAATGATCACATCCATCGGCTCTCCCGCCAATTTTTCCAACTCAATGACCGATCCCTGCCCGAGTTGCAGCAGGTCTCGTACCAGGAGCTTGGCGGTACCCAGTTGAACCACGACCCGTAAGGGAACATCCTGAATAAAATCAAGGTTCCCCGCAGTCGCGGTGGGGGTCCGCTGCTCAAGGGGCGCGAACGCCGCCGTCTGTGCTTCAGATGAATTGGTTTCTTTACTCATGATTCGTCTCCTTCCATTTCTTCAAGAACAATTTGTGTGACCTGGAAGGCAACATTTCCCCGGTAGACCCCCGGTCTACCCAGAAATCTGACCTTCCCCTCCACTTTCAGGGTCAAATCTTCAATTACACTCTTATCGAGCATGACAACATCCCCAATTTGAAGCTGGGAAATCTCCGTGATATCCAGGGTCGTGCCCCCAAGCTCTGCGACCGTGTACACGCGACAGTTAAAAACCTCGTTATTGACATGCTCCGTCCAGAGCCGTTTGATATCCGCGTCTTTTTGTTCGGCCTGGAACATGCTGTAGAGCTTGTCTTTAATCGGTTCCAGGGTCGGATAGGGGAGGCAAAACAATATCTCCTGTTCATCATTGTGAATTTTCACCCGAAACGGGGCAACAACGACCATTTCAGAGGGAGAACAGATGCTGGCCAACTGTGGGGTCACCTCCGTCCGGGAGATAGAGACCTTCACCGGAAAAATCGGCTGCCAGGCCTTTTTCATATCCTCCACCATCTGGGTGACGATTTTATTGATAAAGCGCTGTTCAATCCGGGTAAAATCGCCATCCCCTTTTGCATGAATCTGCCCCTTTCCCCCAAACAGATAATCCAGCAGCAGATAAATCACCTTGGCATCAATCACCAGCATCGCCATGTTTTTAAGGGGGTCCATCTTGAGGATGTTAATGTTGCTCGGAACTGAAATCTTTGCGGCAAGGTCCGTAAAGGTAAGCACTTCAAGCGGTTTTGGCTTGAACTCAACCGGTTTTTGGAGTGTTGAGGAGATGGAGTTTTGCGACAGTCGCGCAAACTCATCATTGATCACTTCGAGCGTAGGAATCTGCCGGGGGATAAACCGTTCTTTGTTGGACAAATCATACGCCCGAGCCCCCGACGCGGGACGCCCCCCCTTGCCGGGCACCTGCCCAACTTCCTTTAAGAGGGCATCCATTTCCTCCTGGGAAAGAACCTTTTCAGCCATCGCAGCGACCCCCTGAATGTCCCACTACTGGACGACAAACTCGGTAAAGAAAACCGCAGCAACCTTTGGTCCGTTCAAAACGGTATTGATCCGTTCGATAATTTCATCACGCAGCTCCAGTTTTCCCTGGACCGTGCGAATACTGCTGAACTCCTTGCTACTCAAGAGAATCAGCAGGCTGTCCCGGATGGAGGGGAGCTCCGCCTCGACCTCTTTCGGATCCCCCGCCTCTGCCAGTTTCAGCTTGATGGTGACCTTCACAAACCGCGATTCAGAGGTATCGGCCAGGTTCACGACAAAGGGGTCAAGATCAACAAGCCCTCCCGCAGCAGCGGGTTTCTTGTCTCCCCCACCATGTTCTTCTTTCTTCTTCTCGCCATGCTCTTCTTTCTTGGCGTGCTCTTCCTTCTTCTCACCATGCTCTTCCTTCTTCTCGGCATGTTCTTCTTTCTTCTCGCCGCCCCCTTCCTTTTCTTCTCCGTGTTCCCCTTCCCCGCCTTCTTCATGGGCCGCCTCTTCTTTCTTTTCAGAAGAGCCTTTCTTCCCTAAAAAGACGAACGCCCCACCCCCGATTGCAAGCAACGCCACGACGGCAATCGCAATCAATTTAATCGGCGGTTTTTTCTTTTCATCCTTACCATGTTCGCCCTTACCGTGCTCGCCTTCCTTCTTTTCTTCCGACATCGACCCCTCCTTACAGACCCGATCAAAAAAGATACATTACCTCGGTGTGTGCCTTAGCAATGCCTGTGCCATGCCCTCTACTTCTGAATCCATTAGAATATAACACATTGTAAAACATAGATTATATTTAATTTTAGCCACGATGAAAATCAGGCTGGAGGGTGAGATAAAAGCAGTATTGTGTCAAGCGATTGGAGGCATTTCGTCATGGTTTTGACGTTAATCCCAGATTACGCATTAGAAAAAATCTAAAGTGTGGAATGCCGTATTCTTAATCCTCCCCTTAGCAATGGGTGCGACCCCTGCGAGGGGTGCGACCCCTGCGAGGGGAGGTTAGGAGGGGTTATTCAATAAAATAGGCCCAAAAATAGAGAGAAAAACACTAATAACCTCCCCTACCCCTCCTTGTTATAAGGAGGGGATTTAAGTCTGCATGGGCGTTGTTTTTCTAATGCGTAATCTGACGTTAATCGAAACTAAAAAGCCACGGGATAGCTTCGGGTTGGCAGACAAAAAAAGGGGCATCCCCGTGAGAAAAAGCCGGGAATGCCCCTGATACGGGTGAACGATCTGACGGATTACCTCACGGATTACCTCTTCAGATTAACCACCTCCTGGAGGAGGTCATCCGTGGTCGTAATCACACGAGAGTTGGCCTGAAATCCCCTTTGGTATTCAATCATCTTGGTAAACTGCTGGGCAATATCCACATTAGACATTTCCAGAGAACTGGCCTGAATCTTGCCAGCCCCCGCAGAATTCGGGACCCCGATCAAAGCCTGCCCGGATTCAACCGACTCCGCAAACAGGTTCCCACCGATATGGACCAGTCCGTCCTGGTTATTGAACCGGGCAAGCGTTACCTGTCCCAACGTCCGGCTTCGCCCATTCGTAAATAAACCGGAAATAATACCCTCCCGATCAACGGCAACGGACTGAAGCGACCCTGGAGAGAAACCATCCTGCGTCTGGTTTAAAACCGCAGAGGAGGATGCAAACTGCGTAATGCCATTCAGACCCGTGCCCGTGGTGGTCGTGGTTCCAAAATCAAAGGCAATCTGTTGGTCCTGGGCCACCCCCCCGGAGAAGTCAAATCCAAGCGTTCCCCCAGGCGCCTGCAGGGCCGCGAGGGTCTTTAAGGCCCCATTGGTCTCAAAGACCATACTTCCAAAAGCCTGCACCTGTGATGCCCCGGCAAACGCATCTTTTTTGTCAACCACCGCGTTAAACTCCCAGACATCATCTCCTGTCTTACTGAATAAAACGCTCACCAGATGGCCATTTCCAATCGAATCGTACATGGTAATCCCGGTGGAAAAATTTGCGCTTCTCGCGGACGCAATACTTAACGCCCCAATCGCCCCACCCTTCGTCACCGCTGTTCCTGCGACAATACTATTTACAACCGGGGTATTGAGAAGCAATGTGGTGGTACTCGGAACCGACTTAACCGTATAGGTATCTGTGCCAATCAGAATGGAATCCCCAGCGGCGACATTCGCGAAGGTCCCCGCACTCGCGGTCAGCGTCGTCGCCCCAGCGGCCGTTACCCCGACCGTCCCTACCGCCACGCTTGCGGGAACGGCAGCGGTCAGGGTAAGACTGGTGTTACTTTCAATGCTGGCAACCGTCAGCTTATTCCCGCCAATCAGGATCTGATCTCCCGGAACCAGTTGTGTGGTGAAAGCGGTATTCGTCCCAGTCAGCGTGGTGGCCCCGACCGCTACAGCGTTAACCGTGCCGTTAAGCGTGGTCAGTGTTCCGACCGGATCCCGCGCGTCTAAATTCTCAACGAATGTCCCGATGGTGGAGGCCTTGGGTTGCGACGTGGTCGCGGCCACGTTGATCTTTCCAATGGTCGCCGTCAGTTTTCCGGTTCCATCCGCCTGTCTTCCCTGGAGGGTCATCCCGCCGGGGGTCTCGATGAACCCGTTCTGGTCCACGGAAAAGGTGCCGGCCCGGGTGTAAAAATCCTGTCCGTCCTTACTTCGAACCGCGAAAAAACCACCGCCGTCAATGGCAAGGTCCAGGGCATTGCCGGTGTTTTCAAAAGAGCCTTGGGAGAAACTGGATCGAACCTGCTGTGTGGAAACCCCGCGCCCCACCTGCAGCCCCGCTTGTGAAGCGGCAAAAACGTCTCCAAAAGAGGCACTCCCTCCCTTAAAACCAACCGTGCTCACCCCGCCAATGTTATTGCTGATGACTGAAAGAGCGGTCCCAAACGCATCCAATCCGCTCACACCCGTAAAAAGTGATGATGTTAATCCCATGGTATTCCCTCCTTGAGTGATTGTTCCTGATCCTGATGCTGCATCAACCGCAACATTGTTTTAAATCCCTGCTTAATTGTTAATATTGGAGACGCTTGACGCCGCAATCCGTTCCCCGTTCACGGTTAGATAGGCCACGCCCCCTTCCATCGAAACTCCCGTCACACGCCCACGGGTATAGGTCGTGCTGGTCACCGGATTGCCCGCAGCGTCAGAGGCCGAAATGCTATAGGTATATTCCCCAACAGACACCTGTCTGCCATCCTGATCCCGGCCATCCCAGTGGGACGCCACAACACCCTTCTCCTGCTCCGGCATACGCAGGGCGCGAACCAGTGTCCCCGATTGATCAGAGATCATCAGGGTTGCCTCTTTCGCATCTTGCTCAAGCCGGTAAGAGAAATCCGTTCCCTTGCTGTCCGAAATATTCAATCTGCCCCCCACGCCTTGAACCTCTTTTCCAATCAGGCCGGCAGCCCCATAATTATTGAGCGATTCCATCTGTTTTGTTGAAGATTGAAGGAGCTTCTTCATCGCCGTGGTTTGTTCCAGTTGCGTAAACTGGGCCAACTGGGAGACAAACTCTGTGCTGTCTAATGGTTTCAGCGGGTCCTGGAACCGAAGCTGTGTGGTGAGCAATTTCATAAAAGCATCTTCACCTAATGCGTTGACCCCTCTTGCTTCCATGTCCCGTCCCCCTGCAATCCGTTTCGCGCCTTTCACCGCAGCGCCCCTGCCCTATTGGATAAGCAATCATCATGCCATTTATATATTTGCGTAAAATTTAGGGGTAATTTCAAAAAGTTCAGCACAAGTGGATGTTTTTACCGAGGGGGGTAGGCAGAGATTGCCGGAGAGGCGCCTCATCAGATCATCCCCATCTTCTTTTTAAGCCTGGGGACAAAACGAAAGATCGTTTTATCCTCCACCTGGTTTAAAATCTTGAGGCGAGCCATCATGGCCTCCGCGCTTTCCCCCCACTTTTTCCGTCTCGGCGCCTTCACCTTAAAAAAATGCGCCTCATCTTTGGACCAGTAGTGGTTAATCCGGACTTGATCCACAGAAATCTGACCAGAGCGCGGGCCATAAAAAGGCTGCTTCCTGGCATCCACCTGCGTGAAGCCGGGTGCGTAGGTAAAGACGTGCGGGTTTTTACACAGGAGTGCGAGCCTGGGCTGAACAATTGATTTCACATGGAAATTCTCTTCATGGTTGGCCGGGGCCTTCATCACAAGGGTTTCAATCAGCAGTTGGTCTTTCGGAATCGTGGCAACTTTAGAGGTCCCGTACAGTTGCCAGTTGACACAGACCCCCGCAAAATCCTGATACCCGGAAAGAAAGGCAGGGAGCGTTTCGTCCTCTACAGGGAAGAGAAATTCATCAATATCAATAAAGGCCAGCCAGCGTGTTTTATCCCGTGCCACATGAAGCGCGTCGGCGTAGGCCTGGCGTTGAATGAGATCCCATTCCGGATGGGCTGTGCTGACGGCATTCCAAGGGGTCAGGGTGACTTCGCCACGGGTGAGATACGGATCGAGAACGGTCAGGAAGGAATCGGTGCTCGCGTTGTCATAAAGAAAAAAATGCTGTACGCCGACCAATTGGTGAAATTCGATCCACTCCTTCAGATACGAGGCTTCATTCTGAAAAATGGCGCAGACCGAGAGATCGTCCATGGTCAGAGGCCGCGCATCCGGAACCCACCGAGACGGCTAAACATAAAGGCTGACGCCCCCGGCATCAAGCCTCCCAACAGGTCTGGAAAGTTCCTTGTGTGAAGAGATGACTTCAGGCCCTTGACGGTAGGACGGGGCATGTGGATTGCGCTCCCCCATGAAACCCAGGTGATTTCTGGACTGGGAGTCCCCTCCAGAATTGCCTATATTCACGGAGAACTGCCCGATATCGAGGCCTTGTTCTGCAAGAGAGTTCCGAAGCACTGCTTGATTCTGTTCCAAGAGCGCTCGAACTGCCGCATGAGGCGTGAGAATCTCTGCCCAGACACCATCTGGACGGACAGAGATCTCTATTTTAAGCGCGCCGAGTGTGGCGGGCTCCAGATGAAGGGTCACCGTATGTCCCTCTTCAAACTTCATACGGCTCATCTTTGCTGACACCTGCATCAGAACCTGGTTTTCATCGGCCCCCATGAAAGGCAGACGGGTCTCTGGGGCTGGCGAGGGGATCCTCGATGCGTCCGGAGCGGCGACCTGCGCGGAGGGGAGTCCCATAGGGACTGGATCCAGGGTAAGACCCTTCCCGGTTTGAGAGGAGAAGGCGTCCAGAGAGGGTTTCTTTGAAAAGGTAGACTCATTTCCACCGAAACCTTCCCCCATCGTCGTTTGCGTGGCGATAGGGAGTCCCTGATTCAGAGGAAGTATCCTGTCGGAGGGGATCGTCGAGGCCCCACCTGAATTTTGATGCTCGCCCTTCGCTGCCGTGGAAGGGGCATTGGCCGCAAATCCCAATCCAGGATGCGATTCGGGCGCGACCCCTGCGGGTGGCGCGGCCACTGCGGGTGGCGCGGCCACTGCGAGTGGCGCGACCACTGCGGGGGGCGCGGCCACTGCGGGGGGCGCGGCCACTGCGGGGGGTACGGCCACTGCGGGAACTGTAAGCCCTGCGGGCGGCGCGGCCCCTGCGGGGGCTGCGGGCCCTGCGGCCCGGAAAGCGGCCGGGGTCTCTCGCATTACGTTAAGCCTGTCGGCCTCCACCCCTCCAGCCTGTTCTGGCAAGGCTGCGACTCCCTCAAACACTAACCTCGCCGAGGAGGGCTCTGCCTTGAGACTCGTGGGATAACCCGTGCCCTGGACAACCTCTTTTCCGACACGGTTATCAGGCGCTCCCTCTGCGGAACCCGGCAAAATAGGGGACGACCACTGTAGAATTGGGGCCTCTTCAACGATCCCGCTCTGTGGATTCACCCCACGCAAAGAGGAAATTGGCGTGTCAGTCGTGGACGCTTGCGGTGGCGGATTCAGTGACACAGTTTGATTCGGGAGGCCCGTGGCAGGGCTTGCAGCCCCCGCAGGCCTCGCAGGCTCCGCTGGGATCTGGATGTTTGCTGGGTTCGCAGCCCAAAAACCTTGTCCTGCTACTTGTTCTTCTAAATAAGGTAGCCCCTCTTAATAAGGTAGCCCCATCGTGTTATTTGACGCGACAGGCCCTTGATTCAAGGCAGCCATTGGCTGCGGGAAACGATCTCCTTCCAAAGTGCCCGACAGGGGAAGGGTTATCCCCTCCGTCACATACGGTTGAGTTCCCTGTCCCACCGATTGCAAACCCTGCGAGGGCTGCGAGCCCTGCGGGGCCTGCGGGGCGTGTGGCACCTCGGACGCCTGTGACATACCCAACGTATCCACATTATGCACGATGATGGGAAAGGGAATGGGTGTTAGAAATGGGTAGAAGACGCCCATCTGAAGCTGCGGGTACTGCGAGGCCTGCGGGTCCTGTGAGGCCCGAACATCGCTTTCTACAACGCCTGCGGCCTCTGCGAGAGGTGTGGCCTCTGCGAGTGGCGCGGCCACTGTGAGAGGGACGAGGACGACGGTTGGATTCTCATCCTGTTGTACAGGGGCTTGGGAGTTTACAAAACCGGTGCCCACGCCCGACAGGGCCTCAATCGCCGCCCCAGGCTGACCCAGTGGACGTGGCCCCTGCAGGGCCTGGCTTAGAAGGTCCTCCCACAGTTGTTTTGAGGGTAAATCCAAATTGTCAGCCATTTTTACGGGACTTCCAGCGAACGCATTTCCCCCTTGAGCCGGGACAATGCCTGGGAGAAGTTGAGAGAATGGGTTCATCATCTGCTTCTATCGCTGTCCATAAGTTTTACCCGTCATGAAGATTACGTTTTTCAACAACCGGATAAGGTTCTTCAACCCAACCTAAGGCCGAAGATCCGCTCCAGATTACGGGACTGACTGTCGGTGAGAGCAAAATATGTACCACAGGCCATTACTTAATGAATTGGACCCATTCTTGGCGATTTTTTACTTTTGCTGCGGTGTTTTTTTCCCATGAGGGGGGAACTTTCTGCCGGGTAGGGGCCCGGTCTTTGTTGTAGACAGGGACTTTTTAAAGGGCACCTCTAAAAATCTACTGCGCGGCCCGATTGCTGCGTTGCGCGGTACTCGTAATCCTCATGTACAAACACGTACACTGCGGTTCCTGCGTTCCGTGCGCCTTGCAATCAGACCGCTCGCTACGGTTTTTAGAGGT
>CAYRGU010000097.1:0-8765 GCA_964423845.1 uncultured Nitrospirota bacterium
TGTTTTTCATCGTGGCGGATCTTTTTTTGTTGGTGCGAGTTCTGGGGGGGAGGTCTTCTCTGAATAAGATAGATCAAAAAATCTCCACACGATTTGCAACGCAACCGACGGATGACTCTGGAGAGAGGGGGGGGCCTGCTGATAGGAGGGGGCCTGAAGACGTGTTGCCGCCTGACGTTCAAGCGAGAGACTTGTCCTTGACGGGGCAAGGGGAGGGGGCTTGTTTGGACGGAGTCGAGGCGGTCTCTGTGACGGGGATTGGGATGGATCGTGCCTGCGTGAGGCCGGGGCGGAACGAGGCGATCTCCCGCTATGCCCTGTTGCAAAAAGATTTGGAGGCGGTCAGACAAAATCGCGGGGAAGTCGAGGGAATCGCGGAAAAGGGAAGAGGGGTGTCTCCTCGGGTACGCAAAATTGTGGGGGTGGCCTATAGCTACGCGCGGGAGGATTGGGCGATGGTGAATCCGCTGGTCGGATTGGACGAAAATGGCTACTTTCCAAAGGCCAAACTCGCCTTCTTCCGTGGGTCGATGGTCTCGACGGGAAAGATTTCATGGAACGGTTCCTTCGCGTTGGACGCCAATGCGCTCTGCGTGAAGGTTCAAAATTTGAGCATCGGGAATTCTTACGAGTTGCCGGATCATTACACGGACATTGGGATTGGATATGAGGTTCAACTGGACCATGCGCTGTTTGCGGATGGGGCGATGGCAAGGACATTGATCCTCTCCCGGACCTTTTCTGGAGATACCCCACCGGACTATATCAAGAAATGTTTTGCCATTCAGCCGATCTCCGGGAAGGGGCGTGCGCCCGTTGATCTGTCCGGAGAATGGATGGGATCGCATCAGGCGTCTCCAGAAAATTTGGCCGGAGATGATTTTATGGTGAGACTGGTTCAGAAGGAGAATCGGTTTGAAGGGGTGATGACCGAATTTGCCGAGGTGAACGATGGGGAGGTAGAGATCAAACGGCAGATGAAAGTGGAAGGGTGGCTGGATGGGGGAAAGGTCTCCTGGGTCGCGATTCCGAAAGGGGGGGCCGCACCCTTTGCAGGGGCCGCACCCCTCGCAGGGGCCGCACCCTTTGCAGGTCTCGCAGACCTCGCAGGGGCTGCACCCCTCACAGGGGGTGAGACCCGGAAAATGGGCGGGCGTGCCGTCAGCTATATTGCCTCTTATCGATCGGGAGATCTCGGGATGGAGGGCGTCTGGTACAATGGCCTGCTGCAGGGGAGATGGCGGATGAAACGTCAGGAGGGCACTCCCTTACAGGGGTCGCACCCCTCGCAGGGGCCGTACCCCTCGCAGGGGCCGCGCCGCGATTCGCTCAACGAGACATTAAGCCCGGAGTTTTCAAATCCCCCAGAGATTCAATACCAATAGCCAGTGCGGCAAGTCATACGACATTGTCCTTTCGAAAAAGGAGTGAGAAATCTTGCTTTTAACTTTGAAAAAGAGGTTCACAGATCTAACCTCCCCTCCCCCTCCTTACGAAAGGAGGGGATTGACCCACTTGAAACTCAAAGGAACGGAATTTTTTGAGCGGCCGGTGAAATTTTCATGAAAATTGGCATTCCAAAAGAGGTGAAGGAACAGGAATTTCGCGTTGGGATCACGCCCGCCGGGGTGGCGGCGCTCCGCAGCCAGGGACATGATCTCTTCGTTGCGACCCATGCGGGGGAGGGAAGCGGCTATCCCGATCGTGCCTACCGTCAGGCCGGCGCGCGGGTGGTTGCCTCGAAGGCCGCGCTCTTTGCCCAATCGGAGATCATTGTCAAGGTCAAAGAGCCCCTGGATACGGAATATGAACTATTTCGACCGGGGCAGATTTTGCTGACCTATCTTCACCTTGCTGCGGAGGAGCCGCTCTTCCGGTTTTTGATGAAGCGGCAGGTGACGGCCATCGCCTACGAAACGATTGAGATCAGCGACGGAACCAAGCCGATTTTAAGGCCGATGAGTGAAGTGGCCGGGAAGATGGCCGTTTTAATTGGGGCCCACTATCTTCAGCGGGCGCAGGGAGGCTGCGGCATTCTGCTGTCAGGGATGGCTGGGGTTTTCAAACCGCGGGTGACGATCATTGGCGGGGGGGTGGTCGGAAAAAGCGCGGCCCAGAATGCCGTGGGACTTGGCGCGGCGGTGACGGTGATTGATGAAAACAGTTCACGACGATCGTATCTTCACGATTTCTTCCATGGAGAGGTGGTGATCCTCCCGCCGCATGGGGAGGACTTTGCAAGGAGTATTGAAACCAGTCACCTTGTGATCGGCGCGGTGGCCCGGGTGGGGGAGAAGGCCCCTCGTCTGGTGACCCGAAAGATGGTCTCCCGGATGCCCAAGGGGGCGGTGGTGGTCGATGTGGCCATTGACCAGGGGGGATGTTTTGAGACGTCACGGGTGACGTCTCACTTAGATCCCATCTATCTGGTTCACGGGGTGATTCATTATTGCGTTCCCAATATCCCCGGGGTGGTGCCGCAGACCGCAACGGTTGCGCTCTGCAACGAAACGTTTCCCTATCTCTCCGCCCTGGCAACATGGGGGCTCAAGGAGGCGATTCAAAGGGACGTGGCATTGGCGCGTGGCGTGAATCTCTATCAGGGGAAGGTGGTTCATCCGGGGGTGGCTGCGGCCTTTGGAATGCCCTGCCAGCCGATGAACGCTTAAAAAGAAGATGGAAACTTCCGGCATCAAAAAGAAAATTCTTACCGGAGACCGGCCTACCGGACGGCTTCATCTGGGGCATTATGTTGGGTCGCTGGCCAATCGGGTTCGTCTGCAGGGGGAGTATGAGACCTTTATCCTGATTGCCGATGTGCAGGCCCTCACCGATCATTTTGAGCATCCCGAGATTCTAAAACAAAATATTCGAGAGGTGATGCGGGATTATCTTTCGGTGGGGATTGATCCGGGAAAAAGTACGATTCTTCTTCAATCGCTGATTCCAGAGATTGCCGAACTTGCGATTTATTTTTTAAATTTAGTCACCGTTGCCCGGTTGCAGCGAAACCCCACCGTCAAGGATGAGCTGCAACAGAAAGGTTTCGAGCAGAATCTTCCGGCGGGTTTTTTAGTCTATCCGGTTCATCAGGCGGCGGACATTGCCATCTTTCAGGCCGATCTGGTTCCCGTGGGGAAAGACCAGCTTCCGATGATTGAACAGACGGTGGAGATTGTTCGACGATTCAATACCCTCTATGGCGAGGTGTTGATTGAGCCGAAGGGGCAGGTGGGGGAGGTGGCCCGGCTTCCCGGCATCGATGGCCAGGCGAAGATGAGCAAAAGTCTGGGGAACGCGATCTCTCTTTCTGATGACAGAAAGACGGTGGAGGAAAAGGTGATGCGGATGTACACCGATCCGACCCGCTTGCGCGCCACCGATCCGGGGCATCTGGAAGGCAACCCGGTTTTTACCTATCATGATGCCTTCAATCCGAATCTGGCGGAGGTGGCCGATTTGAAAGAGCGTTACGTGAAAGGCCGTGTGGGGGATGTCGAGGTGAAGAAAAAACTGGCCCAGGCCCTCAATCTCTTCCTCGATCCGATCCGGGAGCGTCGGCGTGTTTGGGAACAGGACGACAAAACGATTGACACGCTTTTGGCGGAGGGGACAGGCCGTGCCCGCCGCGTCGCGCAGGAAACGATGGGGCGTATCCGAGAGGCAATGAAAATTGATTATCCGTTCAGCCGCCGGGTAGAAATTGACCGGGTGGGGGGAAGGTGATATAACCCCTCCCCATTCTCTGATGGCGGCGTAGCTCAGTCGGTAGAGCAGGTGAATCATAATCACTCGGTCGGGGGTTCGAGTCCCTCCGCCGCTACCCGGAGAATGAGCCGGTTACCGTAAAATGCGCTGCCTGACAACCGGTTTGCCTACGGTTTACCTATGTCGGGGCGCTTTCACCTGTTGTGGTTGGATGCAAACGTCTGCTTTGTTGCAAGTCAGTGGGCTTACCCGGTCTTTTGGCGGACTGGCGGCATTAGACCGGGTGACGCTATCGGTTGAAAAGGGTCGTATCACGAGTCTGATCGGCCCCAATGGCGCTGGGAAGACGACCTTCTTTAATTGCATGACGGGTTTGTTACAGCCCACAGGCGGGGAGATCTATTTTTGTGGGGAGCCGTTAACGAAGCTTCCCGACTACGAAGTGACGCGACGCGGTGTTGCCCGCACGTTTCAGAATATCCGGCTTTTTTCAGAAATGACCGTCCTTGAAAATGTCATGGTGGGGCGATATATCCAAAGCGCCCTTCCAGTGGCGAGGACCTTTTTTGACGCCCTGATGAATCGGCAAGCCTTTCAAGATCGGGAGCGTCGCGTTCAACGGGAGGCTGCGGACTGGCTTGATTTTGTGGGTCTCTCTGTCCCGGGGGATCGGCTCTCCTGCCACCTTGCGTACGGGGATCAGCGACGGCTGGAGATTGCGCGGGCACTCGCCTCGGAGCCGACGCTTCTTTTGTTGGATGAACCGGCTGCCGGGATGAATCCCAAAGAGACGGAGGCGCTCATGGGCCTGGTCACCCGGATTAAAGAGCGGGGAATTACCCCCTTTGTGATTGAACACAATATGCGGATGGTGATGGGGATCTCCGAACAGGTTTATGTTTTGGATCATGGGGTCAAGATTGCCGAAGGGACGCCACGCGAAATTCAGGGCCATCCGCAGGTGATTGAGGCGTATCTCGGCAAGAACCCTGTTCCCGGACCCTGATCCATGGCGGATTCGGGGAACCAGATGCTCTCTCTCACAGAGGTCCATGCCTCCTACGGCAGGGTGGCCGTACTCAAAGGGGTCTCCCTGACGGTTGAGACCGGAGAAGTGGTTGCGCTGATTGGGGCCAATGGCGCGGGGAAGACCACCACCCTCATGACCCTTTGTGGCGTGGTGCCTTCCCGATCTGGAACGATCACCTTCTGTGGGGAGCCGATCCAGCATCTTGCCCCCCATCAGATTGTGGCGCGTGGCGTTGCCCAGGTCCCGGAGGGAAGGCGCATCTTCCCGCAGCTCACCGTCATGGAAAACCTGGACATGGGGGCCTTTCTTCAGGCCGACGCCAAGGCGAAGGCCGGTATCCTCGAAGAGGTTTTGACCCTTTTTCCGGTGTTATCCGAACGCCGGAATCAACTGGGGGGGACATTAAGCGGAGGAGAGCAGCAGATGTTGGCGATCGGCCGGGCACTGATGGGCCGTCCCAAGATGCTCCTTTTGGATGAGCCCTCCCTGGGGCTGTCCCCCGTCATGGTGGAGAAGATTTTCGAGATGATTCGTCGGATTCGCGGACAGGGAATGACCCTCCTGCTTGTCGAGCAAAATGCGCGTGCGGCGCTGGCCCTGGCCGATCGGGGCTATGTCATTGAAACGGGTCAGATTGTTTTATCGGGTCAGGCCAAGGCGTTAATGGAAAACCCCAGGGTGCAGTCGGCTTATTTAGGGGGCGGGGATTGAAGGGGGTTGGCAAAAAATTATCGGCTCTTTGAAGTTTTGACTGGGTCATTCCCCCTTAAAAAAGGGGGTGAGGGGGTTGTTCTCCTATTGGTTTTTGTCGCATAAACGGGTAACCGCCAATCTTTCTGCCTTTTGGGTGTGCCCAAAGTAAAACTTCTCACAAAACACCTTGCTTTCTGAGTTCTTTTGCTCGTTGCTTTCATCTCGGGTCGGAACGCCAACTGCGGGTTGTATAGGATTGTCATAACAACACCCCTGCCCCCCTTTGTTAAGGGGGAATGACTATGGGAATTGTCATGGGTCTTTCCCTTGTTTCCCACCGTGGATGTTCGAACCCATTGACCTTCGCAAATTGACATTCGAATGGGCGGCCATTTATGCTCCCCGCCAGTCTCCCTGATGATCGCCGATGCCGCCCGTTTCAATATCCGATAAAGTGCCTCGTTACACCGTTGAAATTGTTCGCGACTATGCCCCATTTCTCTCCATGGAGAAGGCGTGGAATCACCTGCTCTCGGAAAGCCATAATCCCTGCATTTTCATGCGGCATGAATGGTTTCGAATCTTCTGGAAACATTTTTTAGGCGAATCAGGTCAGGCCGCCATTTACGTTGTTAAACGAGAAGAAACCCTCGTCGCCATTGCCCCCTTCTGGCCGGACCCTGCGCGGACGGCGGGGGTCGTCGCACCCCTCGCAGGAGTTGTAAGTCCTGCGAGGGGCGAGGCCCCCTTATTTTCCATGACCAACGACCATTCCTGGCACTATGAGATCCTCTACAAGGAAGAGGCTGCCTTATCCTCCCTCCTTGACAACTGGACGCGGAGCGGAACCGCTCGCTCTTTTCAACTTGACCTGGTGCCACTGGCCTCTCCCACGGTCGAAGGCATCCGAAAATGGGCCACTGGACGTTATTTCTCCTGGTATGCCTATAAAACAAACACCCCCCCCTATCTTCTCATTCAAGGCCGCTTTGCTGATTATTTCGCCCGCCGCAGGGGCAATTTCAGGTCGAACGTCAACCGACGGGAGCGCAACCTTAAAAAACAGGGAACAATTTCACTGGAAACGGTCACGTCGCTTGAGGATTTGTCCCAGGCGCTGCAGGACGCCTTCCGGCTTGAGGCGATGGCCTGGAAGGGGGCAATGGGATCGGCCATCGAAAAATCTCCCCAATTGGTCGCCTTCTACACGGAACTCGCAGAGGATGCCGCCAAGGCGGGGTGGCTTCGTTTATATTTTTTGAAACTCAACGACAAACGGATTGCCTTTAATTACAATTTGGCCTATCAGGGGAAACTGTATCTCTTAAAACCCGGGTATGATCCGGAATATGCCGACTATTCCCCGGGCCATCTGATCACCAAAAAAATTATCGAGCAGGCCTTTGAAGAACCTCTCGCCGAATATAATTTCCTGGCCAATGCCGAACCATGGAAGATGGATTGGGCCGAAGGGACCCAGACGGATATCTCTCTGCACCTGTACAGGAAGGGACTCTCCCCTGGCATGGCGTTTTTCTTTAAGTTTGGATGGAAGAAACTGATCAAGCGATACTGGAAACGACAGAAAGACCCATGCGGCCCTCTTATGACATCCTGATTGTCGGCGGCGGGATCATTGGAAGCAGCATCGCCTACGCGCTCTCTCAAAAAACAAACGGCCTCATCGGCGTGGTGGATGCGGATCTCTCCGGCCGCTTCAGTTCCACCGAACGAAACGCCGGCGGGGTGCGCGCCACCTGGGAGCAGCCGGTGAACATTCAGCTTGCGAAGCGCTCGATTTCCTTTTTCGAGGGGATCGCAAGCGAGGTGGGTTTTCATCAAAAAGGATACCTCTGGCTGCATGATGAGGCCCACTGGGACAAGGCCAAACGTCATCTCTCCCGCCAGCAGGGCCAGGGGCTGCAGATCGAAGCGGTCCCAGCGGCCGAGATCCAGGATCGCTACCCATTTCTGGATCGCCTGGAAGGGGTCGCGGCGGCCACCTTCTCTCCACGCGATGGATTGATTAATCCAAACCTCCTGAAACTTTACTACCGGGCGCAAGCTGCTGCGGCTGGTGTGCTTTTCCATGACCATACCGTGGTGGAGTCGGTCACCCTTCAGGGAAAACAGGTCCGAGCCCTTCGTCTTCGTAACATCGCCTCCGAGGACGATCTGGAGAATTTTTTGAAGACTTACGAGATCCCGGGAGGGGAACCTTCTTGGGAGATTCAGGTTGGAAGCCTGGTCAACGCCGCAGGGGCATGGGCCTCCCGTCTTGCCAAACTGTACCAACAAGACACCCCTTCCATTCCTATTCGGCGGCAGGTGGCCGTCCTTCACAGTCAGCAAATCGATCTTTCCCCCTACGGGATGTTCGTCGATACCAGCGGCCTCTATTTTCACCCCGAGGGGGGAAACATCCTCTCTGGCTATTCCCTTCCCGCAGAACCCCCCGGATACCGGTTTGACTACGACGGAGACGACTTCTTCTTGCAGGAAATCTGGCCGCGACTTGCGGCGAGGAGCAGCCGATTTGACCAGTTAAAACAGGTGGGGGGATGGGCCGGCTTGTACGAGGTTTCACCCGATATGAGCGCCATCGTTGGGCCCGTAGAGGGGGTGGAGAATCTCTTTGAGGCCCATTCCTTTTCAGGGCGAGGGGTGATGCAGTCATACGCCGCAGGCCAGGCCCTGGCCGAATTGATCCTGCATGGCGGATATCAAACGCTGGATCTCACCCCCCTTTCCGGGAAACGGTTCCGCCATGGCCCTCTTGTGCCCGAAGGGATGCACATTTAGCAGGCGGTTGAAACAAGGCTCAATCCATAGTATGGCCAGGTCTGTCAGGAACGCTTCAGTCTTCGGATCTGTGGGGAAGAGGCTCTCGCGCAACCACATGCGGAGGAACCCGACGAACCGGATGAACCAGGGTGTGAGACATAAAAGTTGCCAAAGTGGTGCCAGGCATGCCTTATTGACATGATGCGGTAGCCCAGACCTGGAGGCTGACGTATACCGATGGTTCTTCGGGGTTCTCTGTCGGATGATCTGACGGGGAGGAATATAAAAGTGGTGCCATAAAAGTGGTGCCAGGCATGCTTTATTGACATGATGCGGTAGCCCAGACTTGGAGGCTGACGTATACCGATGGTTCTTGGGGGTTCTCTATCGGATGATCTGCCTGGGGGGAAGATCACTTGATCTTCTCCCTTGTTTGTCTCTTGGAAAGGGATGGCGTGTTCAGATAGAATGCGCCATCCCTTTCCCTGTTTAGAGGCACTCATGCCGCTTTTGACCACGCCTGCGATCGTTCTGGCCAGTATGAAACTTG
>CAYRGU010000098.1:0-12664 GCA_964423845.1 uncultured Nitrospirota bacterium
AAAATGTTGCCTTTTTAGAGTAATTTCTGTATCGTTTCGACCGTTTATTCTGGGGCGGTGAAGCACCGGGAGCGTTGTCTTAAAAAAAGCGCGGGAGAAAGTATGGACATCTCAAGGGCAAGTTATTTTTCAGTCGGGACCGAGGATCGTGCGGGCGCTCTGGCCCGATTTGCCAAATTGATGATGGAAAAGAACATCAACCTGGCGGGCGTGTGGGGATTTGGAATCGGGCGTGGAAATGCACAAATTGTTGCCATTCCGCACGATCCCATCCAATTCAGGAAGGCCTTAAAGGGAAGCTCCTGGACCCTCCGGGAGGGAACCTGCTTTCACCTGACAGGTGAAGATCGTGCGGGGGCCTTATCAGAGACGTTGGACCAGATCGCTCACGAAGGGATTAATCTTCACGCGGTAGACGCCATGGGATTTGAAAAGCGCTACTCCGCCTATGTCTGGTGTGATGAGCAAGACCTCGATCGGTTGAGAAAAATACTGAAGGGGTGGTAAGGCCTCTCCCGGCCTCTCATGGGACATCAACGCACCCAAACTCGACTGAAATCGTCCGGGTTAAAGCCGACCGTCACCTTTTCCCCCTCCGTCACGATGGGGCGTTTGATGAGTCTTCCATTCTCCGCAAGCAGGGCAACAATTTCCCTTTCCGAAAGATGGCCCACCTTCTCTTTCATCTTTTGCTCACGGTATTGGATGCCGCTTCGATTTAAAAAATCGGTATAGGGTCGGCCACTCTTTTTGATCAACGCGGTTAACTGTTTTTCGGATGGCGGATTCGTGGTGATATCAATCTCGTGTAACTGAAAACCTCTCGATGTGAGGTATTTCTGAGCCTTAACGCAAGTCATACACCGGGAATAGTGATAAAACGTCAGCATCCTTCCTCCTCCTGGTTTATTGTCACGGACAGAGCCTATCACAGCAGATTCATGCGCGCCAATCAGAGCGGCCCAGGTCAACCGGCTGGTTCCCTGCCAGAGGTCCGGCCCCTGCGAGGGGTGCGAGGGGTGCGACCCCTGCGACCCCTGCGGCCCCTGCGAGACCTGCGAGGTCTGCGGGTCGTCGCCATCTTTTTGACCATCGCCCTGTTTATCATCGCAGGGGGATGCAGCGGACGGAAAACCACGACAAAAGGGGATTTATCCCTCCCACGCTCCAATGGAGACAAGGTGGTCCAGACCGCAAAGGGATTGATTGGCATCCCCTATCGGTTTGGGGGGACAACCCCCGCCGGGTTTGATTGCAGCGGCTACGTTGCCTATGTCTTCAAGAAGTCTGCCAACGTTTCGTTGCCACGCCTGGCCACCGATCAAATTAAAATGGGCAGAGGCATTCCCTACGCGCGGCTGCGTCCGGCCGACATTGTTTATTTCTGGATTCGAGAGAAAAAGCTGTGGCATGTTGGCATCTACATTGGAGACTATCAGTTTATCCACGCCCCCGCCACGGGGGGAAAGGTCAATATCCAGAACATCAATATCCGTTATTGGAAAAGCCGATACATGGGTGGACGCAGGGTCCTTTCTAAGGAGGCTTAATGGCACATTCACGGCAGTACTGGCTGATGAAATCCGAGCCAACCAGTTATTCGATTGACGATCTGAAAAGGGATGGGGTAACGTTCTGGTCCGGCGTGCGAAACTACCAGGCCAGAAACTTTATGCGGGATCAGATGCAGGTCGGCGATGGCGTTCTCTTCTATCACAGCAATATCGAGCCGGTCGGCATCGCGGGGAGGGCCGAGGTGATTCGATGCGGCTACCCGGATCATACCGCGTGGGATCCCAAAGACCGGCATTACGATCCTCAAAGCCGCCCGGATCAACCGATTTGGATGATGGTCGACATCCGATTTGTCGGGGCCACTCGCCGCGTCATCACCCGGCCACGCCTGAAAACTCTGCCGGCACTCTCGGAAATGACCGTCTTAAAACAGGGGAGCCGGCTCTCCGTTCAACCCGTGCGGCCTGACGAATGGGCCGCCATCCTCGAACTTTCAGAATGGGACTAACATGACCCCCTCACAACGCTTGTCTCCTGCAATCCACCCCCGTTTCTATCAGCTTGATCTGTCCGTCTATCCGGAGGAGAAACGGTTTTCAGGCAAGGTGTCCGTCACGATTGATTTTTCAGCGCCAACCCGCGAAATGGTGCTGCATGCCCTCGATCTTGAAATCAGCCATGCGGCCCTCTCTTCCAGCCCACCGCTCAAGATCAACATGGATCCGGATTCCGAAACGGTCACCCTTCTCTCCCCCGAGGCGATTCCCGCAGGCACGGCCTTGCTTTCTCTCTTTTTTTCAGGAAAATTGAATGCGCAACTCCGGGGCTTGTACGCCGCGTCACACCAGGGCGAGACCTGGGCCTTTACCCAGTTTGAGCCGACCGATGCCCGGCGGATGTTCCCCTGTTTCGATGAACCCGGGATGAAGGCAAAGTTTCAGTTGACCGTCACCATCCCCTCGCATCTGACCGCCCTTTCCAATATGCCTGCCATTGAGGAAACCACTCGGGGGGACAAAAAAACGGTCCGGTTCATGGAAACGCCCTTGATGTCCACCTATCTTCTGGCGCTTGCCGTGGCCCAACTTGTGCCCCGTGAAATTCAGGTGGCGGGCGTCCGTGTCGCGGTCTGGACAACACCGGAGGAGTTGCCGCTTGCAACCTTCGCCCTGGAAGTCACCGCCGCCGCGCTCCCCCTTTTGAATGACTATTTTGCCCTCCCCTACCCCTATCCGAAGCTTGATTTGGTCAGCGTCCCGGATTTTGCGATGGGTGCCATGGAAAACTGGGGGGCGATTTTCTTTCGCGATTCGCGCCTGCTTCTGGATGAAACCCTGGCCGCAACCTCGACAAAACGGGTCGTCGCCAATGTCATCGTCCATGAACTGGTCCATCAATGGTTTGGCAATTTAGTCACCATGGCCTGGTGGGATGACCTCTGGCTGAATGAGGCCTTCGCCACCTGGCTGGCCTGCAAGATTGTGGACACCTGGCGCCCAGAATGGAATAGTTGGGTTGAGTTTCAGCAGGAAAAGCAGATTCCGCTCGCCATCGACGCCTTAAAGAGCACCCGTCCCATTCATGCCGAGGTGACCGAGGTCTCCCAGATTGAGGCGATGTTCGACGCCATCACCTATGAAAAAGGGGCCGCCTGCCTTCGGATGATCGAGCAGTTTTTAAGCGAAGCGGCTTTTCGAACCGGCATCCAAAATTATATGCGCGCTTACCAGTTTCAAAATGCGACCGCGCACGATTTCTGGAAGGCCCTTTCAGAGGCGGCCACCCCCCCGATCTTTGATATTGCAAAAAGCTGGTTTGAACAGGGAGGATTCCCCCTCGTGACCCTCTCTCGCAAGGAGGGGAAAGACCTGGTCATTTCACAGCGACCTTTTCAGGCGATGGGAGATTCCGAGCCTCCGCCGCCCCGCCTCTGGACGATCCCTTTCCAATTCAAATACCGCGCGGGCGATCAGGTTTATACCGAACGCATCCTCCTTTCCGATCCGTCCACCACACATCCCCTCCCCGACAACGTGGACTGGGTTTATGGCAACGCCGAGGAGAGTGGATTTTACAGAATCGAGTATGAGGCCCCCTTGCGTCAGGCCATTCATTTGGCCCTTCCCGGCGCGCTGAATCCATCAGAAAAGATTGGCCACTTAAATCACCTCTGGGCGATGACGCAACGCGGTGACCTCCCGATCATCGCGTTCATGGAAACGATGATGCGCTTTCGCGGGGACAAAACCCGCGTCGTCGTGGAGGAGATTCGCGGCTATCTGGAGATCCTGTTCAATCAGATGGTCCTGCCCGAGCATCGTCCCCATTTCGCAGCGCTCGTCCAAGGGCTGCTCGGCGCGATCTGGAAAGAGTTTGGGTGGGACCCTGGTGCGGGCGAGGACGATGAGCTTCGGCTGACCCGCGCCTCCCTGCTGTGGTCGCTGGGCGCCCTGGCGCAGGATGAAGATATTCTATCCGAACTGCCACGTCGCCAGCAGCGCTTCTGGGCCAAACCGGAATCGCTTGACCCCACCCTGGCCACAACACTCATGCGACTTTGTGCCAGAGTGGATGGTGGAAACCGATTTAATCTCTATCTTCAGAAATTTCAATCGGCCAAAACCCCCGAGGAGCGGGACCGCTACTTACAGGCCCTGGCCGATTTTAGCCGGCCCGCGCTGGCCCAGAAACTTTTGGAGTTTTCCCTGTCAGAGGGCCTCCGTTCCCAGGACGTCTGGAAACCGGTGAGATTTCTCCTCGCCAACCCTTCGGTTCAGGAGATCACCTGGGAGTTTGTCAAGGCGCATTGGCCGGCCTTTCACGCCAAGGGCGGAAGCACCGGGGCCACCCGAATCATCCAGGGAACACGCGCGCTCTGGAAAGTGACGTGGGGCAAGGAAGTGCGCCACTTTTTCAATCAACCGGAAAACCAGGTGCCCGCCGCCGAACGAGCCCTCGCTCAAACCGTTGAACTGATTGAGATTGGCAGCCGCTTTAAGGAACGCCAGCAGGAAACGCTCGCCCGCTGGCTACAATCCACCCAGATGACCCATTAGAAGTTATCGCCCTTTATTACGTTTCAAGTAAAGGGTTGTCATCTCGACCGAATGGGAGAGATCTTGCTGACAGGCTGTTCTATATAAGATTTCTCGCTTCGCTTCGAAATGACATTTTGTACTTATTTTCTTACATCGTCCTAATGTGTCATCTGGGTTGAATTTAAATGAGATGGATTTCCGATAGAAGCATTCGGGAATGATGTCTTTTGATTTGTGCGACAGGCTCGAAGGGGACACGCAACGACTCTTTACGGTGAAACACACGGCTTAAAGCCGTCGCAGATTAAACGCCTCCATCTGCTGGCCCGCAGAAAAATCAAGGGCGACGAGGTCATCACCCCGGAATTGGCCCGCGATCTCGCCCACCTCTCTCGTGAGTTAGGTCGGCAACTCGGCCTCCTCATCGAACGCAGTGGCACCCTCTATGGCCTGATTATTGGCAACGAAAAGGAGGTTCTCATCCCCGATCTTTCGGCGTTTCCGTTTGGCCAACGTGCCCTGCGGGGGGCGCGACCCCTGCGGGGGGTGCGACTGGTCCACACGCATTTGAAAAATGAACCCCTCACGCAGGACGATCTTTCCGATCTGGCACTTTTAAGGCTTGACCTGATCCTTGCCATCGGCGTCATGCAAAACGGCGACCCCGGTTCGCTCTACCTCGCACACCTGATGCCGCCCAATCCGGAGGGAAAGATTGTCGAGATATGGAACCCGACGCCCCTTTACCGCCTCGATCTGCCCGTCAAGCGATTCCTGACCGACCTCGAAGCGGAATGGGAGGGCAAAAAGAAGACGCACATCACCGAACAATTAAAAGAACGTGCTGTCTTAATCAGCGCCTCACTCGCCCCCAAGTCAATCCAGGAGGACGCGATCAGCGAACTTTCGGAACTGGCCGAGTCCGCGAACCTCCAGCCGATTCACGCTGTTATCCAACGCCCCAGGCAACTCCATCCGAAGTATCTTTTAGGCGCAGGAAAGCTCAAAGAGGTGGTCATGAAAGCGCTTCAGGAACAGGCCGATCTTTTGGTATTTGATCAAAACCTCACCCCGCTTCAGGTGAAGGCGATCGGGGAGGTGACCGAGATGAAAGTGCTGGATCGGACACAGTTAATTCTGGATATTTTTGCCCGGCGCGCCGTCACCCGGGAGGCCAAGGTTCAGGTGGAACTTGCCCAGCTTCGCTATCGCCTTCCCCGTTTGGCGGAGCGGAGTACGGCCCTCTCGCGGTTGACGGGAGGGATTGGAGGGAGGGGCCCGGGAGAAACACGCCTGGAGGTAGATCGCCGCAGGGCGCGGGATCGCATCGCACGTCTATCGCGCGAAATGGAGGCCCTGGGGCAGGCGCGAGAGCAGCGGCGGGCCATGCGTGTTCGTCATCAGATCCCCATTCTTTCGATCATTGGCTATACCAATGCGGGCAAATCCACCCTGCTCAACACCCTCACCCGAAGTCATGTTCAGACCGAGGATCTGCTTTTTGCAACACTGGACACCACCACCCGGCGGCTTCGTCTCCCTCGTGAGCGGGAGGTGATCATCACCGATACGGTAGGGTTCATCCAGTCCCTTCCACCCGACCTGATGGGCGCTTTCCGTTCCACACTCGATGAGCTTAAAGATGCCCACCTGCTGATTCATCTGGTCGACATCAGCCACCCCCAAATGCAGCGGCATATCGAAACGGTCGAATCAATCCTCGGCGATCTGAAACTTGAGCAAACGCCCCGCCTGCTGGTTTTCAATAAACTCGACAAGGTAGAAAGCCCCGTGGCGAGGAACCTTTGCGAACGGTATCAGGCAACCGGAATTTCAGCCCCCGACGAGACAAGCCTGCGGCCCCTCCTGGATGCGATCGAACAATACGTGATGGGCAAGCACCCTGCGGGTTGTTGAAAAATTAATGTTATTCTTTCCCAGGGACAGATCTGCCCTGAAAACAGGGACCGAAAGTCGCTGCGTTTTTTTCACGGCACCCGAAAACTTCCGGGACAAAAAGTGCACCAGACTTTGCGGTTGCATAGCGGGCCCGATGAGATTTCCCTCCGGGGGACCCTTCCGGGGTCTCTGGCCCCGGCTCCAGAATACTCACCCCGCCAAAGGCATCTACAATCAAATTCAACCAACACCGATACGCATTGATGGCCCCCGGATCCACCCCGGGACGGGCATTCACCCCAATGGCCACCTTCCCTTCAAAGTTGCCGGTTTTTGAATCAATCGGGAGATCCTTCATGCCCCGGCCCCCTTCAATCAGGTCCTCCCCGTCCTTTCTCACGTTGATCTCACAGGTCACCCGAATGCGAGAGACCTCCGGCAGCAACTGATAAACCTTCACCGGAACTGTGAAGGTCAAGTCATCGGCCCGGGCCAGAACAGTGTCCAGCAAGAGAAATAGACCCAACAGCACCATTCCCTGTTTACGCATCATTCGGCTTCCTCCAGATCGGCCCATCCTACTTTCTCAAACCAGTCATCGTCAATATGGGGACGACTGTCTCTTTTTCAACATCAAGCCCCTTGGACAAGGCTGTCCGGGCGCGGAATCCGGTCATCGTCAGGGAATCGGTCCCCGTCCGATGAGGAATCACCAGGGTCAGCCGCGACGGCCGCCCGCTCTTTTTCAGACCCGTCATCGTGAGCAAAGGGGTAACCCCTCCACGCACATCCAAGGGGAGAGCCTCTCTTCCCGTCATCAAGAGCGGCGCGGTGGTTACCTCCAGGGGTAAAACATGTCTGCGGAACAGGGAAGGATCGGGGAGATTCGATGGCCGCTCCGGGGCTGCGGGAGGGGGAAGCTCCACAACAACCGTATAGGTCAGGATAGGTGAACGTAAACGCGTAGCGGGGGCATCCACCTTTAACGTTACATGATGCGATCCCAGTTTTGACGTTGGGAAAATGCGTCTCCCCTGAACCTTAAGGGTGAGGACGCGGCCCGTGGTCAGGGGAATCATGATCGGCACAACAGAATACCCATCTACTTCGAGTCCCGCAAGAAAACGCCCCTGACCCCGCAGATGGACCAACGCGGTGACTTGAACTGAATCGTTCAGGGCAACCAGTCTCTCTCTTTGCTCGTTTTCAAACATCAGATCAACAGACAGAATCTCGAAAATACCCGGGGCCACCGCTTCTGTCATCGTATCGGTAAAAGAAGGCACCCCTTCCTTCGCACCTTCGTCAGGAAGCCCAAAAGGGAGGTGCCGACGACAGCTACCTGCCATCGCCATCAGTCCTAAAAAAATCAGGACGCGACAGATCCTCCCGCTACGAGAACTGTTGTGGATCCACTTGAATATCAAGATGCACCTTTTCTGCCGGCACCCAACGTTGAACAATCTCCATGACTCGCATTGGCCTCTTTTCTTCCTTGGAGATCTTGATTAGTATCTGATGCCGGTATTGCCCCTTCAATCGTGATAAAGGCGCGGGGGCCGGCCCCAAAAACAACAGCCCCTGACCGAGAGAGGCCTGCTTTAAATGCACGGCCAAAGACCGGGCCCCCGCTGCGGCGATTTGATCCTCGCGATGGCTCACCCGCAGGAGAAGCAAGCGGGAAAAGGGCGGGTAGAGGGCCGCTTTTCGATGCGCCATCTCCATGTCATAAAACTTCAGATAGTCTTGAGAGACCGCCGCAGAAAGAGCCTCTTGCTCCGGGCGAAAAGTCTGGAAAATCACTTCGCCAGGCTGCTCCCCCCGGCCAGCCCGTCCCGCCACCTGAACCAACATCTGGAACGTCCGCTCCGAGGCGCGAAAGTCAGGATGGTGGAAGGCCAAATCAGCACAGAGTACGCCGACGAACGTCACGCGTGGGAAATCGTGTCCCTTGGCAATCATCTGGGTCCCAATGAGAATATCAATTTCTCCACGATCTATCGATGAGATTATTTTTTGATACGCCCCCTTTGCCCGGGTGGTATCCCGATCCATGCGAGCCACACGCGCCTTCGGAAAAAGCCGTCGAATCTCCTCCTCCACTTTTTCCGTCCCGATCCCCAAATCGGACAGCCGGACACCCCGACACCGATGGCAGGCGGTTGGCACCGGAAGATAATAGCCGCAATAGTGGCAGATCATTTGCGACTTTTTTTTATGAAAGGTGAGGAAAACGCTGCACCGGGTGCATTCCGGAAGATACCCACATTCGGAGCAGAGGAGGGAAGGCGAGAACCCCCGCCGATTCAGAAAAAGGAGAACTTGTTCCCCCATGGTCAACCGTTTTTCGATGGCGACAAGGAGAGGATCGGTCAAGTAGGGGTGATTCCACTTCCCTTTGAGATCAACCACGCGAATGGCAGGAAGTGGCCTGGCGTCAATCCGTTCCGGCAAATTCAAGTAACGGGATTTTCCTGTTTGACTGTTGTAAAACGATTCAAACGACGGGGTCGCGGATCCTAAAACCACCGCAGCCCCCGACAGTTTGCCCCGCACCAGGGCCACATCCCGCGCATGATATTGTACCCCCACCTCCTGCTTATAGGAGGAATCATGCTCTTCATCCACAATAATGACCCCCACGTCATTCAGCGGGGCGAAGATCGCGGACCGGACCCCAATAACAATTTTTGCCTCGCCGCGCTGAATACGCCGCCATTCCTCATAACGTTCTCCAGGCGCCAACGCGCTATGCAAAACCGCCACCTGACCGTAAAACCGGCTATAAAAACGAGCGATCAATTGTGGGGTTAACCCAATCTCGGGAACCAGGAGAATCGCGCCACGCCCTTGTGAGACCGCCTTTTCAATGGCGCAAAGGTACACCTCGGTTTTCCCGCTGGCCGTCACCCCACAAAGAAGAAAAGGGGCGAACACCCGCGCCTCTAACGCAGCGACAACCTCTGAAACAGCATTTTTCTGCCAGAGCGTCAGTGTCACGGGCGACTTAAAAAGGGAAGGGTCTGTTGGGAAAGCAGGGGGTGCGACCCCTGCGAGTGGGGCGGCCTGCGGAACGCAGGGCGGTACGACATCAGTCTGCGTGAGCAACCCCATCGATAACAGTCGGCGGATCGGTCCCTTGAGGTTAGCGGCAAACGCGCCGAGCGGTAAACTCCCCCCTGCTGTTCCGAGGGCCTCCAGCACCCGGGCCTGCTGGGGCGCACGACGACACCATGCAGGCGTCACAAGGGACTCGATCTGCTGGGGAGACGGGAGTGAGAGGATCTTCGGAGTTTCAGCCGCCCGATGAACCGCCTTCGGAAGGGCCGCCTTGATCACGCGCCCCAAAGGGGAGTGATAGTAGTCGGAAATCCAGCACAACAGCTTGAAGAGAATCGGGCCAACCGACTCTTTGTCATCTAAAACAGAGCGGACGGCCCGGGTTTCTGCGACATCCGGCTTTTCAACCTCCCGGACAAAATAGGCCACCACATTCCGCCGCCCAAAGGGGACTTCCATCCGCATCCCGGGCTTGAGTAAAACCCCGGAGAGCTCCGGCGGGAGGTGGTAGTGGAACCTTCCACCCGTTTGGGGCACCACCACTTCCACATAACAGGCCATTCCCGCTCATGCCATTTCAATAACGGCCTGAACCAGTTTTTCAATGCCTGTCGCCACATCCGAGATCCGCTGCGCCAGCATATACGCCGGGGTTGAGACAATTTTATGGTCACTGTCCACCACAATTTCATCCGCCCGGGCCTCCACAGGGTTCGCCCCCATCTTGGCTAACGCGGCGGCAACCCCTCGGTCGTTTCCAATCGTCAGGGTAATTGTACTCCCCACCTCCTGGGCCATTTTTGCGATAATGGCCGGGGCGATGCAAATGGCACCGATCGGTTTTTTTGCGCGGATCATCTCCCGAAGCAAGCGGGCCACCTCCGGGTGGACATGACAGTTTTCCCCCTTGACCGCAAAGTCAGACAAATTTTTTGCCGCGCCGTATCCCCCCGGAAAAATCAACGCGTCCAGATCCGTCGCTTGCACTTTCTTCATGTCCTGAATGTCAGAACGCGCAATTCTCGCTGACTCATCCAGAACATTCCGCCTTGCCGGGGCCTCTTCTCTGGAAAAGTGATTCACCACCGCCGACTGGTCCATGTTGGGCGCCATACAAATCGCCTGACCTCCTGCCCGATCAATGGCAAGCAGGGTCAAGACCGATTCATGAACTTCTGCGCCATCTAAAAACCCACAACCAGACAACACCACCCCAATCCGTTTTGTCATCATACACCTCCACGGGATAAGCCAGACATCAGAGAAAGGCTATCAAACCCGAAAAGAGAAAGTCAATTATACTTATTTAACAGGGGGGTAGCCTGTTAAGGCCGACAAGGAGGCGAGTTGTAGTTCAAGCTGCTGCATAGGGGCATATAGGGGTTGAGCAAGATTGAAACCGTGCCGTCATCCTTGTTTGCTACAGCCAAATCAGGAGAAAGACCCTTGGTTAAATCGGCAATGGCCACGGACGCAGGCCCCACGCCGGTCATCAGATAGGTCGGCTCGGAAAAAGACCGACTCGCCTGACCCAAAAAAATCACAACATTATTCGAGTAGGAATTAGTCACCGCAATGTCCAAGAACGCGTCGCTCTTAAAATTTCCAACTGCCACCGCAACAGGGAGAAATCCCACGGAAAGGGTTTTGAGTGTTGGGAAGGTGCCATCCGCCTTGCCTGTGCTGCTATTTTTATTGCCAAAAAAGACCGATACGGTTTGGCTCCCGCTATTTGCCACCACCAGATCTAAAACGATGTCTCCATCAATATCCCCTACTGCCAGAGAGGCGGGACTTGTTCCCGTGGAAAGGGGTGTCCCATCCTGGAAGGTGCCATCTCCCTTTCCCAACAAAATCGATATTCTATTGTTGGCCGCATCAGCCACCGCCAGATCCTGCTTTCCATCCCCATTAAAATCGCCCGTGAGAATGGAAGACAGGCGCCCCGCCCCCCCCAGAGAGCGGGTCACAGGGGCTCTGAATGTGCCATCCGTATTTCTCATGAGAATGGATACCGTATTGTCCGCAGCGTTGGCCACCGCCAGATCCTGTTTCGTGTCCCCATCAAAATCTGCCAACGTGATCGAGGAGGGTTCTTTCCTGGGTGGGTTGGAACCCGCTTCCTTTAAAGAAATCGTCTGGGCTGTTGTAAAGCCCCCCGCCCCGTCTCCAAATAAGATTGCAATATCATCGGTAAAAGAGTTGGCCACCGCCACGTCAAGCTGGGTATCGGCGTTAAAATTGCCCAGGATCAGGGCAGACGGAATGGCCCCAGAGGGCAGGGCATAACTTTTTTTCGTCGGGAAGAGCTGGTCCCCGGTCTTATCCTGAAGATTGGTGATGTTGCCCCCCCCAGTGGTGCTACCAACCAGGCCGGCGCTAAGCAGAACGGTAACAGTATTGCTCCCCTGATCAGCAATGACCAAATCAGCGGCACCATCGCCATTCATATCCCCAATCGATACTGTTGCAGGCAGGTTTCCGCCCCCTCCCACCGAAACGTTCTTCGCTGGGAAGAACGTGATGATCTCCTTGCTAAACGTCGCGGTACAGCCAACCTGCGAATTCATGGTGACACCGATGGAGGCGGTCGCCCCGCGACAAGAATCTCCACCCCAGTTAATGAACTTATAACCTGAACCTACTGTGGTGGTCGCCGTCAGCGTCACACTCGCCCCGTGTATAAACGCCGCGCTGCAGGTCGTACCACAGTTAATCCCACCGATATCCGATGTCACGACCCCACTCCCCACCTTCGTCACAGACAGGTCGTACGATTTAATCGTGAACGTCGCCGTCACTGCTTCCTCATTGGTCATCGTCATCGTGCAGGTGCTCACCCCCGTACAGGCGCCGCCCCAGCCCGTAAATACATAGTTCAGGGCAGGTGTCGCCGTCAGGGTTACACTCGTCCCATGCGTCAACGTCGCGCTGCAGCTCACCCCGCAGTTAATCCCGCCAACATCCGAGGTCACCACCCCATTCACAGGTGCCGTCACAGACAAATCATACGACTTGATCGTGAACGTCGCCGTCACCCCCTTCGCACCATCCATCGTTACCGTACAAATACCCGTCCCGGTACAGGCACCACTCGCAGTGGCCGTGCCACCCCAGCCGGAGAACAGGTACCCCGTCGCAGGTGTCGCCGT
>CAYRGU010000099.1:0-4394 GCA_964423845.1 uncultured Nitrospirota bacterium
TAGAAAAAATCATTTCATAGCCGTTCTCTTTTGCGAATTTCTGAATGACCGGAAACATCATCAGCTCGATAATTTTTGATACAACTTTTGTATCAACCGAGATGGTGTAGATATTTTTTGCTATATCAATAAAACCTTTCACTGACCAATCACCGGACGGAGTACCGAGGACTTTTCTGAAGTCCTCGGTGTGTTTCAGTAGATTCTTTTGAAAATTATCGCGTTCCATAAGTTTATTTTATTAAACCCTCAATCGGAACATTTTAACGCCTTCGAAAGTGCAATCTGGCGGAGAGGGTAGGATTCGAACCCACGATCCTTTCGGATAACGGTTTTCAAGACCGCCGCCATCGACCACTCGGCCACCTCTCCATATTATACGCAGATCCGATCAACCCCTCCCATGTAAGGCCGTAAGCCCTGCGGGATAGAGACCGAGCCATCTTCCTGCTGGAAATTCTCTAAAAGGGCTGCAACCGTTCTGCCGACCGCAAGCCCCGATCCATTCAACGTGTGCAGGTGTTGGACCTTCCCCCGTGCCGTCCGATAGCGAATGTCGGCGCGCCGTGCCTGAAATGCCTCAAAGTTACTGCAGGAAGAAATCTCCCGATATGTCTGCTGTGAGGGGAACCAGACTTCAATGTCATAGGTTTTCGCGGCCGAAAATCCCAAATCTCCCGTGCAAAGGGAGATGACCCGATACGGAAGCTCAAGCTGTTTTAGCACGGTTTCGGCATGTTGTAAAAGTTGCTCTAAAAGATCGTACGAGGTCTCCGGGGTCGTAAATTTTACCAGCTCGACCTTATTAAACTGATGCTGACGGATGAGGCCGCGGGTATCTTTCCCGTAGGACCCGGCCTCCCTTCGAAAACAGGGGGTGTAGGCGACGTAGGAAATGGGAAGTGCCTCCTCCGCTAAAATCTCCCCGCGATGAATATTCGTGATGGGAACCTCGCCGGTAGGAACTAAAAAGTAGTCTTCGTCTCTTAAGCGGAATAGATCTTCCTCGAATTTTGGCAACTGGCCGGTTCCGGTCATGCTGGCCCGATTGACGATAAAGGGGGGAATGACCTCCTGATACCGATGCGCGCTGGTATGCAGGTCGAGCATGAAATTAATCAGCGCGCGTTCAAGCCGGGCCCCTAACCCCCGATACAAGGTAAACCGGGCCCCCGTAATTTTAGCGCCCCTTTCAAAATCGAGAATGCCAAGCTGTTCCCCAAGGTCACAGTGGTTTTTGGGGGTGAAGCCCCAAGTGGGGATCTTTCCCCATCGGCGGATTTCCTGATTGTCCTGTTGATCTTTTCCCACCGGAACCGAAGCATGGGGGAGATTGGGCAGACTTAAAAGAAAGGGCTGGATCGATTCCTCCGCAGCGTGAAGCGCCTCTTCCAGCATTTTTACCTGATCGGATACGGCCTTCATCTCCTGTAAGAGCGGTTCGGGGTTGGTTCCTGCCCGTTTGAGCTGAACGATCTGTTCAGAGGCGGCATTTTTTTTACACTTGAGCGCATCAATCTGGCCCCGGAGAGACTTCTGTTTAAGGTCAGCTGTTTGCCACGCGTCAAACGAAAGATCAGTCTGCCTTAAAGCGAGTGCCTTTTTGACTGTTTCCAAGTTTTCTCTGAGGTACTTTGGTTCAATCATGCGTTCAATCCCATCACGGGGGCCAATCTATCACGCCCATTTTATGGGAGTCAATTTGGTCTGCATCGGGGGCTTACGTTGATATGAATTTAGGCGTTGTGATAGTGTCCGCGCCAGGTCAGGCGATTCAATCGGGGCCAGCGTTATGGTGTTGATGAGGGGGGATCAATGATTCTGCGGTTTGCGTTTGTCCTTTTTATGTTGGGCATGGTCTCCTGCCAAAAAAAAGATCAGGAGCTTGTCATTGGCGTTGCCGGGCCGATGACGGGGGATCAGAGCAAGCTGGGCGGAGATGTGGAGCATGGGGCGCGTTTGGCGGTGGATGAGTGGAATGCCAAGGGGGGAGTCCTGGGAAAGAAAATCCGGCTGGAAGTGGGGGATGACCAGCATGACCCCAAGCAGGCGGTTTCCGTGGCGAACAAAATGATCCATTCCGGTGTGGTGGGCGTTGTCGGACACTTTAACTCCAGCGCGACGATTCCCGCCTCCTCCGTTTACCACGACGCCGGGATTCCCATGCTGACCCCATCAGCGACGAACCCCAAGGTGACCGAGCAGGGTTTCTTTAATGTCTTTCGCGTTTGCGGTCGTGACGACCAGCAGGGGAAGGTGGCCGCCGATTTCGTGGCGAAAAAATTGGGGGTGAAGCGCGTTGCGATCCTCCACGATAAGACCACCTATGGTCAGGGATTGGCCGATGAGTTCAAGAAAAATCTGGCCCCCTACCAGGCGGAGGGGGTGGAGGTTGTTTTCTACGATGGGATTACCCAGGGGGATAAAGAGTTTCGGGGCGTCCTCACTGCGGTCAAGCAAAAGGCCCCGGAGCTATTTTTCTTCGGCGGGATATTTCCGGAAGGGGGGCTTCTTATCAGACAGGCTAAAGAGGTGGGGCTGACCGTGCCGATGATGAGTGGGGACGGGGTGATTGATCCGAAGTTTATCGAGATTGCAGGCCCCTCGGCGGAAGGAACCTATCTGACCTTTACCCCCGATCCAGAAAAGAGGCCTCAAGCCGGGGAGTTCCTTAAGAAATATAAGGCGCGGCATGGGAGTGAGCTTGCCCCGTATGCCATTTATGCTTATGATGCCGCCAATATCCTGCTGACGGCGATTGCCGAGGCCAATGTCACCGAGGGGAAGTCTGTGTCCGATAAAATCCGCGCCATGAAATATGATGGCGCCATCGGGCATATTGAGTTTGATGCCAAGGGAGATGTCAAAGAATCCCCCTATATTGTCTGGATCACGAAGGGTGGCAAGTTTGAGGAATATTGGACACCGGTGAAATTGCCGCCGGGCTTGCAGCCCCCGCTGGGACCGCAGCCCCCGCAGGGCACGCAGCAGCCCTCGCCGGGCACGTTGCCCTCTTGATTCTCCCTCCGTATCGAACCCCTCGTTACGGCCAACAGCACTTGCACCGTCTGATTCAGACGCGACTTTCAACAGCTTGCTATCTTGTTAGAGAGAATTAGATGCTGATCCAGCAGCTTGTCAACGGACTGACCCTGGGCGCGGTCTATGCCTTAATTGCGCTGGGATACACGATGGTGTACGGGATATTGCAGCTCATTAACTTTGCCCACGGGGAGATCTACATGCTGGGGGCCTATCTGGGGGTGATCTACATGGGGATCGCGACGGCCCTGGGGGTCACTCAAACGCACCTGGTTCCCTCCCTTTGCATGGCATTTGTCCTCTCCGCAGTGACCTGCGCCGGTTACGGGGGGATCGTGGAGCGGATGGCCTATCGGCCACTTCGATCGGCCCATCGCCTTGCCCCGTTGATCTCGGCAATCGGGGTCTCGATTTTCCTGCAAAACTTCGTCATGCTGACCCAGGGTTCTGCGGACAAGGTTTTCCCGCATATTTTTCCGGCGGCTTCTTCGATGATATCCGAGGAGATCCCCGTTAGCGGGATTCAGCTCTTTATTCTGGCCGCGTCGGTCTTCTTCATGGCGGGGCTTCATCTTTTTGTAACCCGGACTCGTTTGGGCAAGGCGATGCGGGCGACGGCCCAGGATCGGGTCATGGCCTCACTCTGCGGCATTCCGATTGACCAGGTGATTGCGGTGACGTTTATGATCGGTTCGATCCTGGCCTCGGCCGCTGGGGTGATGGTGACGATCTATTACGGCGTGGTCCATTTCTCCATCGGTTATGTGGCAGGGTTAAAGGCCTTTACCGCAGCGGTTTTAGGCGGCATTGGAAACATCTCGGGGGCGATGATTGGCGGCCTTTTGCTGGGGCTGACCGAAAGCCTCGGCGCGGCCTATCTCTCGAGTGAGTTCAAGGATGGTTTTGCCTTTTTGATTTTAATTTTAGTCTTAACTTTCCGCCCCACGGGACTATTTGGACAAAAAGAGGCTTAAAGCGAGAAGAAATCTTGTTGTGTCGGTGGTAGAGATTTCTCCCTTCGGTCGAAATGACAGCATGACCATCTCCCAAAGCTTTTATGAATTGGAATAAAATCGTGACGGTTCTAAAAGAGTCCCCTGTCCTGAAGGTTTTTGTCTGGTCGGGGGTCTTGGGGTTGTTAGCCTGGCCGATGATGGGAGGACAGAATGCCCTGATCCTGGTCGCCCTCCTTCTGCTGTTGCAGGGAATTGCCCTGTCTCTGCCCCGGCACCATCCCTTCCCGGTCCTGACCCTGGTTTCTTCCTTCCTCGGTCGTCGCCTCAAGGTTGTTTACGCGGTCACCGGCCTCACGGCCCTTCTCCTCCCCCCGTTTCTCAATAGTTATTACGTGG
>CAYRGU010000100.1:0-10807 GCA_964423845.1 uncultured Nitrospirota bacterium
GGAATAGTTGTAGGGGTGTCTCCAAAAGTATAGGCGCTATACCCCAACGACTCGTCTTCGTGATGAAAATATTTTTCCTGTAACGCAAGATTGTTTACACCAAACGGCTCACTCCGGTAGTTGATGGCGCGTGCGGAAGGACGATAGGAATCGGTGTTGGGGTCCCTCTGCGGTATAAACTCGCCGCTACGATTTAATGGCCGAAACGATTCATCCCCAATTTCATGATAGATAATAACGAATTCTCTAAAATCCTTTTCGGTTGGATGGCTCATCTTATCGCTTGCAATCATGACCTGCCACCCGCTCTTGGTCTCTTTTCCCGTAAAGGGATCAAGATAACGGGAACCCATCGGCTCGACAACGAATGTTCCGATCATGCCAAGACTTGCCTGTTCTCGGCCAACGTGGCTATGAAAAGTGTGGCCGCCTTCCTGCTCTTCCGGACGGATATACCATTCGAAAGACTGATTTTTACCCTTTTTAACTGTAGAATCGGGGTTAGAAATAGTAGCGGCCGCACCTGTCGCTTTGATAATCATGCTGGAGCCGTGAATATGAAGACTGACATCGTCTCCATCGGTTTCGTTACGAAGGGTAATGCCAATGCAATCCCCCTGATTGCCCCGAATGTTCAGAGGCTGAATCAAATCGGTCTGCAAACCCGTGGTGACGGCACCGGGATCAAAACCTTCTTTCTTACGCGCTACAGCATTCTTCTTTTCCTCCTCGCGGGCACCTGCTAGGTTTTCCGTTAAGACATACATATACCCAGGATGATAGTCTAACCACTGATTTAAGGTAATCTCAATGTTGATCGCTGTGATGTCATAGTTTTTCACGGGAGCGTTTTTAGGACATCGCCCCCCCCTTGTTACAGACTCTGCATCTCCGGTTGACGCAAGAAAAAAGCTACGATCCATCTGTTGCATCGCCCCCATATCGCCAAAAGCGCCGGTATTTCCAGCAGGCCCAGCATGCTGTTTCATCCCCTTGTCAATCTCGCTCATGAGTTTGCCCATGGCCGCATTCACCTGATCGGCATGGCCTTCTCGGCCTTCCATCTTATCTTCGCGGGCAATCTGCTCCTTGAGTTTTTTTTGCCATTCAGGCGAGGGCGTCTCTGTAACGGCCGCCATCCCTTCATGCGTATGCACTTCCTCGGAAAAGGCCAGCCCGTTTATAGAAAAAATGAGTGTGAGAATAAAAAATGCTTTCCAAAGATTTCTTTCGATAACTTTCATAATCGCTCTTGCTCCTTTATTCATTAAACTTTTTTTGACTGACTCCCCTGTCATGCAAGGGGAGTGACCGTATCATGGATTATTTTTAAGTGTCAATATCTCGTATCAAATCACTTACAGTTTAAGCTGGGCCTGGAATAAATTGGCATAAACCCCACGCGCCTGAATCAGGTCGCCATGCCGCCCCGTTTGGACAATCTTGCCTCGATCCAGAACCAGGATTCGATCCGCGCCCCGCAGGGAGGAAAGGCGATGCGCGATAATCAGGGTCATCCGGTTTTTGAAAAGATTCCCCATCGCTTCCTGAATCTCCTCTTCGGTCTCGGCATCCACGCTGGAGGTCCCCTCATCAAACACAATAATCGGCGGATTTTTAAGAAAGGCCCGGGCAATCGCCAACCGCTGCTTTTGCCCGATGGAAAGCTTCACGCCCCTCTCCCCGATGATCGTCTCATATCCCTTCGGAAGGGCCTGAATAAAATCATCCGCGCACGCCGCCCGCGCTGCGGCAAGCATCGCGGCCCCGGACGCCGAAAGATCCCCGTAAACAATATTCTCCCGTACGGTGGCGTTAAAAAGAAACGGCTCCTGCCTCACGAGACCGATCTGATCCCGCAGGGCCTTTAGCGAGAGCGTCCGAAGATCATGTCCATCCAGGGTAATCGCTCCCGACTTCACATCATAAAAGCGCATCAACAAGGAAACCATCGTGCTCTTCCCGCTGCCCGTGGCCCCCACCAGGGCCACCGTCTCCCCCGGCGCGCATTCAAAATCAATCTGCCGGAGCACGGGGACCCCCGGCACATACGCAAAAGAGACCGCCCTGAAATGGACCTGACCCTCAAGCCGACCCGGAATCCCCTGCGGGAAAACCGGCTCCTTCACTTCCGGTTCGGTGTCAATCAACTCCAGGACTCGCTCGCCTGCGGCCAGCGCATGTTGCATCATCTGGTTAATGGCATGAATCTGATTCATCGGGGCATAAAACAAGCCGGCATAGCTTAAAAAGGCAACCAGCTCCCCCACCGTCATTCTCCCGCTGGCCGTATAGAAAGACCCCATCCCCAAAATCAAAACGGTTCCCATCGAGGCAAAAAAGGCCATCCAGGGAGAATAATTCGACCAGAGCCTGGCCACCTCCAGGCTCTCCGCGCAGCAGGCCCCGTTTTTTTCAGCGAAGCGCCCAACTTCATAATCATGACGATTAAAGACCATCGTCTCACGAATCCCGGAGAGGGCATCTTGCAGGTATCCATTGAAGTCGGCCATCTTCTGACGAATGCGCCGGTAGGCATGATGAATGCTCCGGCTGAAAATCAGGGACGAGGCCATAAGAATGGGAATGGGAAGCAGGGCCACCAGGGCCAATCGCCATTCCAGGACGAACAGGAGCGCAATCACCCCGAACAGGGTCAAGAAGGCAATAATGAAATGCTCCAGGCCATCAATAAAAATCCGCTCCATGGTTTCAATATCGTTGTTGATGCGGGACATGATTTCACCCGTCGCGCGATTCTCAAAGTAAGAGACCGAGAGCCGTTGTGTCACTTGATAGACATGGTTCCGGATGTCAAAGATCACGCGCTGCTCAAACCTGTTGTTAAACCGAATCCGCGCCCGATTGGCAAAGGCCCGCACGGCACAAGCCAGCACCATCCATCCGACCAGCCATCGCAAAAGCTGCCCCCGGTCCGGGCGGATGCCCTCATCAATGGCCACCTTAATCAGCCAAGGCGGGACCATCTCCATGAGGGTCGTCACAATCGCCGCCAGGAAGGTCAACAGGGCCAGCCTCCTGTGCGGGCGAACAAACGGTAAGATCCGACGCAGAAAATTAAAAAAACCTAACGTTTTATGCGGGAAGACCGCTTCCGTTTCACTCATACGATAAATCTTGACGCGCCACCATCGATGCGGAGGGTCGCGCCCGTCAGGAAGGTGAGCCTCGGCGAAGCCAGGAACGCCACAAAACGCGCGACGTCTTCCGGCGTCCCCATTCGACCGAGTGGAATCTGATCGGAGGTCGCCTGACGAAGCGCTTGAACCGCCTCCGTCAGGGAGAGGCTTTGACGCGCCGCCATGCCCTCTGCCTCACGATCCCAGGAGGAGGTCCAAATTGCCCCCGGGCAGAGGGTATTGACCAGAATATGGTCCGATGCAAAGGCGAGGGAGAGATATTTTCCCAACGCAATCAATGCGGTCTTGGCCACCCGGTAATCCGGAAACTTCTCGTCCATTTCCATCCCCGATGTGGAGGCGATATTGATAATGCGCCCCTCCTTCTGCCGCTGCATCGATGGGATGGCCCCCCGACAAAGACGCGTCGTGACCATCAGATCGAGATCGAAGGTGGCCTGCCAATCCGCATCGGTCAACGCCAAAAAGGGCTTGAAGTGAAGCGGCCCGCCCAGGTTGTTCACCAGGACATCAATCCGCGAAAAATGATCGAGGGTCTGGCGGATCAGTCGGTCTGTCTCTTCGGGGCGAGTTAAATCCGCAGCAACCGCCAGGGCCCGCCCCCCCCTTTTTTTAATCTCGTCCACCAGTCCGGAAAGCGCCTCCTCTCCCCGCGCCGCAAGGACAACCACCATCCCCTCGGAGGATAGCGCGAGGGCAATCGCCCGCCCCAACCCCCGGCTTGCCCCGGTGACAATGGCCACCTTATTTTCCAATTCAAGGTCCATGAAATTTTCCAACAGGCTGTTGAAGAGGTGGACCCCTGCGGGGGTTGCGAACCCTGTGGGGATTGCGAATCCTGCGAGGATTGCGAATCCTGCGAGGGGTGAACCCCTGTGGGGGTTCGGCGAATAACAGGGAAGTTTTATGAGTAAATAAAGACGGGTCGGTTTCCTGGAAATTTTTTATACAACAAGAGGTCTCCCCAAACCCCAGGGAGACTCCGTGGACCACCGCGCCAACTCTTCAGAAGACATCGGACACCCCAGGTAATAGCCTTGCGCTGTATCGCACCCAAGCGCCACCAGCGCCTTCCAGGTTTCCTCATCTTCAACGCCATCCACGCCCACACTGAACCCCAGATTGTGCCCCAACTCAATCCCCGAGCGAACGATCCTGGCGTTATCCCGATCGGTCATCATGTTCGCAACAAAGGTGCGGTCAATCTTAATCGCCTCAACAGGAAGTTTCTTAAACGCCCCCAGAGAAGAATACCCGACACCAAAATCATCAATACAAATTGATACCCCAGCGCCCTTTAGACGGGCAAGCACCTCCGTGGTGCGGGACAGATCTGACATCAGGCTCGCTTCGGTAATTTCAAATTTTACCGAGGCGCAGTCAAGGCCCAGCGTGCGAACCATTTCGGCAATCTGATCCGGGAAATTCAGATCATGTAATTTCCAGGCAGAAAGGTTGATCGACAGATGGATCTGACTCATCCCTGCCCCCCACGCCTGGTATTGGCGAAGGGCCGTATTACAGGACCAGGTGGTCAGCGCGCTAATGATCCCCGTCCGCTCCGCAAGGGGGATAAACTGATCCGGCAACACCACACCCTCCCGGGGATGTTGCCATCTTATCAGTGCCTCCAGCCCCGAAATTTGACCAGTTTTACACTGAATGACCGGCTGATAAAGCAAAAAGAGCTGGCCATGCTCAATCGCATAACCCAGCTCCTCGGTGGAGGTCACCTTCTTACGGGCACGCCGCTCATATTCATCAGAATAAACCGCAAAGGTATTTTTTTGGCGCTTCGCGGCATACATGGCAAGATCCGCCCGTTGCACTAAAAGATCGGGGTTCTCGCCATGATCGGGGTAGACCGAAATGCCAATGCTCACGCCAATGGATACCGGCACCCCCTCGAGGACCAGGGGAGACGCCATAGACTGCAAAATCTTTCGCGCGACCAGCGACGCCCCCTCAATATTCGTCTTGGGAAGAAGAACCGCAAATTCATCTCCTCCCAGACGGGCACTGGTGTCCGAGGTCCGTAACGCCGCCTGAATACGCACGGCAAGCGCCTGAAGCAACAGGTCGCCATGGCGATGTCCCAGCGTATCATTAACCTCCTTAAAGCCGTCCAGATCCATCACCAGGAGCGCAATCGATTTATGTTCGCGGGGGCCGGAGAGGATCACTTGCTTGAGCCGATCGTACAGAAGCATCCGATTGGGCAAATCGGTTAACGGGTCATGGGTCGATTGATATTCAATTTGAGAGAGGGTGCGGGAGAGCGCCACCGCCTGGGTTACCTGCCCCCGAACCACATTGGCAAAGGCCACCTGATGCGTCTCAATCGGTCGATCGCCCGAGACCATCATAAAAACACCGAGCCGCTCATGATTTAACACCAGCGGCATCAAAAGCATCGATCGGGCCTTCGCCCGTTGGAGCAGGCCCTCTGCGATATCACTCGGGACCTGGGACGAGGGAATCAGCACCACCTGATCCTCTTCCATCACCCGATACAAAAGATCCAGGTAACCGAAAAAAATCGTCAAGGGTTCCTGTTTCGCATCGGGATAACCGACCTGCGCCTTCAGTAAAAGAGACCTGGTGGCATCCATCAGGTAGGCCGCCCCCATGGAAACACCGCCCGCATCCAAGCAACCGCCCAAAACCTCCCGGAGCACCTTTCCGATGTCAAGCGTCTTGACTAAGACCTCCGAGGCCCCCACCAAAATGGAAAGCTGTGCCGCCTGCACCGTGGCGGTTTCCGCCAGAGCGGCATTAATCACCACCTGTTGCTCAAGCTGCCGGATGACACGATGGGTGGCAACCTCCAGACCCTGGGGGGGTGAAACTTGCGCGGGATCCATCGCTGGAGTCGCCGTCTTTCCGGCCAGACTATCGATCAATGCCTGAATAATCTCTTCAAATGTCAGTGTCTTTTGAAGATAGGCGTTGGCCCCGACCTCACCTGCCATCCGAAGGTCCTGCTCGTCCAGATAGAGGGAAGAGATCAGGATGACCGGGACGTGGGAGAGGTTGGCATGACTGCGGAGGGCCCGGCATAGCGTGAAACCATCCATACGCGGCAATAAGGCATCGGACAAAACAGCGCAGGGAGGGGTTTGCTTCGCCTCTTCCATCGCCTCGACCCCATCCGACACACACCTCACCTTAAAACCAATCTCCGTGAGACAAGTCTGCATCCGTTTACGCTGAATGATGTTTGAAGAAACCACAAACACCAGACGGCCCCGCCCCACCCCCTCCTCTTTTGGCTCCTCCCCCCAGAGGGGGGGAGGAGGAAGATGGGTTTGAACCAGTTGTACCAACTTCACCGGTCCGACAGGTTTGACCAGGTAGTCCGTAAATCCAAGTTTAGCCTTCCTCGCGTCTAAAAGCCCGGTCAGAGATCCAGAAAAGGCGATGATGGGAAGATGGGCCCCTTCAGGCGTCTCCCGTAACCGCTTCAAAAGGGTCGTGCCGTCCATGTCTGGCAGGAACAAATCTTGAAGGATCAGGTGCGGATGATCCGCTTTCAGGGCAGCCATGGCACTTTTGCCATCGGTTGCCTCCACAACGGTATAGCCCCCTCCCTCCAGCGACACGCGGGCCATTTTCCGGGTAATGGGGTTATCTTCGATGATGAGAACGATTTGAGGATCCACAGTCACCCCCCCTTAAAAACACAGGCCCCCGCCTCGACGTCGCGGCCTCTCTTCACACAAGCCGCTTCGCGGAATACGGGCAAACGCATTCATCAAAACCGAACACAAAAACAGAAGACCTCTCTCCCATTCCGGAGTGAGAATAGCCGATCTCTTCCTATTTCTCAAGATATGATGCGCGGATGGACCGGCCAACTCATACGGATTTTCCCGGCGCTGAATGCGGCAACGGGCAACGTCGCGGCAGGATTGCGTAAAAACAACTCCCGGTGCCAGGGACACTCTTCACACCCACAGAGCCTCCCTGCGCCTCCACAATTTTCTTAGTCATGGCCAGTCCCAATCCGCTTCCGGGGATTTCCGGATGGAACCGTTCAAAAGGGGTAAAAAGCCGCTGGATTTCATCAGCAGTCATCCCCATGCCGGTATCCACCACCTCGACGCGGAAAAAATCGGTGGGATCAGAGATCAACCGCACCGTGACACTGCCCGACTCCGGGGTAAACTTGATCGCATTTGAAAGGTAATTGATGAGAACCTGTTTAAACCGGTCTGGATCGAGGATCACGGAGGTCATGGCGTGATTGGGTTCTACGGGAAGATCAAGCTCTACGGTGATACAGAGCCGTTTTTCCAATGCCAACGCCTTAGTCATCGCGACCGCCTCGTCAATCAGGACGGGAAGATCCACCGTCTGCGGGTTCAGCTTGATCTCTCCGGACGCCATGATTGAAATTTCCGACACCTGTTCCGTCAAGCGAAGAAGGTGCGCCGCACTGATCAAGATATCCTCAAGATACTCCTGTTGAAGCGCGATATCGGCCTTTCCGAGATGCGGTCGCAACAACTCGGCGAAGGCAACAACCCCCTGCAAGGGCGTCCGGATCTCATGGCAAATTCGGGACAGGGAGACCTCCTTCACACGGGCCATCTCTTCGAGGGAATGACACCGTTCCCGGAGCAGGTCGCATTCCCCACGAAGCGCCGCCATGGCACTCGGGGGGACGGATGACGGGTCGTCTGGCATAAGAAGCCCTTTCAGTTCATAAAAATACTGCAATGGTCTGTTTTATTATTCCAAAATAACATCTTTTTCAAAGACTTGAAAGCCTTGTTCAGTGATCCTGATTCGGACGTAAGCGGATTTTGCGTATCGGGGGGGGGATGCGACCCCTGCGAGCCATGCGATGGCTGCGAGGGGTGAGGTGTATTGTGCTGTAGGGGATTGGGGTTGATGCCTGTGACGCAGGATCTTTATTGTACACCGTTTAGGTGCAATAAAAATCGTGTATCACGTGTATCCTCTGTGGTCATGAAGAGACCCAAACAGACCTCAAAATCGTTACTCCTTTTTCAAATTGATCCCAAACCGACCCTCACTTTCTGCTCATTCTGAATCGTAATCCTCGGAATGGAATGGGGTGAAGGAAGCGCAAGCCCCTGTTCTTTTAAGAGCTGGAGGTGTTCTTTCATACCCCATTTTGCTTTATAGACACAATCCTCAATGGAATGTCCAATCCCGGAAAATCCGGTTAAATCGGGCGAGTAGAATCCAAAGTAATCTGGTTCCTCGGTTGCTTCAATCACTAAAGAATAAAGAAGATCAATCATTTTCACGCCTCCCTTTTTATCTCTTGATGCCAGCACCTTTTAATACGGCGTGGCAGGTGCCTGTTGGAACTTCCTTCGAGCCAGGCGATGGCTGCGAGGAGTGAGGTGTATGTGCTGTAAGGGATTGGGGTTGATGCCTGTGACGCAGGATCTTTATTGTACACCGTTTAGGTGCAATAAAAATCGCGTATCACGTGTATCCTCTGTGGTCATGAAGAGACCCAAACAGGCCCGTTATTCCCTTTTCAAATTGATCCAAAACCGACCCCCTCATGCTGACCACTTTTGGCGGTCTGCCCCGGATGGCACAAACCTCTTTTAGCCTCTTTTAGCGAGGGATTCTTTCCGATGATGGCGATTACGAATAAACTACAGTAATACAAATAATCCTCGATGCGGATCTCCTCCGAACGTTTCAATATCCGAATCATGATTCCGCAATATGGCTTCAATGGTATTCGTTGAGCCGTTTCCGCGTTTGAGCCAAATGACTTTTGGGGGATATCCATGAAGGGTGCTTTTATCGCTGAAGTCCGCATCCTTTGAGACTATGACATAGTCGTTGCTCTGAGCGTAATTCCATAATTCTGTATCGCTGGCTTTTTCCATCCCAACATTTTGAACATGAATGGAATCAGGAAAGATATCCGCCAGTCGAGTCACCAGCTTAGGAGGCAGATTTTGATCGAAGAGGCGCTTCATGGGCGTAAACAACCATTTGCGATTTTTCTCTATCAGCAGCGTAGGCCAAGCAGGCCCAGATGTCTTCCTCGGTTAAATAGGGAAAATCAGACAGAATTTCCTCTCTTGTCATTCCCGAAGCGAGATAGTCGAGGAGATCGTAAACGGTAATTCGCATCCCACGAATGCACGGGTTGCCCCCACGTTTTCCGGACTCAATGGTAATAATGTCTTTGTAAGACATTGGATTGACCTCTCGTTTCCATTGCTAAAAATCCTCGGTAATTATATGAAAACGTAAACAAAATAGATACCTTGAATGCACTGGTCAGTAGCTTCTGGACACCGGCCACTGCTCCACCGTTTCAATCCTCATTTTAGCGAGGCCTCCTTCCCGACGGGAAGGATAGCAATACCCAACCCCCAGTTATTTCTCCCATCTTTTAGAATATATTCCCTGTCTCACTCTATATGTCTCGGCATAAGACAGTTAATAATCAGCGAGCAAGACGAGCGTGAGGTCGGAATGCCGACTGCGAGGGGGCGAGCCCCTGTAAACAAAACAACGATTTTATTTATAAAGCTGACTATGGGTCCCGATTGTCTCAAAGATCACTACTTTGCCAGAGGCATCTTCAAATTCTGAAAATATCGCTCTCCCATCACCCGTGATATTGATACTTCTGTAGTTTGAATATTGTCCTGTCAACGGATGATTATTAAGTTGAGGATGGAACGGCTCTTTTAAAAAGAGTTCCAGCCTTTTTTTAAATGCGATCTTAATTTCGAGCGGAGACTTTTTTAATTGCTTGAGGAAATTTCTGGAGTAATCAATTCTTTTGATGTTTTTTCTCATCAGCAATCATTTTATCCAAGAAAGCTAAGGCCCTATCGGGGTCATCAAATGAAATAACTCTACCCATTTTGATATCTTTTCTAGATTCTTTCAAAGCGTGAACTAAATAATCGCTTGGCTCTTCATTAAGGCTGAAATGAATGGTTTTGGTCCTCACGAGATGTTTTAAAAAACCGTTGATTACGCCACTTAACGATATCCCCAGATCATGGGCTACTTTTTGAGCTTCTCTCTTTACATCGGGATCAACTTTGATATTAACAACAGAGGTATTCATATATTAGAAGTGTATAAAAAGTATATGCCTCTGTCAAGCACGGGTGTGCGACAAATTTTCAGGTAAATGCCTTCCCTGCCGTCCTGTTTTCCAAAAATTGATCACTGCTCCACCATTTCAATCCTCATTTTAGCGAGGTCACTCATCAGGGGGCAGGGGTTACAGGATTTTGATTGTACACCGTTTAGGTGCAATAAAAATTGGGTATGATCCGGGGTCAGGAAGAGACCCGAACAGGCCCGTTATTTCCTTTTCAAATTGATCCAGAACCAATCCCCTCACGCTGACCACTTTTGGCGGTCTGCCCCTGCAAACCTGTTCGAGATGGCCATGTGCCGGCGCGCTTTCAGTCTGGCGGCGGGTGATGCGAGGGGATCTTTTTGGAGACGGCACGCAGGGAGCCGGTGGCGAATCGATAGATATGCTATACTCCCGCCGTTTCAGACGGTGGATGCGATGGTGCAAGTACTCTTTTTTAAATTAACCTTGTTCTTTTATTTTCTCGGCACGTCTCTTTTCATCTTCCATCTGTGGGATAAAAATGGACCGCCCGCCGCCG
>CAYRGU010000101.1:0-8413 GCA_964423845.1 uncultured Nitrospirota bacterium
CAAACTGCGGTTGATTCGGAGGGCCATGCGGTGCGGGATGAAGATTCCACAAGCTACGTGGGGGCCATTGAGACCGCCGGGGAATTTGGTCCCCGGATTTATGCCGAGGCGGTGCGGAGAGGTTTAAATAGAGCCAACAAGCTTGTTCTTCTGGGAGACGGCGCGGCCTGGATCCGTGGCATTTCCGAAGAGCATTTTCCCAATGCGATTCAGATTGTGGACTTGTTTCATGCCCTGGAATATCTTTGGGACGTTGGAAAGCTTGTCTATGGGCCGACGGGATCGACTGTTACGCGATGGTTCCATAAGCAGAAGGAGGAACTTCGGGAAGGAGACGTAAGCCAGGTGATTGCTACGATGAAGCGGCTGAAACCGCCTAATCAATCTGTTCAGGAACAGATTAAAAAAACGCTACATTATTTTGAAACGAACCGGGAGCGGATGAAATATGCGGAGTGGATCAAGCAGGGACTTTTTGTCGGGTCTGGCGTTATCGAAGCTGGATGCAAAACGATTGTGGGTCAGAGACTTAAGCAATCCGGAATGAGATGGACGGTGAAGGGAGCCAACGCCATTATTGCCCTGCGTTGCTGTCAGGCCCGCGGCCGTTGGGAGGAATTCTGGGAAAATCGGACAGCAGCATGAAACTCTTGCAACTTTTATGTCTCACACCCCGGCCACATCAGGCTTTCCACGTCCCCTCCCATTCCATAACAAGCTGAGACTGCTTCCTGTTGTTGCATTCCTTACAACAAGGCACGATATTTCCCCGGGTGCTCCGACCGCCACGGACCAGGGGAACAATATGGTCCATCGTTAACGCAGCGGGGCTGTAGGTTCCGCCGCAATAATGGCAAATGCCGGGCTGCTTCTTCCGCTGCCACCATGGGCTCGCCCGTAAGAGTCTGCCCTTCGCCCGCTCCTTTTTGAGCCGTGCCTCTTCGTCTTCCATCAGGGTATTTCCGGTAAAACTTCAGCCATGGCCCGATCAAAGGTCACCATCACTGCGGCATGATCCGAGGGCTTCTCGATCGCCCGACTCTCCTTATCAATCTCACACGAAACAGACCGCGCCACCAGGGAAGGACTCCCCATGAGATGATCAATCCGAAGCCCTCTGTCGCGACGGAAGGCCCCGGTGCGATAGTCCCACCAGCTATAGTGCCCGCCCTCTGGATGATGCCGACGAAACAGATCTGAAAGACCCCACAATTTCAAATCGGCCAAGGCGGCACGCTCCTCTGGATGGCAAAGAATCTCCCCCTGCCATTCATCCGGATCATAGACATCCCGGTCCTCCGGGGCCACATTAAGGTCTCCGGCAAGGAGCAAGGGCTCGTCAGGGTCATGGTTATCGGCAAGATACGCCCGTAACCGCTTAAAAAAATCGAGTTTATACGCGAACTTCTGCGACCCCACGGACTCCCCATTGGGGAGATAGACATTCACAATCCAAATCCCATCAATCCTCGCGGTGATGAGACGTTTCTGCGGATCGTCAGGAAAAGCCGGGAAGCCCCGGTAAACATCACGAATCGGCAGTCTTGATAAAATCGCGACGCCGTTATAGCTCTTTTGACCGGAGAAAACGGCATCGTAACCAATCTCCCGAAAGGGCTCCGCAGGAAAGGCCTCATCGGAAACCTTGGTCTCCTGAACGCAAAGAACGTCAGGGGATTGCTTTTGAAGCCAGCGCATCACCGCCTCGCAACGGGCTCGAATCGAATTGACATTCCATGTGGCCACCTTCATCCCCTCATCCGGGCCCGCGCCACGGTTCCTTCAAACAGAAAATGGTAGACCTCGGCATGACGTTTCGCCTCCCAGAGATCTCTTCCCCAAATATAGGCGCCATGATCCCTCACCAGCAGGCAATACGACTTTTCGTATTCTTTCTTTTCACAGACCCTCACCACTTGCGCGGTCAACTCCCTTTCACGAGCCGTATTGACAACAATTGGAACCCGATGATGATCGGCGTTGGTGGCGCCATCAATCCCCTTGAGCATTTCCATTCCAGACAACACAAGCGCCTCGGCGTCTGGGACCAGATCGGCGGCAAGCAGGGTCCATAAGGAATGCGTATGCATCACCGCGCCGGCACCGCGCCGGTTAATGATCTCACAAAAAATCGGGCCACACTCAGACAGACACAACGTCCTGTTTTTCGCGGACCGGATCACAGCCCCACTCACGGGGTCCACCACAAACAGGTCACTGGGGGCCACGCGTTCCTTGTGAACGCCCGTGGGCGCCATCAACACCCGTCCCTCGCCGATTGATGCGCAGATTCCACCCCCCGTTCCCGTCACCCACCCTTTGTCATAAAACAGAGAGAGGAATTCACAGATCAGCCGCCTTGTCTCCCCCTCACTGGATTTGACCCGCTGGCTATTCATCTGATTGACGACCTCCGGACATCTTTGCGCCCGCTAAAAGGGACGCTGCAGAAACGTTTTTGGGTAGAGGGTTAGATGGCATCGAGGACGCATTTTAATGGATCCCCCGTGGGGATGTTATTCTGGCCATAAAATTGAACGCCACGTTGAATCGGAAGACGGCCGTTTTTCATTCGCCACGCGTTGGTGTCTCTCAAGCTATAGACGCAACCGCAGTACTCCTGTTGGTAAAAATGCTCCCGTTTGGAAATCTCAATCATCCGATGGGCGCCTCCCCTTTTTCGCCAGTTGAATGACCAAAAGGAGATTCCGCGGTACCGGGACGCCGTGCGCACGCCGGCATCGTTGATCTGATCGATATCCTTCCAGCGGGAAATCCCCAGCGTGCTTGCGACAAGCCGGTATCCGTTTTCGTGCGCATACAGGGCGGTCCGCTCAAAGCGGATATCAAAACAGGCCGTACAACGCGCGCCGCGCTCTGGCGCCCACTCTAACCCACGAACGCGTGAGAACCAGTTTTCCTTATCATAATCGGCATCGATGAAAGGGATGTCGAGCTTTTCCGCGAATCGGATGTTTTCCTCTTTACGAAGCTCATATTCCACAAGGGGATGAATATTGGGATTGTAAAAAAAGATCGCAAACGAGATGCGCGACGCGACGAGTGCCTCCATGATTTCACCGGCACAGGGGGCGCAACAGGAGTGGAGAAGAACGGTTCCTTCCCCGTTTGGCACTTTAAGGATAGGGCGCGGGCCTTCGTTTGTGGGGCACTTTGTGGGGCACATGGGACGGTTGCTTGACAAGGGTGGCGGCAATATATACCCTCGGTTCAAAATGTGTCAATGAACCCCCTGACAAGTTGCCCACGCACCACGCTCCGTACCCTTGCGGCTCCCCCAAAACCCTGCAACCCGGGGGTGCGCGGCCCCTGTGGGGAATGCGAGCCCTGTGGCTTTGTAGTTTATGGAAGGATAGAGGATGTCTGATGTTCGTGTCCGTTTCGCCCCAAGCCCCACCGGGTTTTTACACATTGGGGGGGCAAGAACGGCCTTGTTTAACTGGCTGTTTGCCCGCAATCAACATGGAAAATTCTTCTTAAGAATCGAGGATACCGATCGATCGCGCTCGACCGACGAAGCGATTGAGGCCATTATTGACGGTATGCGATGGCTTCAGCTTGACTGGGATCACTGGGAAGGGACCGCCCCCCCCGCAGGGGTCGCACCCCACGCAGGGGCCGCACCCCATGTAGGGGCCGGGGCAGCGACCGATCCAGTCCGCCAGACCGACCGGATGGAGCGGTACCTCAAACAGGTAGAGCGCTTACTTGGAGAGGGGAAAGCCTATCGGTGCTATTGCACAGCCCAGGAACTTGAAGAGCGCCGTAAAAACGCGCTGAAAGAGGGCCGCGTCCCGCGCTATGATGGCCGCTGTCGACATCTCTCGGAGGCGCCGGCCTCCGAAAAAAATGCCGCCATTCGCTTCAAAGCCGAGACGGTGGGTGAAATTGTCGTCGACGACATGGTCAAAGGGACTGTCACTTTTGATAGCGCCACAATGGATGACCTGATTATTTTACGTTCAGACGGCACACCGACTTACAATTTTTGTGTCGTGGTGGATGACGTAGAGATGGCCATCACCCATGTCATCCGTGGCGACGATCACTTAAACAACACCCCGCGACAGATTCAGATCTATCAGGCTCTCGGCTATCCCATTCCCAAGTTTGGTCATGTTTCAATGATTCTGGGGTCCGATAAGACACGCCTTTCAAAACGCCATGGGGCAACCGCCGTACAACAATACCGTGATGAAGGGTATCTTCCGGAGGCGATGCTGAACTATCTGGTCCGTCTGGGCTGGTCGCACAAGGATCAGGAGATCTTTACCTTGCCCGAACTGGTCGAAAAATTTTCAATGGAGGAGGTCGGCGCTTCAGCGGCCATTTTTAATCCGGAAAAGCTCCTTTGGATCAATGCCCACCATATCAAAACCGGCGACCCGACACGACTTTTCCCGCAGCTTATCCCGCACCTTGTCAGGCTTGGCGTGGCGGTTACGGCCATCCCGCCGAAGCGGATGGAACGCGTGGTGATGGCAGTGAGAGAGCGATCCCGGACCCTGGTTGAGATGGCCGAATCGGCCTTCTACTTTTTTGCAGATGAGATCTCGTATGATGAAAAGGCAACCCATCTGATGACCCCGGAGGTCCTTCCGGTTCTCAATGCCGTTTCCGAGAAGCTGTCAGGCATCGTCTTTGACCCCCCAGGCCTGGACGCTTCATTTAGATCAATCGGGGAGGCCATGGGATTGAAACTCTCTGCTGTGGCCCAGCCAGTCCGAGCGGCAGTCACGGGAAAAACCGTCAGCCCCGGCATCTTTGAGGTGCTTGAGCTTTTAGGGAAGGAAAGAACCCTCGCCCGTTTGAAAAAGGCGGTAGATTTCATCGTATCGAGAGCGAAATAGAATAGCGACTAAGAGTCCCCGCCCATCTCTTATGGGGGGACCTCCTTCTAACACTTGTTTTGGAAAGCCGCTCTATGATATTTCAGGGATACTTCAGGACACTTCAGGATACTTCGGAAGCCTGTTTTCGCGTCAGGATGTAATGGCCAGATTGGGGGATCGTCCAACGGCAGGACTGCAGACTCTGGATCTGCCTATCGAGGTTCGAATCCTCGTCCCCCAGCCAGCCGTGCCAGGCGTCATCTAACCGGTTGTTAAAAAACTCCCGGTTCAGCAACCGGCTCAATGTGGATCAAAAAGACCTCACCGTTATTTGGGGGGGGTGTTCATTTATTCATTGACTCTAAAAACTCCCGGTTGGATTTTGTTCCTCTGATTTTATCGAGCAAGAACTCCATCGATTCAACCGTTGAAAGCGGGCTTAACACCTTCCTTAAAATCCACATTTTGTTGAGGTCCTCTTTCTCAACAAGCAATTCCTCCTTACGGGTTCCAGAGAGGGTGATATCGATGGACGGGAACATTCGGCGATCCGCCAACTTCCGATCAAGATGAAGTTCCATGTTGCCAGTTCCCTTGAACTCCTCGAAAATAACATCATCCATCCGGCTCCCTGTATCAACCAGTGCCGTCGCGATAATGGTTAAGCTCCCCCCATTTTCAATATTCCGAGCCGATCCAAAAAAACGCTTTGGACGCTGCAGGGCATTGGCGTCCAGCCCCCCGGAGAGGATCTTTCCACTGGATGGGATGACCGCGTTGTGCGCCCTGGCAAGACGGGTGAGCGAATCAAGAAGAATGACCACATCCCGCTTGTGCTCCACCAGCCGCTTGGCCTTTTCCAGAACCATTTCCGCCACTTGAACATGGCGCTGTGCCGGCTCGTCAAACGTTGAACTAACCACCTCCCCCTTGACCTGCCGCTGCATATCGGTCACCTCTTCCGGGCGTTCATCAATCAGGAGGACAATGAGCGTCATGTCCGGATGATTTTTCATAATGGCCTTGGCAATGGCCTGAAGAATCATTGTCTTACCGGTCCGAGGAGAGGCCACAATCAGACCGCGCTGGCCCTTTCCAATCGGGGCAATCAGCTCCATGATCCGGGTGGAGTAATCTTCGCTTGCGTACTCCAGTTTAATTTTCTCCATCGGATAGAGTGGCGTAAGATTGTCAAAAAGGATCTTATCCCGCGAGACTTCAGGCTGCTCAAAATTAATCTCTTCCACTTTAAGAAGCGCAAAGTATCGTTCACTGTCTTTCGGAGGACGAATCTGGCCCGAGATGATATCTCCCTTGCGAAGGTTAAAACGCCTGATTTGAGAAGGAGAGATATAGATATCATCCGGTCCGGGGAGATAGTTGTAGTCGGGAGATCGAAGAAAACCAAAACCATCCGAGAGCGTTTCCAAAACACCCTCTCCGTAAACAACGCCATTTTTTTCAGATTGCGCTTGCAGAATTGCAAAAATAAGCTCTTGCTTTCTTAGGTTAGTGGACCCCTCAATTTTAAGATCTCGTGCAAACTCATTGAGTTCGGCAATGCTTTTTTCTTTTAATTCGGCAAGATGCATCTCTGACTCCCTTAAAACGTTAATGTCAAGAAGACCCTAATGGTCAACCTTTCTATAGCACGCTACAACCTGTTAAGAACTTAAATCTTGAGGGCTTTCCCAACAACAATCTACACGATAGATATCGCTCAGGGGGGGCAAGAGGCAAAACGAGCATTCAACAGATCGCTATCTTTCCTCGCTCAAAACGCTCATTATAAAATTAGGCGAACAGGGGTAGAAAGAAGTGAACCACACAACCTCAAAGCAACCTAAAATGAATGGATGGGTCGACTACCGACAGGCTACCGCTTTGAAGCCCGGAGGATTCAAACTCGGGTCATTCTAACGAAGTCTCTGGAGGGTTGTCAATAATCTTCAAGAACAGGCCTGCACACAGGGATTATTGGCTCTTTGAAGTAGCGCCACCGATATCTTTCCGATACTGCATTCCCTTAAACGAGATCTTTTCAATCGTCTGGTAAACAATCCGACGTGCCTCATCTGAATTCGCCGCCAACGCTGTGACACCCAGGACCCTTCCCCCCTGGGTCAACCAGGCCTCGTCAGATCGAGCGGTTCCAGCATGGAAGACCATCACATCGGAAGCCGTCTGATCCAGACCTGAAATGTTTATTCCCCTGGAATAATCCCCCGGATACCCCTCGGACGCTAAAACAACGCAAACGGCCACCTTCTCCTCCCACTCTGGATGAACCTGATCCAGACGATGATCCAGGGCAGCCTCCACCAGATCGATCCAATCGCTTTTGAGACGGGGAAGAACCGCCTGGGCCTCCGGATCTCCCCAGCGTGCGTTAAATTCCAGGACATAAGGCCCTGCGTCAGTCAGCATCAACCCCGCGTATAAAACACCTCGGTAAGGGGTTCCCTCCAGGACCAGGCCCGCAAGCACGGGACGAATGATGCGAGACATCACCGCCTCCTCCAGGGCGGGCGTCATCTCGGGAGAAGGTGAAATCGCACCCATCCCGCCGGTATTGGGACCACAATCCCCATCCCAGGCACGTTTGTAATCTCGCGCGGAGGTCAGGTAAATTGATTTCTGGCCATCCGTCAGGATAAACACAGACGCCTCAATCCCAGTCAGGTATTCTTCCAGAATCACCCGGTCTGCAGCATTGCCCAGCGCCCTCAAAATATCCAATCCCTCCACCGCCTCATCGATTTGATGCGCAATAATGACCCCTTTCCCCGAGGCCAATCCCTCCGCCTTCAGGACAATCGGCATCTTCAGCGCTTTCACCCTCTGATAGGCCTCATCGAGCGTGACCACCTCCGCACGAGGGGTCGGCACACCATACTTTTGCATGAGTTCTTTTGAGAAAACTTTGCTGACTTCAATTTGAGCCGCCGCGCGGTGCGGTCCGAAAATACGAAGCCCCTCGGCTTCAAACCGATCCACAATACCCAGGGAGAGTGGGAGCTCCGGGCCGACGAGGGTGAGGTCAATATGATTGGCTTTTGCGAAAAGAAGAAGCGACTCGATTTGGTCAATCGGAATGGGGACGATTTTGGCCAATGGGGCCATCCCGGGGTTTCCGGGGGCGCAAAAAATCTCACGAACACGGGGGCTTTTCCGAATCTTCGAGATCAGGGCATGTTCCCGCCCGCCCCCACCAATCAGAAGAATATTCATGCGCCAACAGGCTGTTGAAAAACCTGCCTATGAAATAAGTTTTTCAACCGCCTCTTAGGGTTCATCCGTAAATAACATCGACACAAAGGGCCAACGAGTCGCCCTGTTTGCAAGGCGCGAGGAGCGCGCATACCCTTTGGTATGTAAGCGATGAGCAACGTAGCAAACGGGGATGAATCGGCAGCCCGACTGGGGATGTTATTGATGGACGAGCCCTTAGTGCCTAAAATGGCGGACCCCCGTGGTCACCATCGCCATATTGTGTTCATCGGCAGCCTGGATCACCTCGGCATCCCGAATAGACCCCCCCGGCTGGATCACCGCCGTAA
>CAYRGU010000102.1:0-12477 GCA_964423845.1 uncultured Nitrospirota bacterium
CTAAAAACCGTAGCGAGCGGTCTGATTGCAAGGCGCACGGAACGCAGGAACCGCAGTGTACGTGTTTGTACATGAGGATTACGAGTACCGCGCAACGCAGCAATCGGGCCGCGCAGTAGGTTTTTAGAGGTGCCCTTTAGGCGATCGCTTCCGGGGACGATAAGATGTTGAGTGAAGATAAAATAAGTCATCTCTCTCTCCTGATTGTGCAGGGGGTTGAAAAAGACCCCGCCGTTGCGTGGAAAAAGGATCGGGTCCAGCTCCTGCGGGTGGTGAAGGCGACCCTTGTCGGAGAGATGAAGCGAGAGGAAGAGGTGGATCGCGTTGTCAAAAAGAAGCTGGCCTCCTACGCGCGAAAGATCGTGGAAGGAAGTCCGGAATGGGATATTCTCTACGACAAGGCTTTTCAGGAAGAGATCGGTAAACGAAGAGTCTGACGGGTGACCCGTGTCCGGTTGTTTTCACGTCCCCCCAGGAAGGGGCAGGAAGGGGCAGGAAGGGGAAAGTGCGTTGGCCAAGGCTGAAGGGGAAAAATGGGGGTGGTATCTTCTTGTCACCCATGTTTTATTGGGCGCGATATTCTTCGTTGCCATGACGCTTTATCCCACATCGCCCAAGGTTGCCCTGACCCTGATCTATTTGCTTGTGATGGGACTCTTATATTGTGGTGTGAAAGGGATTAAGGGACTCTGGAATAAGGATTAACCGCCTCCTGATTTTTTCAACGACCTGCTCATGCTGACGGTTCCCCAAACCATTCTTGATAAAATCCTCGCGCAGGCCCGCGAGGAATCCCCGAACGAATGTTGTGGCCTTTTAGGAGGCCAGGGGGACAAAATTCACGAGATTTACCCGATTTTAAACCTCGATTCAGGGGACCCCATGGCCCAGGCACTACAGGTTCCAGAGGATCGCAGGCTTCGGTATGTGATGGATCCCAAGGCCCAGTTCATGGCGATCAAACAGATGCGAAGCGCGGGGATGGAACTGACGGGCATCTACCATTCCCATCCCCACTCCCCGGCCTATCCCTCTCCTACGGATGTCCGATTGGCCTTTTATCCGGAGGCGTATTACCTGATTGCCTCCCTGGCGGAGGACAAGGCCCCGATCATTCGGGCCTTTCGTATTGTTGAGGCGAGAGTCACCGAAGAAGCGATTCTACCCATTCCCCTTGTAGGATGAGAGCCATCGGGTCATGAGGCCGCTTTTTGGAATACGACGCACCCCCAAAAAAACCCCTTCGGTTTCCGTGCCGGCCCAGAGGGTTTCCTCTCCCATGGGAAGCAGCCTGGTGACCCTTTTCTCAAAGCGCTCTCCCTGATAAAGATGGGCAGGGCGCCATCCCTCTCCGCCGTCCTCTCGAAAGAAAAGTCCCCGGTCGGTTCCCAGAAAAAGCGTGTCGATTCCCCCAGGCGCTACGGCCAATGACAGGATAGATATTCCAGAGGGGAGGGGCCCCTCGATTTTTTTCAGGGCCCCTGCAGGGGTTCCCTGAAAGAGGGCCTGATCGGAGGCGGCATAAAATACCGCCTTTCCCCATGCCAGGTGCCGAATCATCTCCTCCTGTTGAACCTTTTTCCAGTCAGTGGTGTTTGACCTGATCCAAAGGGTCTTTCCTGTGGTGATGAGCATCCATTCTCCGCGCGTGGCAATGGCGGTCACGGGGGCCGTGCCCAGAGGTTCAACCCTTGCCCAACTTTTCCCATGGTCCGTGGACTGGAAAAGACCCACCCCTGTTGCGAGAATGACCTCCTCCGTGAGGTTCACGGCAATGTCAGTCAGTTCGGAGGCGGGCGCATTGAGGGGCTCCCAGCGATTTCGGACCACCTGTCTTCTGGAAAGGCCACCATCCGTCACCGCGTAAAGATAGGTTGGCCCACTTGCCATCGCACGAATCGAGAGACTGACCAGCCCGATATTATTCGCGATCCATTGGTTTTCCTTGTGAATAAAAATGCCTTTTCCGGCCGTACCCACGACAACGCCTGATTCCGCATCATCGAGGGCCTGAATGGGAGAAACGAGAAGCCCCGCATGAAGTGACTGCCAGGATTCTCCTTTTTCCTTGAGGAAGAGACCGGTTCCTGTCCCGGCGTAAAGGGTCCCGGCTTCACCCATCGCCAGGGAATGGATTTGAAGCGGATCGATTCCTTCTCCCCAGGGGAGCCAGTGATCCCCGTGATCTTGACTATAAAAAATACCCTCGCCCGTTCCGACATAGAGGCCCCCCTGCTCGTCCATCGTGAGTGCGCGGATGGAAATGTTTTTAAGCCCGCTATTGATCCGTTGCCACTTTTTTCCAGCATCCCGGCTGCGGAAGAGGCCAGCCCCCAGGGTTCCGGCGTAGAGGGTGTCACGAGGCCCCACAAGGAGGGTTCGCACGACCCGCTCTTCAACCTCCTCATAGAGAAATCCACGGATCTGTTGCACCCAGCCGGAATCTGTGGGAGACCGCTTAAAAATCCCCTTTCCTTGTGTCCCGGCGTAGAGGGTCCCCCGGCGGTCTACAACGATACTCCTAACGAGGACGCCACCCAGTCCTTCGTTAAAGGGAACCCATTCTTCCCCTTTGTTTTTGCTGATAAACGCCCCCTGGCCGGTCCCCGCAACGAGCGCGCCGTTCGGGAGCGAGGCGATCGATTGTACCTCGGTATTTTCAAGGCCCCGGTTCACAGAAACCCAGTGATCCCCCTCGTCGTGACTTTTGAAGAGTCCGGCCCGAATGGTCCCGGCAAAGAGCAATCCGTGAGGGAGCGTGCTGATGTTCAGGATAAACTTGTCCGTGAGCCCCAGGTTGGTCGAGGTCCACGTTTTCCCGCCATCCCGGCTCCGGAAGAGGCCCTCCCCGTAGGTGCCCACGAAAACGGTTTTGTCTGGACCTGTGGCAAGGGTCTGGATGACCCCCACGCCGTGAGGCCCATCGGTGGGATAGAACGTGACGCCTTCCCCCGGGGGTTGATAGTCTGGTTGCTGTCGGATCGCCTGGATAAACGGGATGGGAAGGGGTTTGGGTAATTCTGACAGGAAGACGAATCCTACGCCGCCAAGAAGGGCGCACCCCAAAAGGATCTTCATGCCCTTTTTAATCACTGCGAACCTTCCACGGCGTCCACGCTTGCGGGTTTATTTTGACCAAAGAGACGCACGGCGAGAATCCCCACTTCGTAAAGAAGAACGAGTGGAATGGCCATGATGCATTGGTTAAACATATCCGGTGTGGGGGTTAAAATAGCCGCAATCAGAAACGACGCAAAGAAGGCATATTTTCGATGACGACTTAGAAGCTGGGGCGTCAAGACCCCCAGTTTTGACAAGAGAACCATGACGACGGGTAACTCAAAGATCAGACCAAAGGCCAGCAAAAACTGCAGATTGAAATCCATGTACATGGAGAGGGAGATTTGGGGAATTAAATGGTGCTGTCTCCCATAGTCGATTAGAAACCGAAGCGCAAACGGGAGGGCGATAAAGTAGCAAAAGATCATCCCCACGAAAAAGGAAACGGTTGCAAGAAATAGAAAGGGGAGAAACTTATGGCGTTCACCAGGAAGGAGGCCCGGGGAAATAAACTGCCATATCTCATGAAGAATCATTGGGAGGGCCACCGCGAATCCGACAAAGAGCGAGACTTTGATATTGGCCCAGAGGGCCTCGGCTGGCGCGAGAAACACCAGCGTGATATCGATGGGTCTTGTCAGCCATTCGACGATTGTTTCGGAGAAGGCGAATGCGATGGTGGCAGCAACGAAAAGGACAAGAAACGACCTGATGAGCCGCTTCCGGAGCTCTTCCAGGTGGCCTGCCACCGGCATGCTGTGTGCGCTACCGGGGGGCATTTTTCATGAAGAACCGTCTTTCCATTCGATTATTTTTGTGGGTCTTCGGGGGCACGGCGTTCGTGGGGAGGGGGCTGATCCGTCTCCTGTTCAAGTTCAAGGCTGGCGCGAATCGATTCCCCTGTCCGCCGGATGGCCCGTACGCCGTGAGCGAGCATACGGGCCACCTCGGGCAGTTGGTCCGGACGAAGGACAAACAGGGCAATCACGAGTAATAGCAACAGTTCCGACAGTCCGATTCCAAACACCGGTTCCTCTTTGCCTAACTTTTCTGCGTTGCGTTGGTGCTTGCCTGGGCTTCTTCCATGATTTGGTAGTGACGGATCATATCGACCATGGTGTCTTTGGTTAAAAGTTTTCGTTTTTGATAAATTTTCTTTTGGGTTTCCTGGTCTGGCGTGAGTTTTTTATTTTGGTTCATCTCTTCCAGGATGCCTTTGAACTCCTCATGTTTTTTCTCTAACGTGCGAAACTTCCAGCTGCTCTCCCGCAATGCCTCTGTAACTTTTATCTCGCTGTCCATCGCCTCTCCTCCTTTTTGTTGAATTCGATAGAACTCGTTAGAACTCGTTAAAAAATTGCCCTTGAGGATAACGCCCGTCATATCGTCATTTACAGAGGGACCCTTTATCTATACGAGGCAATCGATGCCATACTCGAATAACAGGGCATTCTCCACCGGATCGCTGTAATAGTTTCGACGGCATCCCGTCTGAAGAAACCCAAGTTTTTTATAGAGCCTCTGCGCGGCGGCATTACTGGCGCGCACCTCCAGCATGGCCCGCCTGACGGTCTGTTTTTTTGCAAAATGTAAGGCGTGCCGGATAAGTGCTTCTCCAAGGCCACATTTCTGCCACGGGGCATCCACCGCAAGATTCATCAGACTCATTTCCTCGCAGGCAATCCTGAAGATGATGTAGCCGACAATTTGTTTTTTCATTCTGACGACATAAGAAAAGGGGTGTTCTTTGAGCTCGGAAAGGAACATCTGTTCTGTCCATGGAGAGGAAAACACCCTCCGCTCAATTGCCATCACAGGGCCGATATCGCTTCTCCCCATGGGGTCAATGACAGCAGAGTACTCTAATGATACCTCTTTTTTAAGCATTTCGCACTATCAGGAGGTTGAAAAGGGTCGCCGCGCTATGGATGTTCCCCCACGTAACACGTCTTGTTTTTGAACCATCGGGCGTCTCCCCTCGGGGGATTCTTTAAGTTCTGTTTTGGTATGGGTCAAGAGAACGGCTTCTTTTCCTTGTCATAAGGCTTGTTTAAGGGTTTTGAAGGATGTTTCCATATCAAGGGGCAGGAGTTGATCGCAAGAGACGACCTCTCCTTTCAAGAGGCATGAAAACCCTATTTCCGCGACCGCAGAGACCAGAGGAAATTGCAACATCCTGGGGGGAAACAGCGCCCTCTTTTCGAATCGTTTTAAAATAAGGTCTTTGTGCTGAAGCGCCCCCTCTCCCACAAACAAAATAGGCTCCTCCCGTTTCTCAATCCATGATGCAATCTGGTCGAGGGCCTCAACGATGGGGGAGACGGTGTCGGCCTGGAGTCGTATCGGTTGCTGATCTGGATTTAGAAAAGAGGTCCAGTAGACCTCTCCTCTTTTTGCCGTCAGCAGGGGGACAATCCGGTGATGACTGTAAGGAAATGCCGCGGCCATTGCCTCGAATGTGGAGATCGGAATCAACGGAATTGACGTGGCCAAGGCCAATCCTTTGGCGGTGGCCAGGCCCACTCTAAGGCCGGTGAACGAACCTGGCCCCATCGATATGGCAATCGCGTTCAGATCCGGGACGGGGGTGTCATGCCCTGTAAGGAGGGTGTCTATGGCGGACAAAAGCCTTTCGGTGTGACTCATCTTCGCGTTAAAACGATATTCTGCAATCAGATGGGTGTCGTCCATGAGTGCAACGCCGGCCTCAAGGGTCGCAGTTTCAATCGCTAAAAGCTTCATCGGTTTCCTGAAGGGAGACTGGTTTTGCTTCTTCCTGATTGAGGCGAAGGTCAATCATTTTTAGACGGATTTTTCCCGCCGGGCCTTCTCCTTCAATCTGGAAGGGGATCCAAAGTGATTGGAGTTTGCGATGATCGCCCAGTGTGAGCGTGAAAACCGGATCCCCGGCGCTATCGAAAATGACTGCCTTCATGGCCAGAAGCCGGTGACGTTCGATCCATATTTTTCTGCCAAGACGCAGGGTGCCCTCTTCTATGGTAGAGAGGCTCATCACCAGGAACTCCCCTTCCGACTCCAGCGAAGCGACCTCCTTGGGGTGGAGGTGAGGAATCCCCCCGTAACGGATCCATTCGAGCCATGTAAGAGGGCCTAAAGGGAGTTTTTCTTCGATGATTTCTTCAAGATCTTCCCGCCGCATTTCTGTGTGCAGTCCTCTGGAGGGAATTACCAGCGAGGCCGTCTCCTCCGAGATCTGAAGTTGGAAAAGGGGGCCTCCGAGAAAATGATACCCCTCTATTTTCACTTGATGCGGATCGGAGACCCATGTCGCATGAAAGGACTGTTTGGCCTTTCTGCGCGGGAGAGAGGTGGTGACCTCCATGAGCCCTTTGATGTTCTGAATGGTCTCCCGTTGTTGTTGATAGAGGGATAAAAGCCGATCGAGCGTGAGGGGCTTTTCCTCTGGAAATGGGAAAGGGATTGAGGGGGTTGCGCAGCCGACGAGAGATGCGAAGAGTCCGATCATGCCGAGGTAAATGAGGGAGCGAGATCTGTCCAGTGGATGGGAGCCGATCAAAAAAGCACCGCCAGGGCCTCATGGATATGAGACAGCCCGATCATTTCAATGGAAAAGGTTTCTTCCCGCCGCAGCGTCTCTTCATTTCTCTTGGGGAGCAGGCACCGTTTAAATCCCAGCTTTTCGGCCTCTCGAAGGCGTTGGCTGGCATGTTGAACGGGTCGTATCTCCCCGGCAAGACCGATCTCTCCCATCACCACGGTTTCAGGGGCGATGGGTCGGTCCCGAAAGCTGGAGGCGACGGCTGCCACGATCCCCAGGTCAACCGCCGGCTCGTCCATGGAAATTCCACCGACCACGTTGACATACACGTCATAGGCGCCGATTTGCATCCCCGCCCGTTTTTCCAAAATAGCGAGAAGTAAAGACACCCGGTTAGAATCAACACCGAGTGCCACACGCCGCGCCGTTCCCAGGTAAGAAGGAGACACCAGCGACTGAAGTTCCACCAGGAGGGGCCGGCTCCCTTCGTAGGCTGCCATCACCACGGAGCCGGTCGCGTCTTTTGGACGTTCCGCGAGAAACAGTCCGGAGGGATTGGCGACTTCAGTGAGCCCCGACCCTTTCATCTCAAAGATCCCGAGTTCATTGGCCGCTCCGAAGCGATTTTTGACAGCACGAAGCAGCCGATAGGCGTGGCTTTTATCGCCTTCAAAATAAAGAACGGTATCCACGATATGTTCCAGGACGCGAGGGCCGGCAATGGCCCCCTCTTTGGTGACGTGTCCGATCATAAAGATGGCCACGTTGTGCCGTTTGGCATAGCACATCAGTTGCGCCGCGACCTCTCGGATTTGTCCAACGGACCCGGGTGCCGAGGCGAGTTGAGAGGTGTACAGGGTCTGAATGGAATCCACGACGATTGCCACGGGCGAGAGCGCCTGGGCCTGTTGGAGGATCGTCTCCAGGGCGGTTTCGGCAAGAAGATAGATGGCCTCTGAATTGATCTGAAGTCGGTCGGCCCGAAGCTTAATCTGTGCTGGGGATTCTTCGCCAGAGACGTATAATACGCGGCCTCGCCCGGTGGCCAGGGCGTGAATCGATTGAAGAATGAGTGTTGACTTTCCAATACCCGGATCGCCCCCGATGAGAACGACCGATCCGGCAACGACGCCCCCCCCAAGGACACGGTCAAACTCGGAGAGGCCTGTCGGGAATCGCATCTCCGAGGAGGACTGAACGGATGCGAGTGAGGCGGGTTGGGCAAACCCTGCATCTTTCAGGTTTTCCCCGATCCACGGGGTGTTGCGTGGCGTGGGTTCGCTTCTCTCCTCCACCAGGGTGTTCCAGGCATTGCAGTCGGGGCACCGCCCCAGCCATTTTTGAGATTGAAATCCACATTCCTGGCAGGCAAAAACAGTTTTGAGCTTGGCCATTGTTCTCGACACCCTCCGAGGGGAGGGTAATAAAACCCCCCTCCAAAAGCAAATTCACTTTATCGGACTTATGGGAATAGGCCCCGCAGTGCAAGGTCCGAATGCGTAAGCAACTGGACCGTCCTGTGAGGGGACGTGAGGATTGGGAGCGAGTGAAAACGAGCAGAGGGGCCTGTGGGTCGGCGACCCTTTCAGCAACCAAGCAGCAACCAAGCGATAGTCCTTGACACGTAGGGGGGAGTTGCGTATACTCCGCGAGCTTTTCACTTGGAGGGGTATGCCGACAATCCAGCAGTTGATCAAAAAAGGGCGAGTCCGGGCCGTTTCAAAGACAAAGAGCCCGGCCCTGAAAGGGTCTCCGCAGAGGCGTGGGGTTTGTGTTCGTGTCTACACGACGACGCCGAAAAAGCCAAACTCTGCCTTGAGAAAAGTGGCTCGTGTCCGGCTGACGAATGGAATGGAAGTGACGACGTATATCCCAGGGGTCGGTCACAATCTTCAGGAGCATTCGATTGTTTTGGTTCGAGGTGGAAAAATCAAGGATCTTCCTGGGGTCCGGTATCACATTGTGCGAGGGGCTTTGGATGCGGTAGGGGTCCAGGGTCGTAAGCAAGGCCGATCTAAATATGGGGCCAAAGCGCCCAAGTCATAAATTTATTAATCAGTCGTAAGTTAAGGAATTTTTTCATGCCAAGGCGGAAGGTTGTCGTAAAGCGGGAAGTGTTTCCCGATGCTAAATATCAGGATCGGCTTATTTCTCGCTGGATTGGCGTTGTCCTCAAAGAGGGGAAGCGGAGTGTGGCAGAATCGATCTGCTATAAGGCCCTGGAATTAATTCAGCAGAAGTCGGGGCTTGACCCGGCAAAGGTGTTCCGGGGGGCTGTAGAGCATGTTAATCCCCTCGTTGAAGTGAAGTCGCGTCGGGTCGGTGGCGCGTCATATCAGGTGCCGGTCGAGGTTCGGGCTGAACGGCGCACCTCATTGGCATTACGGTGGATCACCCTCTATGCGCGGCAGCGATCGGGGAAGAGCATGGAAGAGAAGTTTGCCGCTGAACTGCTGGATGCCTATAACAGTACAGGTGGCGCGGTTAAAAAGAGGGAAGATACGCATAGAATGGCAGAGGCGAACAAGGCCTTCGCGCATTATCGCTGGTAAAAAATAAAATTACAAAAATTAAGGTGGGGGGAGTTGTCTCGTCACCTTGTTTTATTTTTAGATGGGGAGTTTACGGCTGTGGCTCGGGAGTATCCGTTAGACAAGATACGAAATATCGGTATTATGGCGCATATCGATGCGGGGAAAACCACCACCACCGAGCGTATCCTGTTTTATACTGGCGTCACCCATCGCATTGGAAATGTCGATGAGGGAACGACTGCCATGGACTGGATGGAGCAGGAGCGGGAGCGTGGCATTACGATCACCTCCGCAGCAACCACCTGTTATTGGAAAAATCATCGTATCAACATTATTGATACGCCTGGACATGTCGACTTTACCATTGAGGTTGAGCGGTCTCTTCGTGTCTTAGATGGTGCGGTAGCGGTTTTTGATTCGGTTCAGGGGGTTGAGCCGCAGTCAGAGACCGTATGGCGTCAGGCAGATCGCTATGGGGTTCCCCGAATTGCCTACATGAACAAGATGGACCGGACCGGTGCCGATTTTTACATGAGTGTCCAGTCGATGGTAGATCGACTGGGGACCCGTCCGGTCCCGATTCAGATCCCCGTTGGCAAAGAGGCCGAATTCCGGGGGCCGATTGATCTTGTCGAAATGAAGGCCATCTATTTTGATGATGAGACGATGGGTGCGAAATATGTGGTTTCGGAGATTCCTGCGGAGCTGCTTCCTCTGGCCCAGGAATACCGGGATAAGATGATTGAGGCCTTGGCGGACGTGGATGACGTGGTCATGGGTCATTTTTTAAATGGGGAGGCGGTCTCTACGGAGGAGATCAAGTGTGCGTTGCGTAAAGGGGTGCTGGAGATGACGGCCATTCCTGTCCTCTGCGGGTCTTCTTTCAAAAACAAAGGGGTTCAGCTTTTGATTGATGCCGTCGTTGATTATCTCCCTTCGCCCAAGGATATTCCTCCGGTTAAGGGGCATGATCCTCGTGGCCCTGGGGAACTGCTTCGAGAGGGGCGCGATGATGAACATTTTTCTGCCCTTGCCTTCAAGATTATGTCGGATCCTTTTGTAGGGCAATTGACCTATTTCCGTGTTTATTCTGGGATTTTGCACGCCGGAACCTACGTTTATAATTCGACCAAAGACACTCGGGAGCGGATAGGGCGGATCTTAAAGATGCATGCCAATAAGCGGGAGGACGTGAAAGAGGTTTATGCCGGTGATATCGCGGCTGCGGTGGGTCTGAAGGGAACCATGACGGGGGATACGTTGTGTGACGATGACCATCCCATTCTGCTTGAGGTCATGAAGTTTCCAGAACCGGTCATCTCCATGGCGATTGAACCGAAGACAAAAGTAGATCAGGAAAAAATGGGTGTTGCCCTGCAAAAACTTTGTCAGGAAGATCCCTCGTTGCGGGTGATGACCGATGAAGAGACCCTGCAGACCATTATCTCCGGGATGGGGGAACTGCACTTGGAAATTATTGTCGACCGAATGAGACGTGAGTTTCATGTGGAGACCAATGTGGGCAAGCCCCAGGTGGCCTATCGTGAGACCGTTCAGACCGAGGCCGAGGCGGAGGGGAAATATATCCGTCAGACGGGCGGTCGGGGACAGTACGGCCATGTCTGGTTGAAGGTGGCGCCGAAGACGGCGGGCGAAGGTTTTGAATTTGTAAATGATGTTGTGGGCGGTGCCATTCCAAAAGAGTATATCTCTGCCATCGAAAAAGGGATTGTGGAGGCCTTGGGGAGTGGGGTTATTGCGGGCTATCCGATGGTGGACTTACAGGTGACGGTGTTTGACGGCTCGTATCACGATGTCGATTCTTCCGAGATTGCTTTTAAAATTGCCGCTTCCATGGGATTTAAGGCGGCCGTACGGCGTGCCACACCGGTTCTTCTGGAGCCGATTATGGATCTCGAGGTGGTGGTCCCAGAGGAGTATATGGGGGATGTCATTGGGAATTTAAGTTCACGCCGCGGCAAGATTTTAGGGATGAAGATGCGAGGCGGGGCGCAGGTCATTGACTCGCTGGTCCCTTTGTCGGAAATGTTTGGTTATTCCACCGATTTAAGGTCGATGACCCAGGGGCGTGGCGTGTTCACCATGCAGTTTGGCCATTACGAGGTGGTTCCAAAAAATATTTCAGATGAGATTATTGCCAAAAATCAAGGTGCCGAAGCATCGTAAGGTACGGTGGTTGATTCGGCGTATATCGCGTACGGTTTAGGGAGGTTTTGAGATGGCGAAGGCAAAGTTTGAGCGGACGAAGCCGCATTTGAATATTGGGACGATAGGTCATGTGGATCATGGGAAGACGACATTGACGTCAGCGATCACGAAGGTGTTGGCGCAGAAGAAGTATGCGGAGTATTTGGCGTACGACCAGATTGACAAGGCGCCGGAGGAGCGTGAGCGTGGGATTACGATAGCGATAGCGCATGTGGAGTACCAGACGGATAGCCGGCACTACGCGCATGTGGACTGTCCTGGGCACGCGGACTATGTGAAGAACATGATTACTGGAGCGGCGCAGATGGTCGGGGCGATCCTGGTGGTGTCGGCGGCGGATGGACCGATGCCCCAGACGCGGGAGCACATTTTGCTGGCGCGGCAGGTAGGGGTTCCGTACATTGTGGTCTATTTGAACAAGGCGGACATGGTCGATGACAAGGAAGTATTAGAGTTGGTGGAGTTAGAGGTTCGGGAGTTATTGACGAAGTACGAGTTTCCTGGGGATGAGATTCCGATTGTTGTTGGCTCTGCGTTGAAGACGTTGGAGGGGGACACTGGGGAATTGGGTGAGGGGTCGATTGCGAAGTTGATGGCGGCGGTGGACCGATACATTCCGGTGCCTGTGCGAGAGATTGACAAGCCGTTTTTGATGCCGGTGGAAGATGTGTTTTCGATCTCTGGCCGTGGGACGGTGGTGACGGGGCGTATTGAGAAGGGGATTGTGAAGATTGGGGACGAGATTGAGATTGTTGGGATAAAAGATACAGCGAAGACGGTGGTGACCGGGGTGGAGATGTTCCGGAAGTTGCTGGACCAGGGGCAGGCCGGGGACAACGTTGGGGTGTTGTTGAGAGGGACGAAGAAGGAAGATGTTGAGCGTGGGATGGTGCTTTCGAAATCCGGGAGTATTACGCCGCACACGGTGTTCAAGGCAGAGGCGTATATCTTGACGAAGGAAGAGGGGGGTCGTCACACGCCGTTTTTCAATGGATACCGGCCGCAGTTTTACTTAAGGACGACGGATGTGACGGGTGTGGCGAAGCTTGCGGAAGGGGTTGAGATGGTGATGCCTGGGGACAACGTGACGATGGAAGTGGATTTAATCATGCCGATTGCGATGACGGAGGGGCT
>CAYRGU010000103.1:0-10657 GCA_964423845.1 uncultured Nitrospirota bacterium
GAGCTCTGGCCGACCCTGCATAGTGCAGCCACGTTGGCCCCGGTGAACCCGACTTCGTTGTTCTGTATGAGAAGGCGTGCCGAAGAAAGGAGAAAAGAGATTTCCGGATCAAGTCCAGGCGCGTAATCATAGACGTCGGCGTTCTGAACGAGCTCCAACACGAAGTGCGTCTCTTTGGAATAGATGTCCTCGGCGAGATGCTTCAATACGGCATTTAGATCCAGGAGTATATCGCGTGCGCTCTCCTCCGCCTTCGAGTATCCCCGCCTTATGCGCTCGATAATTTCCTGCGGCGTAGTCACAAACCCCTCCCTGGATTCACGTACGGCACCACGCAACGACCGAGCGCGGCGTCGGCACCACAAAGATGCCTGCCTAAGACTGCGCCTTCTCTATGGGAATTACAAGAGGGTCAGGCATGCCTTATTGACTTAATGACAACATTTTAATGAAACGATATTCTGGGCAGTCAGGGTTGTCTGCTACGACAGGGAGACGGTAAGGCGTGCCTGACCCCGGCCCCCTATACTGTTATGAGATCGTTAATAGATTTCGATAGACCTCTTTACGATGGCCGATTCTCAATATCCGAATTTCTGTTTCTATGAGGGCGTAAATGACCCTGTACTCGCCGACTCGATATTTTCGCAGACCCGCGAAATGACCTTTTAGGGGAGGATTTGATTTAGGATCCCTGAGCAGTTCTTGATCAATCTTATCAAGAATAAGCTTTGCCGCAGATTTTGATAATTGCTTAAGGTCACGCGAAACAGATTTCTTATAACCAAGATTATAAACCAAGAGACTTTCTCATCTCTTTGGCTGAAAGAATCGGATCACTTGTATCATGGAGCCGATCCAGCGCGATCTGAAGATCGGCAACATCCTCAATATAAGCCTCCAAGGCCTTCTGAATAATGAACGAGCGGGGACGTTCGGTCTCTTTGGCGATCCCTGTCAATTGTTTCGCCAACGCTTCGGGAAGTCTCACGGATATTGCCGTACTCATCGGTTACCTCATTTTCGTTGAAGGCGTACTACGGTGTAATTCACTCTGCATCAATGTAATACGATTTCAATATCCGTGTCAAACCCCGTCAGACTGAACGCCTCCCACCATCAAGAGCAAGAGGGTCACAAGAGAGTCAGGCATGCCTTATTGCCTCGTTAGATGACGTGACGTGGTAGAGAGCGCATGGAAAATAGACCCGTGGTTTTCGTGCCATGCCGGAATGATACGGAGGAAATCCTGAAAAGTCAATAAGGCATGCCTGACCCTTTCTAAAAATGGCGATTTCGTTCGGATTGAGACGTGGGTCTATTCGGTGGGGAAAGATATCGTCAGAAGCATGTTACTTGTAGAGATGGGTCATTGTCTCGATGATTGCCCCTAAACGATGCGGATAGGTATGCTCCTTGAGAACGCGCGCTCTCCCAAACTTTGAGATCCTGTCCCTTTCTGTGGTGTGATGAAGATAAAATCGTACTAAATCTGGTAATTCTGTCCTATCCTGATAGACGACAATCTCTTTGTTAATCTCAAAAAGCCCTTCTATGTCCTTCTGATAATCGGTCAGGAGAAAGGCAGCGCACGCGGGGACATCAAACACCCTTTGGTTCACCGCTTCTGGCATCTGGAGGTTCGTTGCGTTCAGGTTAACCTTGCAACCATTATAAAATAAGGGAAGTTCCCTGTAATAATTCAATCGTCCTTCTATCTGGTAGGGGGGCCGATAGGGGGCCGATAGGGGACCCATAGGGGGGACAAGCAGACCCCTCCATTCCTCATCGCCGTGGATGGTAGGGCAGAAGGGCTCCAACGTCCGGATACATGCGAGGCGATAGAGCAATGTCGCCTTCCAAAGTGAGGCCGCCTCCAGGAAAAAACTCCCTTCCGCCGAGAGTCCTCTCACCTCTTCATGATCCCCCATTTCGGCCAAAACTTCGTGAAAGGGCTTTCTGGACTCTGCCATGCGCCGGGCCATCTCCTCGACAAGGGGATGGTTTTCTTGTGGAACAGCCTTCATCCGTTCAGCAGTCTGAACGACCAGCGACTCTCCAACAAATCCGACATCCGCATGATATTTTCCCATATCGGATGGACTTAATGGAATCGGTTTAAAGACCGTTTCGTCGGTTGCAAGAGGCAAATAGACAACCGATCCAAATCCTCTCGCGCAAAGCGCCTTGATATAACTTTTATCCCAAAGAAAAAGGGCAATATAAGGCGTGATGTTTTTCTCAAATCGCCCCTGAAGGATCAGGTTCGGATTATCGACATGCCAGGAAGCCATCGGCATCTCAATCGACTTAAAAAAAGCGGTCAATATCCCTTGCCGGTCCAGCCCATAGTTGTTCACCGTCAGGACAAAGTCTGGCTGAAAATCGAGGACCCTATCCACCCAACGATCCGCGCTCTCCTCCCCATTTTCCTCCGTCGTAACCACACGCACGAGATGCCCCAAACGACGGGCCGCCGTCTCCAACTCTCTGGATATAAAAAGCCCCACATCCATGATGGCAATTTTAAGGCATTGACTCTGGAATTTTAGATACTTAAGTCTGTCCCATCTCTCTTTTGAGACAATCCGACCCTTGAGCAAGGAAAGAAGGGGGGTGTAATACTCCCTTACGCTGGAAACGGCAGGGATCAAAGAAAAAACAGAAATCGGAATTTTTCCTGCCTGTTCCTGTATCTTCGCAATCTTTTCAATCACTTCAGAGATAGGGAGGGCAATCAGAGAGGTGATCTCTTTGCGCGACACGGGAACCTTACCATGACTCCTGAAATATTGATCTATTTCTGGGAAGGCCTCGACCACCACGATAGGCGCATCGGGAAACTTTTCTGCCAACGCCCAGACGTGGTAGCCTAATCCGAGCCCCAGGACCACGAGAATCCCCCTGCCGTCAAAATGAAACGCCTCTACAAGCATAAGGGCTTCAGCCTCCGGATCATAGAGACTATGGAAGGCCCGATAGGGTTCATCTTTCACTTTTATCCTTAAGGTCATTTTTCCGCTCTTACTCGAAATCACCTCCAGGCGATAATCCACATCTTCCATTGAAATATCCCGTGAAACCGTAGGGTCTTTGGAGAACACGCAACAAGAGCAACTCTTTACCCACAACAAGAGGGTCAGGCATGCCTTATTGACTTAATGACAACATTTTAATGAAACGATATTCCGGGCAGTCAGGGGCAGTTAGGGTTGTCTGCTACGACAGGGAGACGGTGGCGTCGGTCTCCTGCCGATTCGGACTGTCCTCCACCTGATGCGCTGTCTCTCCACGCGGGGCGTCCAACACCACCGAGAGCAGTTTGGAGACGCCGATCTCTTCCATCGTCACGCCGTATAAAATATCGGCCACTTCCATCGTCCGTTTATTATGGGTCACCACAATAAACTGCGTCCGATCCGACATTTTCTGAAGCGATTCCGCGAAGCGGCGTGTGTTCTCGTCATCAAGCGGGGCATCAATTTCATCCAGGAGACAGAACGGCGTTGGATGGATCAGGAAGGTGGCAAACAAAAGCGAAATGGCGGTCAGCGCCTTCTCGCCACCGGAGAGCAGGTCATTGGCACGCTGGCCCTTTCCCGGCAGCCTGGCGATTAAATCAACCCCCGAGTCCAGGGGATGGGCCTCATCCAGCAAAACCAGCTCCGCCTTGCCCCCTCCAAAAAATGAGACAAAGATCTCTCCAAATTGCGCATTGAGCTGATGAAACGTTGTCACGAAAAGATCCCGCGTCGTCTCATTGATTCGGGCAATCGTTGTCTTCAAATCACCCATCGCCTGCGTCAGATCTTTCTCCTGCGCGGTCAAGAACTGGTAGCGGGTATTTAACTCCTGATATTCCTCAATCGCGCAAACATTCACCGACCCCATTTCTTCAATGGCCCGCTGGAGGGAGCCGATCTTTTCACGCGCACTCGCAGCCCCTGCAGTGGCCATGCCACCCGCAGTGGCCGCGCCACCTGCGGGATCGAAAGGGCCCTCGGACAAAGGAATGTTGGCAATCTCCATCTGATAACGAATCAGGATCGCCTCGCAAACCTTATCCTGCTCCATTTTCGCTTCCATCTTCTGGAGCGATTTCTCCTGCAACCGCTTCTGAATCTGCCCCAACCCTGAACGGAGCTCATGGAGCTGCCCCTCCATCTGTTGGAGGTGGCTCACGCAGACGGCATGCGCTTCGGTCTTCTCACGCAGATCGTCTAAAAGCAATCCCCGCCGCGCGACCTGTTGTGCAAGTTTCCCTTGCGCCTCCCCCTCTTCCGTTTCGGAGAGGGCCCACTTCTGATCCAGCGCCAGGAGCAGGGCCTTCTTTTCTTCAACACGTTGCTTGAGCCTTTCTTCGGCACGCAGAATCCGATCGTGCTGTTGTGCCAGATGGTGCTGACGTTCTCGATAAGAGCTCGTCTTGACCGTCATCTGTAAAATTTCATCCTTTAGCAAACGCAATACCTGCTGTGTCGTCTCTACCCTTTTCTGTCCCACGCCCAGCGCAAGATCTTTGGCCTCTTTCACGGTCTGGAGCTGGGTCCTTCGCGCCCGCTCGGCAGCCTCCGAGGCGGCAAGGACCTGCCACTCTTTTTTGACCTCCTCCTGCTCAATCAAAGAAGTCTCAATCCCATTCTGAATGCGGGATCGCTCCAGGAGGAGATTCTGTCTGTTTTTCTCGGCATCCATGAAGGCCATTTCCAAAGATCGCGCCTCCTGATTCAACGCCTCCAGGCGGAGCTTCCCCTCCTGTTGCAACCGATCAAGATGCAGCACTTCAGAGTCAACCCCATGGATTTCCCTCGCCAGTTTTGCAACACGGCGAGCCAGTTCCTTGAGCTCCCTTTTCTGTTCCAGGATGCTCGTCTCGCTCCGAATCCCCCCCGAAACCACGCCTGAAGGCTCCATCACCTCGCCTTGCAGCGTCACCGTGGTGAAAGAGCCCTCGCACAGCCGAATGGCCGTATCAAAATCGGAGACGATCACCCGATCTCCCAACAAAAGGGAGGCCAACGACTCATACCCTTCACGGCACGAGATCAGATCGCGCGCAAAGCCGATCACGCCATCGCCCACAGGGCAATCCTGCCTCAACGCCGTCAAGCGTGGATGTCTGGGAATCAGGGTCCTGCGCCCCAAGGCTGCCAGGGAGAGGGCCCGAATCCCCTTCACAATCTCGTCCTGGGTCTCAACGAGCATTCCCCTCAACCGGTTTTCCAGCGCCGCTTCAATGGCCGTTTCATATTCTGCTGGCACCTCAATGAGATCGGCAATCATCCCCTGAAAACCCGGGAGGTTCACAGCATTGTCGCCAGCCTTCAAAAGCCCGCGATAGAATTCCTCACGTGTCGCAAGCTGCGCCGAGGCCCCCGCCCATTCCTCTTTAAGGAGAGAGAGCCGCTCCCGTTGAGACTTCAAGGCCGCCTCACACTGATGAAGCGTCTCAACCTCCAGACGAGATTTCTCGTTCTTTGCAATTCGCCCCTCTTTGAACACCTCAAGCGCCTTCTCGAGGCCACAGACCTCTTCGTCAACCTTTTGCTGTCGGCCTCCCGCCTCGCGGAGGAGATCCCCCCCCCTTATTTCTCTCCGCCGAAGATCCTCTTGACCTTTTTCGATATAGAGGAGGTGGTTCTCGGAGGCCGCAAGCTCGGAGACCGCCATAAACAGCTCGGCCCGATTCAGCTCAAGAGCGGCGCGCTCCGAAACGGCCCTCCCCTCAAACCAATCCCCTTTTTGTTTTAATTCCGCCGTAAACAACTGATAGGCCGGCAACAACCAGCCAACCTCTTCTTCTTCCCGCTTCAGGAATCGGAGTTCATCGGCGGACGTGCCCGCAGCCCGACCCATTTCTTCCATTTCCAGATTAGTTTGCACGCGGCTCTCTTTCCATTCCTTCCTCTGGGCGTCAACCCGCCCCATCTGTCCTTCAAGGCGCTGAATTTGACCCTCCGCCTCAAAGACCTGATTTTTGATCGCGCTGATCGCTTGATCCTTGTCGGTCAACGTAAGCTTCATCTCCAGATGCTGGGACGTCAGGCCCGTCAGTTGCCCCTCGCAAATCATCTCCTGATCTTGAAGCGCACGGGCCTCGACGGAAAGATGGGTGAGCGCGTTCGCATGCCGCTCCCATTCGCGCCTCGCCACCGATAACTCCAGGACTTTCAGCTCTTCCTTGAAGCCTCGAAACTTCTCGGCGCGTTTGACCTGGCGATCCAGGCCCTGAATTTGCCGCTTGACCTCCCCCACAATGTCGGAGAGACGCGCAAGATTCTGCTCGGTCGCCTCTAACTTTCGGAGCGTCTCCAGCTTGCGAAGGCGATATTTGGCGACCCCCGCCACCTCCTCAACCAACTCGCGACGTTGCAACGGAGAGGCGGCAATCATGTCGGACACACGTCCCTGCTCAATCACCGCATGCGCGCGATAGCCCACACCGGTATCAATGAGAAGGTCCCGGATATCTTTAAGCCGGGTCGGCATTTTATTGATCAGATACTCACTTTCTCCAGAGCGATAGAGACGCCGGGTGATCGTCACTTCAGCATAAAGATGATAGGGGGGGGGGAGTTCAGCGGTGATGTCGCCAAAGGTCAGCGCAACTTCAGCCATCCCGAGGGGTCTTCGCGACTCGGTGCCGTTAAATAAAACGTCCTCCATCCGCGCACCACGCAGCGACTTTGGACTTTGCTCCCCCATCACCCAGAGAATGGCATCCGCGAGGTTGCTCTTTCCGCAACCATTTGGCCCCACAATCGCGGTCATCCCCGCCTCAAAAAGGACGACCGTCTTTTCCGGAAACGACTTAAATCCAAAAATTTCAAGTTTCCTTAGGCGCATCCCTCACCCCCTCTAAAAAATCTGGATTCTGATACCACACCCACCCCGACAAAGTAAAGCAGCCCATGCAAGATTATGCAAGATACAGTATGAGGCAAGCCAAGAGATCACAATATCTTGGGTTAGTGTCTCCTCCTGGAGGGATGTTTATGTGAACGGTCGGAGGCGACAGGCCCTTTCGTTTTTGGGGCCATTTCTGGGGCCGATTTCTGGGCCATTTCTGGGGCCGATTTTTCCGGCGGAAGGACAAAATCAATCTGGAGGCCTTCACAATCGACATGCTTGACGAAGACTGAAATGGGGTCTCCCAGTCGAAAGACCTGATGATGCCGTTCCCCCGTCAACGAATGTTGTCTTTCGTCATAGAAATAATAATCATCGCGCAACGATCTCACATGGAGAAGGCCTTGAATCAGGAACTGATCCAGCTCGACGAAAAGGCCATAAGAGGCCACGCCGGTAATCCTCCCGGTATAGACCAACCCAATCTTATCGGCCATGAAATTCACCTTCTTCCTCTGCATCACCTCCCGCTCCGCTTCCAGGGAGAGGCGCTCCCGTTGTGACGAATGATCCGCGAGGGGGGGAAGGATCTGGGCCCAAGTCGCTTTCTCCTCCTGGGTCATGCCTCCATGAATCATCCGCTTGACGATCCGATGCACCAGCAGGTCGGGGTAACGCCGAATCGGGGAGGTAAAATGGGTATAAAGCAACGCGGCAAGCCCGAAGTGCCCCCGAGGATCAGTGGTATATCGTGCCTGCTTCATCGATCGGAGGAGGAGCTGGCTCACCAACGGTTCTTCGGGGGCGCCCTTCACTTTCGTCAAGAGGTGAGACAGGGCCAACGGGGTCACTTCTTCTGCGTCCAGGGACAGACCAAAAACCCGAATAAAATCGGCAAAGTCACGCATCACCTCCGGGTCGGGTGAATCATGAACACGATAGACAAATGGCACAGACTGCGCGGTCATCTGCTGGGCAACCAGTTCATTGGCCGCCAGCATAAACTCCTCGATGATTTGATGGGCCACGTTTCTCTCGACCCGAACGACATCGGTCGTTTCTCCCTTCGCATTTAAAATAATTTCAGGCTCCGGAATATCAAAATCAAGGCTTCCACGATCCAGCCGTTTCTTCCTCAACGCCATCGCCAGCGTCTGCATCCACGCAAACTGGGGAAGCAGTCGGGCATACCGCGTGCGCGTCGTCGGGGCCGCCGTACCCAAACAAATCTCACCCACGGACGTATAGGTCATTCTCTCGCAACTTCGGATCACGCTTTCATAAAGCCGTCCCCCCACCTGATTCCCCTCCGGATCAAAGCGCATCTCGGCCGTCAGGGTCAGGCGATCCTCATTGGGATTCAGGCTGCAAATCCCGTTGGAGAGCCTTTCGGGAAACATCGGCAGGACCGCATCCGGGAAATAAACCGAGGTCCCCCGGAGTGCCGCTTCCTGATCCAGCGCGGACCCCAGTGGCACATAATGTCCCACATCCGCGATATGCACCCAAAGGCAAAACCCCGTGTCCAAGGTCTCGATGGAGATGGCGTCATCAAAATCGCGCGCTCGTTCTCCGTCAATGGTAACGGTCGGCAGGGCGCGCAGGTCGGTCCGGCCGGCAATCATTTCAGGACTGACTTCCGCTGGGAGCTGGTCTGCCTCCTCCAACACGATCTCCGAAAAATCGATCGACAGACCATACGCGGCCGCGACGATCTTCGTATCCACCCGGGGATCGTCGGCGTGGCCTAATACTTCAACAATCCGCCCCTGCAAATGCTGACGACCGCTCGGATAGACCATCACTTCCGCGACCACCATATCGCCGGTCCGTGGGGAGCAATTTTGATGAGCGGTCACCGACAGCCATTGAAGAATGCGCCGGTCCGAAGGCACCACCACAGACCCCTCCGCCTCATACCGGCCCACAATGCGGGAATGCGCCCGCTTCGTGATCTGGACAATGCTCCCTTCGCGCCTCTCCCCTTTCTGCACCTGCTCGACGCGTGCCACCACACGATCCCGATGCATGACATCACGGGCATTCCGCCTTTGAATAAAAAGGTCCGATCCCTCGCCCGTATCGGGGGTGACAAAACCATACCCATCTCGATGTCCGCAAAATGAGCCCTCAACCCGGTTCATGTTTTTGGGGAGGCCATACCGATGGTCATGGGTCTTCACCAGCGCGCCCATGTGGACCATCTCGGAGAGCCTCTTTTTTAATGCCCTGCGGTTCTCAAAGGAGAGATGAAGCCCCTCCACCAGATCATTAAGTCGAAGCGGAAGGGTCTGGTCCTGCAAGTATTTCAGAATGGTTTCATCCGGAATAGAATTCATCACAAAAGATCCTGACACGATTGGTTACGATTGGGGGCCCACGGTCCTTACGCGGGCGGGCTTGACGTGGCCGCCATTATAATCACTCCCTCCCCCTGCCGCAAGCCACTATAGTGGACCCCGAAAACTGGACACCAAATACCACTTCAAATAGGGTGGTTATAAGGGGGATTCAGAATGGGGATAAAGAAGCGTCACACGAGCGAATTTAAGGCGAAGGGGGTGCGACCCCTGCGAGTTGCGTTGGCGGCATTGAGGGAAGATAGGACGTTATCGGAGTTGGCGTCTCAATTTGACGTGCACCCGATTACCATTGGGATCTGGAAGAAGGCCGTTACCCAAGGGTTGCCCTGTCTTTTTGAGAAAGGGCGTTTGTCCAACGGAAAGGAAGAGGAACAGAAGGTACTGATTGAAACGCTTTACCAGAAGATCGGTGAAATTGGGGTGGAGAAGACTTTCTTAAAAAAAAGCTCGGAATGTAAATTTGGAGGAGAGATGGCGGTTGGGTCGATCCAAAAGAGAACTTGCTGGATATAAAGTGGCAATGCGAGATTATGGGGCTTTCCCGTTCGAGCGGGTATTATCGTCCGGTCGAGACAAGTACAGCGGACATTGTCCTAATGAACCTGATCGATGGGCAGGTAACGCCGCCGCCGTTTTACGGGAGCAGGAAGAGGGTTGTTTTTCTTGGGACGAAAGGGTACGTAGTCAACCGGAAGCGGGTCCAGAGGCTGATGCACGAGATGGGGATTCAGGCGATCTACCCGGGGCCAAACACCAGCCAGAGGCAGATGGAACACGTTATTTATCCGTATCTGTTGCGTGGGCTGATGATCGAGAGACCCAACCACGTTTGGAGCGCCGACATGACGTATGTTCGGCTGTTGAACGGGTTTGCGTACCTTGTAGCAATCCTGGATTGGTTTTCCCGATATGTTCTGGCGTGGAGGCTTTCGAACAGTTTGGAGACGGTTTTTTGCACGGAGGCGTTGGAAGAGGCATTGCAGATTGGAGATCCGGACCTATTCAATACGGATCAGGGCTGCCAGTTCACCAGCGCCGATTTTACGGGACAGTTGCAAAGGCGAGATATCAGAATCAGCATGGATGGTCGGGGGCGGGCGCTGGACAATATTTTTGTGGAGCGGCTTTGGAGGAGTGTGAAATACGAGGACATCTATCTCAAGGGGTATCAGACGGTGACGGAGGCGCAGGAGGGCTTAAAACATGATTTCCAGTTTTACAACAACGAGCGATTCCATCAGTCGCGCAGGGTTAGAACACCGAGAGAGGTGTACATGGAAAAGGTCGGATGGAGCGAGGTATCCATCTGTCCACGTTGATGCACAAAAAAGAAGGGGAAAAAGAAGCAGAAAAACAAGTGATAAATATTAAAAACCGTGTCTTGACAATGGGGTCCACTATAGATTGCGGCTTCTATGTCATGCGCACGGATGCTTTGGACCGAT
>CAYRGU010000104.1:0-14081 GCA_964423845.1 uncultured Nitrospirota bacterium
ATCCTCATGTACAAACACGTACACTGCGGTTCCTGCGTTCCGTGCGCCTTGCAATCAGACCGCTCGCTACGGTTTTTAGAGGTCCCCTAAACCGTAACCACTTTAAGGCGGTGCCTTGGCTGAACAGAAGGGAAGCATTGCGGACGGATGCCCTACGGGAGGGGTTTCTGTGCCAATCCGGCAATGAAAAGAGAAAAAATGAGCCACTTCGAGGGATCAAAGTTGTACCACTTGGGACCGTTGCGATAATCTCTCGGATACATGTGATGATAGTTGTGATACCCCTCACCAAATGTAATCAACGAGACCCACCAGCTGTCTCGACTGCTGTTCGTATCCCCGTAAGGCTGGTTTCCCCACAGATGACAGATGGAGTTAATGCAAAAGGTGGAATTGAGCACCAGGAACGCGCGAGCGACTCCCGCGAGCAGGAAGGCAGAAAAAAGGCCCACCCACCCACGATGAAGGAACCCAATCAGCATCGGAAGAGCAAACCCGGAGAGCACAATCGGGATATAGTGGCGATACTGCCACATCACCAGAGGGTCTTTCCGGAAAATGGCCGAATACTTGTCATTGGCCCCTGGGGTTTTCTCAAAAATCCATAGCAAATGGCTATACCAAAATCCCCGCTTCGCGTTATAGGGGTCATCGTCTTTGTCTACCTTTGCGTGGTGGCGGACATGATCGGAGCACCACTTGAACGCCGAATTTTCAACAGCCCACCCCCCCACGATAAGGAAGGCGATCTTGACCCATTTATGACAGGAGAAGCTCTGGTGTGAAATTAAGCGGTGGTACCCCACCGTAATCCCCAAGCCGGTGGCAGCATACATCACCCCAAAGAGCGTCCAATCGACCCAGGTGTAATCATAAAAATAGGCAAATAAAGGGGTCCCAACGAGGGTCACCACGAAGAAAAACCCAAAAAGAACGATCGCAAAATAATCCGGTTTCCTTATCATCACCCCACCACGTTTAAAGTTTAAAGCTTGACGATCGACCGTCAACCTACTTCCTACCACCCGCCACAGATAAAAGCAATGTGACCGGATAAATCCCGAATAAATCCCTGGCATTGTAACAAAGCCTCCCTATTGGATGCAAATATTTTTGTGCCCCAAACTTGCTCGCAATAATTGGCTGTGACATACTGCGGGCCTTTCGCAATTCCTGTGATCGCCCCTTTGGCGTTCAGACAACGACGGAGAGATAGAAGATGTTGAAGATGGATGTGGTCGATTATGAAATTTTTGGTTCAGAGATGCAGTATGTGGAGGTCGAGCTTGACCCGAATGAGGCCGCCGTCGCTGAGGCCGGGGGAATGATGTATATGGAAGACGGTATCGAAATGGAAACCATTTTTGGGGATGGCTCTCAGCAGAAATCAGGCTTTTTAGGGGCTTTGTTGGGCGCTGGAAAACGCCTCCTGACCGGCGAATCACTCTTTATGACGGTCTTTATGAACCGGGGATCTGGCAAAAAGCGGGTTGCCTTTGCCGCCCCCTATCCGGGGAAGATCCTCCCGATGCACTTAGGGGAATTTGGGGGTCAGATCATCTGTCAGAAGGACGCCTTTCTCTGCGCCGCCAAGGGGGTTTCTATTGGAATCGCCTTTCAGCAAAAACTCGGGGTTGGCCTGTTTGGAGGAGAGGGGTTCATTATGCAACGGCTCGAAGGAAACGGGCTTGCCTTTGTCCACGCCGGAGGCAGTATTTCAGAAAAAAGCTTGCGGGCTGGGGAAGTCATTCGGGTGGATACCGGTTGCATTGTGGCCTTACAGGCGTCCGTCACCTACGATATTCAGTATGTTGGAAAAATTAAATCAGCCCTGTTCGGGGGGGAAGGGCTCTTCTTTGCCACCCTGCAGGGGCCCGGGAAGGTCTGGCTTCAGTCTCTTCCCCTCTCGCGATTGGCTAACCGAATCTACAGTGCTCTCCCTGCAAGGGGGGGCGGACGTGAAGAAGGGTCTCTGCTGGGGGGCCTCGGCGGCCTTTTAGATGGGGACAATTAAAGCGCCTATTGGCACGAACCCTGTTTCCAATGTTCAAATTTTTGACGAGGCGGTTCCTTAAAGTTTTTCAGAAACTGACTTAAACCCAATGTCGGAAATATACGCCCTCTGTTTTGGCCCCGGCCTTCTGGAAGGCGGGGAGGAACTTCCCGTTGCCCTTCAGGAGGAAGGATTTCTTATTCGACCGGGGGAGCCCGGCGAACAGCGCGTTCCCTACGAACAGGTTCAGGTGACCCTCGGCGGGTTTGATCACGATCGACTCATTCTCTCCTTTCGACGAGGAGACGAGGCGTGGTCTTTGGCCCTGGTGGATCCCGCTTCACGGCAACGATTCCTCTTAGACCCTCCGCCCCAACTGGCGGATCAGCTCGCCCGGTTAAAAAACAAGATGCGGAGCCATCGCCGCGCCATGCGTCTGGGTCAGGCGGTGATTGCCCTCCTGCTTTTTGTTCCCTTCTTTGTAGTTTTCCTTTTTCTGACACGATCGGATCAAATCATTGACTGGGTTGTGGATCAGGTCTCCATGGAGTCTGAAGTACATCTTGGTAATCTCATTTTTGAACAAACCCGTCACACGTTAAAACTCCTCCCTTCCGGAGAGCAGGTTAAAGCCATTGAAGAGATCGGATGGCGGCTTTCCAAGGGACTCCCGTATCGCTTTAGCTGGTACGTCGCTGAAGATGCTGCGGTGAATGCCTTTGCGATACCCGGGGGCCATGTGGTGGTCTTCACGGGACTGATTGATGCTGCGGATTCCGCAGAGGAGGTGGCCGGCGTTCTGGCGCATGAGATTCAGCATGTCGTTCAGCGCCACAGCCTCAAGGCGATGGTTCGCCAAATGGGCTGGCGGGCAGCAGTCTCCCTGGTGGTGGGTGGCCTTGGGGGCGACATGATTGGGGATCTTGCGACCCAGCTCGGGGCCCTTAAGTTTGGACGAGATCAGGAAACCGAGGCGGATCGCCATGGGCTGGGGCTCCTTAAGCAGGCGAAGATCGATCCACGGGAGATGATCTCATTTTTTGAGAAGCTGGCCAATCACGAACAGGGAGGCTTTGCGCTTCTTTCAACCCATCCCGCGAGCAGAGAGAGAATTGCCGCATTGGAATCGGAGATCAAAGAGATCGGTCCTTGGAAAGCCACCCCCCTCCCATACGATTGGTCTCGCATCAAAAATGGCTCGTCTTAGCGGGGGGGTTGAGCTGTTTTGACATTTGGTGGCGGTGGGACTATATGTCCGATGGCAACTTTTTATCCTGGTGAAAATTGGAGAGGAACCCGTGAGAGAGCGAACTTTATTTTATCTGGCCATGTTAATCTCTGTCGTTACGTTGGCCTCCTGCGCCACGACCCGGGTTGACCGGATTTCAGTGGATACGCCGATTGATCTTTCTGACCGCTGGAACGACACCGATTCACGGCAAACCGCTGAAGAGATGATTAAAGAGTCATTAAGCCGCCCCTGGTTGGATGATTTTCAGGGTAAAGCCGGACGGGAGCCGGTGGTCATTGTCGGCACGGTGATCAACAAAAGTCACGATCATATTCCCACGCAAACCTTCACCAAGGATTTAGAGCGGGAGTTGACCCACTCCGGCAAGGTCACCTTTGTCGCCTCCAAAGAGGAGCGTCAGGAGCTTCGTGAAGAGCGCCTGGAGCAGCAGCGGCACGCCAGTGAGGAGACCGCGAAGGGGTTAGGGAAGGAAGTCGGCGCCGACTTTATGCTGAAAGGGGTGATCAACTCCTTTGAAGAAGAGGTCAAAGGAAAGCGCTACAAATACTTTCAAGTGACCCTCGAGATGATTGACCTGGAAAAGAACACCAAAGTTTGGTTTGGAGACAAGAAGATCAAAAAATTGGTGACCCGAAGCAAATTGGGCATGTAGTGTTCTTGTGTCATGGAGGCTCGCCATGCGTGCCCTTTGCTCACACCTGTCGAAATGGGGGGTCATTGCGGCCCTCCTCTCCTCCTGCACGTCTGCGACAGGTCGTTATGCCCTCGTCGAACAACATCTGGCCGCACATGACCCCGTCGGGGCCAGTCACGCCATCCAACAACACGAAAAAGAGTATCGGAAGGAAGATCGCCTGCTCTATCTTCTTGATCACGGGCTAACCCTTTCACTTGCGGGGCAGTTTGAACAGAGCAACCGACTGCTTGACCAGGCGGTCCAGACCGCCGAGGCGCTTTATACCGAAAGCGTCAGCCGCCATGCGGTGGCACTTTTAACCAATGACTATTTCCTCCCCTACGCTGGTGAAGATTACGAACGGGTGATGATTCATCTTTTTTCCGCGCTTAATTTTGCCCAGATGGGTCAGTGGGAGGAGGCCCTGGTGGAATGCCGCAGAATGGATACCAAGCTGAATGCCATTAACGATCGATATGAAGGGGCCGAGCAGGGCTACCAGGAAGACGCCTTCGCGCGGTACCTCTCCGGGGTGTTCTACGAGGCTACGGGAGAGATGAATGATGCCTTTATCTCCTATCGAAAAGCGTATGAGATCTACCTTCGCTGGGAGAAAATCTATCAGACGCCTGTCCCACAAATGCTGGGTCGGGATCTTCTCCGAACCAGTGCGGCATTGGGTCTGGCCGAGGAGCATGAGCAGTACAAGGCCACCTTTCCCGATATCAACGAAGTGCCACGGGATGAAAAATCGTCAGGAGAAATTCTGGTTGTTTCTTTGCATGGGAAATCGCCCCATAAGGTAGACAAGTTTATTGATCTTGTCGTGGGTGACGATCTTTTCATGTCGGTCATACAGACCGCAGAATGGCAATCCTACGTCGGGTCTGGGGCGGCACCCGTTTCGCCATGGGGGCAACTGATAAGAATTGCGTTTCCAGGCTATATCATTGAAAAATCTAATGTTATAAGTATTGATGTAGGTTTAGACGGGCAAAAAAATAGTTCCCACTATTCTGCACTAATGTTGGATGTCTCTGCAATTGCGAAGAGAGCCTTATCGGATCGGATTAATAGAATTCGGCTTAAGGCAACCACTCGATCCGTATTCAAAGCGCTCCTTGTCCACCAGACGACAAAGAAGGTCACGGCTCAATCTGGCGAGCTGGGCGGGTTGATCCTGGGTAAAATTGCAGAAGCGGCCGCATCGATGACAGAGGTTGCGGATAAGCGTTCCTGGCGAACCCTTCCTGACGAGATTTATTTGACCCGTATTTCTGTCCCGCCAGGGGAGTACCAGGTCGCCCCGCAGTTTATTGGGCAACAAGGAAAAATAATTGATACCCCCCCCGGACGTCGAATTACTATTCGATCCGGGGAGAGGCATCTTTGGGTGATAAGAACGGTCCATTAGCTTTAACCGGTGAGGCGTTGCCATGAAAAAAATAACCCTTTTGATTTCAACGGTCATAACCCTTCTCCCTCTTTGTTCCCTCCTGTTTGCGAAGCCCCCAGAATGGGTGGATAAACCGTCAAAAAGATACCCAGGCTCATTGTATCTTGTCGGGGTTGGAGAGGCCTCCTCTCGAGAAGAGGCGCAAGATAAGGCCCTGGCCTCACTTGCCAAAATATTTCATGCCCAAGTCAGCCAAAAGACCTCCGAGTGGGAGAAATATCTCCAGGTTTCCTCGCGTGGTGCCTCCCAGACGGAGCAGAAGAAGCTGATCGAACAGGTCACCAACGTCTCTACCGCCAAGGTACTGGAAGGGGCACGGATTGCCGAAATGGCACAAGATGAAGGGACCTTTTATGCCCTGGCTGTCATTGATCGGGCAGAGCGTGCTGCCGCTTTATTCGATAAAATCAAAGAACTCAACGCGAAAATAAACGTTTGGCTGAATCTGGGCCAAACTTCCCGCGCAAAGCTTGAAAAAATCAGGCAGTACAAACGGGCCATTAACGCGTTAATCCTACGGGATGCGTATCAGAGTGACCTTCGCATTGTCAGTGTCAATGGCGTTGTGCTTTCACCGCGCCATTCCGCCCCAGAAGTGGTGAGTGAGTACGAAATGTGGCTCTCTAAAAACTTTTCTGTAGAGGTTCAGATAGAAGGAGATGAAGGAGAACAGGTCCGCAAGGCCATCACCCAGCGCCTTGTTGAGGAGGGCTTCCCCGTTAAAGGGGAGGGGACGACGGAACAGGACCTCCTCGGAGAGCAGGGGGGGGCCATTCAGAGCGATTTATTGGCCCAGGGAGCGGTCACGTTGTCGCCGATGGCGCTTTCAGACCCCTCGGTTTCCTACGTGCGTTGGTGTGTTGACATCGAATTGATTGAGCCTGCGACCCACCGGATTATCGGTGTCGTGGCTGCGTCGGGCCGTGAGGGGCATGTCTCCATCCCGGAGGCAAAAATCCGTGCGTTAAGAACGCTCGTCCCCCAGGTTGTTTCGGAGATTGGGGCCCGTCTGAACGAATATCTGGATGGGGAATTTACGCCCCATTCCGCGCGGGCCTCCACCTGTACGGGAGAGCTGTCTGCCCCTTCCATTCCCCCAGCCCCCTCTACCATGACAAGCCTGTCGGCGCCGGGGGCCCCCACCCCTCTGCCGAAGATGATTGCGCCTAAGTCTGCCCGTCTTCTCCCGGGATCGGGTACAGCAGGACGGGACTCTCTGCAAGACTGTTGGTTGGCAGAAACCGTTAACATGGAAACCGAGACGGTGGAGCCGGTTGACCCAACGACACAATTTCCACAAACCACCGGGCCGATCCATCTGGTCTGCAATCTCAACGAACAGGGCGTTCGTTTTTTTTATGTCCGGCTGATTGCCGAAGATGTTGCCGGGATCAAAGCTGGCCGTCTTCTCGAAAGAAACTATGTCAAGCTGAACGAGGATTCCGCTGTGGGCCATTATGAATTTGCCTCCCCTGGGAAAGGATGGGCTGCGGGAACCTATCGGTTAGACCTCTATGCCTCAAATGATTGCGGCAGCGTCAATGCGTGTACGACGGAGACGAACAAGGCGGGTACCCTCTATTTTCAGGTGATGGCCAGCCCATAAGTGGCCCCAGGGGGAAGACTCGTAAGCCGGAACGGGTCCTCTGCGCCGGAGGGCCATGAAGCGACGCTTCATCGCAAAGAGGGGAGGTCAGCGCCATCGGGCTGTTGTGTTGAAATCGCCCCGTCGTGTTCCCCCAGGCTATTCCCTTCTCTGTCCGAGGTGTGTTATCTTTACCCCCATTTTATCGTCTGAAAACAATCCCCATGGGAAAAATTTTTGTTATTGCCAATCAGAAGGGAGGGGTGGGAAAAACCACCTCGGCGGTCAATCTCTCTGCCTCTCTGTCCGTCGCCAATCAGAAGGTTCTTTTGATTGACCTCGATCCCCAGGGCAACGCCACCAGCGGCCTCGGGGTCGATTGCAATCAGCTTTCGGGAAGCGTCTATGACCTTTTGATCGGACGGCGTATCGCTGCGGAGTTAATTGTGGCGACCACGACCCCCAATCTGGACCTTCTGCCGGCCAGTATTGACCTTGTGGGGGCGGAGATCGAGTTGGTCAATGTCGAGAGACGGGAGTCGGTGCTCAAAGAGAGAATCAAGGATCTTGTGGCGCAGTATGATTTCCTGGTGATCGACGCCCCTCCCTCACTGGGGCTTTTAACCCTCAACGCCCTGACAGCAGCCGATGCCATTATTATCCCGGTGCAGTGTGAGTACTACGCCATGGAGGGGCTAAAACACCTCTTGAAAACCTTGTCGCTGGTCCGGCAATCCCTGAATCCGGGGTTGAGGATTGAAGGGATTTTATTCACGATGTTTGATGGGCGAAATAACCTGAACCACCAGGTTGTTGAGGAAATTCAAAGTTTCTTCAAAGAGAAGGTCTTTCAAACGACCATTCCACGAAACGTGACCCTGGCAGAAGCCCCAAGTCATGGGCAGCCAGCCCTCCACTATGACGCCGCTTCAAAAGGGGCGCAGGCCTATTTCTCACTGGCAAGGGAGGTTCTTGCCCATGGAGCGTAAGGCGCTCGGAAAGGGTTTTATGGATGAATCGATGCCTGGCCGTGGATTAGCCGCCCTCGTCCCGCAATCTGGCCTTGTGCCCGGAACCTCCCCACAAGAAACAGCGCCCCAAGAGGGGGTCCAGCAGATTCCCATTGATTCTATTTTTCCCAACCGATACCAACCCAGACAAACCTTTTCTCACGAGGCCCTGGAGTCCCTGTCCGCCTCCTTAAAGCAGCATGGGCTGATTCAACCCATTACCGTTCGTCCGGAGGGGGATGGCAAATTTGAGCTGATTGCCGGAGAGCGGCGCTGGCGTGCATCGCAAATGGCAGGGTTCACTACCATTCCTGCGCTTGTCCGAAAGATTGATGATCGAGGCCTGATGGAGTTTGCCCTCCTTGAAAATCTACAGAGAGAAGACTTAAACCCCATCGAGAAGGCCCAGGCCTATGCCAAGCTTCTCTCCCAATTCTCGTTGACCCAGGAAGAGATTTCAGCCCAAATTGGAATAGATCGATCGTCAGTCGCCAATTTTCTTCGACTTCTGCAGCTTCCAAAAGTCTTATGGGAAGATCTTGCCCAGGGAGGGCTCACCCTGGGCCATGCCAAAGCCCTCCTTTCGCTGGATCGTGAGTCAGATCAGATTGCGCTGGCACAACAGATTAAAGCCGAAACCCTCTCTGTGCGTCAGACGGAAGCCCTCGTTAAAAACAGGAAGGCAGGGATTTTGCCGCAGGGGGCGCGCAAGAGCGATTCAAAAATGGCCTCCCCGGAAGTTGATGAGATTGAAAATCGCCTCCGTATCGCACTTGGGACCCGCGCAGTTCTAAAGCCGCGTGGGACAAAAGGCGAGATCCGAATTGAGTATTATTCTTTGGATGATTTAGACCGTATTTTGGGGAAGATCACCTCAAATCCGACCTGAAAACCAGATTTGTAAGAAACGTGAAGGAGCGATGAGATGTTTAAAAAACGCGACAGGGAAAGTCCGATGGATGGCATGGTGGCCTTCCTGGGGAAGGGTCTCGAATTTTCCGGCGTGGTGACCTATTTTGGCACCATCCGTATTGACGGAAAAATTGAGGGGGAGATTATCACTGAAGGCGTCCTCATTGTTGGGGAATCCGCAGAGATTCATGCCGATATCCAGGCAGGGATCGTGATTTCTGGTGGCCATATTTTCGGAAATATTCGCGCCCGCCAGAAGGTGCATCTTCTAACCCACGCGGTCATGCAGGGGGTCATCCAGACCCCCACGCTGATTATTGAAGAGGGGGTTACGTTTAATGGAAAATGCGATATGTCCCCCATCCAGGAAGAAGAGGGGGCCCGCCCCTTACGGGCAATTGGGGCGGAGCGCGTATAAATCTGTGACACAAAAAACAGTCGTTGTGGGAATGAGCGGGGGAGTTGATTCTGCGGTCGTCGCCCTCCTGCTTCAGGAAGCGGGCTTTCGGGTGATTGGCGTGACCCTCTCCCTCTGGAAAGATCGGGAAGAAGAGGAAAAGCGGTGGCAAGACCGCTCCTGCTGTAAGATCGGTCTGGCTCGGCATGTGGCCAAGATGCTCTCCATCGAGCATCATGTCGTGGATATTCAAAAGGAGTTTCAGGCCGAGGTGATCGATGACTTCTGCGACACCTACCTGATCGGTCAAACCCCAAACCCCTGTGTCCGCTGCAATGAGCGGATGAAATTTGGTCGACTGCTTACCATCGCCCGGGAAATGGGGGGAGATTCCCTCGCCACAGGGCATTACGCGCGGGTTCTCTATCAACACGATCATGGCCGCCACTCACTCTATCGGGGCCTCGACGCGGAGAAAGATCAAAGCTATTTTCTCTATCGGCTTAATCAGGACCAGCTCTCTTCGGTCATCTTCCCCCTGGGGGAGATGACGAAAACGCTTGTCTATCAAAAGGCCGCCGATCTCGGACTTCCTTACGAAGAAGTTTTGGAGAGTCAGGAGGTCTGTTTTGTCACACAAAAAAGCTACCGGGACTATCTCCTTGAAAACCGACCCGAGGCCTCTGCCCCTGGCAAGATTGTAACGGAATCCGGAGAAGTCGTGGGAAGTCATGCTGGCGTAGGGCTCTACACGATTGGCCAAAGACGTGGGCTTGGCGTGGCGATGGGGGAGCGGATTTATGTGACACGCCTTGACCCAGAGACAAGAGAGGTGGTCATTGGCGGGGAGGCCTCCCTTTTTAAAAGGGAGCTTCTGGTCAAGGACATCGTCTGGGGAGGGAGGGGGAAACCAGATCAACCGATATCGGTGACCGCGAAGATTCGCTATCGCTCAATGGGCGGGTCTGCGCTTCTTTCAGCGGCAGATGGGGCGACCGCCTCCCTTCAGTTTGACGCGCCGCAGCGTGGGATTACCCCCGGCCAGTCGGCGGTTTTTTATCATGAGGATGAGGTTATCGGGGGCGGCATTATCCAATGACCCCGGAATCCCGTGGATAAAACCTCCGTCATCAAACGGTTTTTTTCAGAGACCGGTCCAAGTTACGATAAAGTTGTCCATTATTTTACCCTCGGCATTGATACCCTCTGGAAAAACAAAATCATTGCAGGCCTTAACAACCCTCGGTCTGTTCTCGATCTTGCCTGCGGCACCGGAATCCTTACCTTTCTTATCGCCAAGAAATTTCCAATAAGCCATGTCACTGGGGTTGATATTTCAGAAGGATATCTCAATGTTGCGAAGGCCAAGGCAAGGGCCCTAAATGCCCAGAATGTCACGTTTCATCAATGCCGTGCTGAAGATTTCTTGTCCAACGAACGATTTGACGCGATTGTGACCTCTTACCTTCCAAAATATACAGATATCTCCATATTAATCCCTCATATCAGCGCGATGCTTGCCCCTGGGGGTGTGATGATTTTTCATGATTTCACATATCCCACTAATTCTGCACTAAAGGCGATATTTCATGGCTACTTCAAGCTGATCCAGCCGTTGGGAGGGTGGATCTACCCGGAATGGCGGCCGGTTTTCATGGAGCTCCCTTCAGTCATTCGAGAAACAAACTGGGTCAAAGAGACGCAAATCGCAATGGACCGGGAAGGCCTGACAGAGGTCCAGACGGAGTCCCTCACACTCCAAGGCTCGGCCATGGTCAGCGCCAAGAAACGATTCCCATAAGAAACCTGGATTCCCGATACGACACTTTGGGAATGACAGGAAAAGGGGAGCGTTCGCGCCACGACACCACTTTTGGTTTTAACATTTGTGGTTTTAACATTTTCATGGTTTTAACATTTTCAGACTTTCTGGGTCTAATATGGCAGGAGAGGATCAAAAGGCAGAGGAGGAAGCTAAAAACGCCGACTTTGTCCTGATTGACCAGTTTCTCTCCGGAGAAGAAGAGGCTTTTTCAGTACTGGTGGAGCGTTATCAAAAGGGGATCTATTTTATGGCATTACGGATGGTTAGAACCCACGAAGAGGCGGATGACTTGGCGCAACAGACATTTTTGAACGCCTTTCGCGCCATGAAGGAGTTCAAACGGCAATCAAGCTTTAAGACATGGCTGTACCAGATCATGATGAACCTTAGCCGCAACCATATTCGAGATCGTGCGAGACATCCGGTGGTGGACGAAGCGATTGAGGCGCTGCCGATTAAAGACGCGGCCCCTTCACAGATTGACCTTTTATTGGATCAAGAGCGTTCAGGCAGGCTGAATACGGCCATGGCGGCCCTTCCAGAGCAGCAACGCCTGACCCTGATGTTACGGGCTTTTGGAGAGCAGTCTTACGACAATATCGCAAAGGTTTTAGGATGCCTTCCTGGAACAGCCCGGACCAACTATCACCATGCCATCATGGGACTGAAAAAGATGCTTGCGGAGGAAGAGAGATAATGACCTGTTCTGAAGCACAGTCAAAAATTTTAGATGTCTTGGAGGGAGAGCTTTCTTCTGTGGATTGTGCCCTTGTAGAAGGGCACCTGGCCCACTGTCCCGACTGCCAGCGAGAGGCTGAAGGGATCCAGCAGATGCTGGCCACGCTCAAAAATCAGCCGTTGACCGACCCGGGAGAGGTCTATTGGCAAAACTTCTCAAAGCGGGTCTGGCATCAGTTGAACGCCGAAGGAAAGGGCCTGAAAGTGAAAGTGCCGACAAAAGGCGTTCTAAAACCATATTTGGAAATATGGTGGGAATTTTTTATCCCCACTATTTCCTCTCCAGCCTTTGGCGTCTCCCTCTCTGTTTTGCTGGTGATCGGAACGCTTTTCCTGATGCCCCCCCGTCACAAGGAGATGCCCCGTTTGGATCAAATTGCGATCCCATCAAACCTGACGTCCGAGGCGGCCGAATTGATCCTCTTAATCGCAGAGGATCCGTATGACGTGGCACCAGATCCATCTTTTCAGACCACCGAAGAAGCGGAGATCGAAATTTTACTGTAAGAGATGCAACATTTCGGGGCATTCGGGGTCTCATGAATCAGGATGTCCCCGGGTTGAATCGGGGAGGTCGGGAGGAAGATATGAAGCACAAACTTTTAATGGGGCTGATTGTTCTGGGTCTTTTTTCCCCGTGTGAGAAGATTGTTTGGGGAAAAGATGCGCCCCAGGAGAGTTCAACCGCACAGGAAACCGTCATCGATCAGGGGGATCCCCAATGGATCTCCCTCTGGCAACGTATTCAGGAGGTCCGCCTGGTCCGTTTAAAAGAGGACCTCAAACTAAGTGAGGCAGAGGCCGGGAAATTATTTCCTCAACTTCGCACCTTGGATGATAAAAAGCGGGAGATCGGCAAAGAACGCCTCATGCTTTTAAGGCAGATCAAAAAAGGGGGCGCCTCGGATGAGGAGATGGCCCGACAATTGAGCGCCCTGGAGGCCAACAGCAACGCCCTGATGGAATTAAGAAAAGAGATTCAGGGGGTCTTGAAGACCCATTTAACCCCCGGACAACAGGGCCAATATATCCTCTTTCAACAGAAATTCAAAAAAGAGCTTCGGGAGATCATCCGCTCCGAAAAAAAGGCGCGGCAGGGGGGCCTCCGTAGCCATAGCCAGGAAGATTCTCAAGGAGAGATGCCATGAAACGTTATGCGAATATCTTTTTTATTTTGGTCGGCCTGATCCCGATTGTCGGATGTGGTTCGGGGGATGGGCCGCTCGCTTTTTCCGAGGAAGAGCAACTCATTGAGGAAATCGAGTCTTCGAAAGCGACCATTTCGCTCTCCGACGCCCCAAGTGATGATTTTGAAAGCGTTGAAGTGGACATCGAAAGTCCTCTGACATTTATTGACACCAGCGATGGGATGGTCGCCGTTCCGCTTCCCGATGACGAAACACTGCGCGTGGACCTTCTTTCCCTCAATGGTATCAGCGCGGTGATCTCTCGCACCACGATCCCACCAGGAACGTATAAAAAAATCCAGATCAAGGTGGCCAATCCCAAGATCATCTTGTCGGATGGGCCGATCATCCCGTCAAATGAGATTCATCTTGTGGCCGATGGCCTGGTCCAGGCCGTATCTCAATCCGATTTCACCATCACCCCCAATCAGCCGATAAGCCTCAAGCTTGATTTTGATGTCGCGAAGTCTGTACGTATTAACGCCGCCAACGGAAAATATATCCTGCGCCCTCAAATCTTCGTGGAGGTGGTCACAACGACAACCCCTTCGGATGAGGTGGAAACCGAAGAAGCAGTCGGGCGAATTGTGCGGATTCCCGGCATCCAGGGAGACCCAGACAGTTTTCTTCTTAGACTGCTCAAGAAAGACTCCACCTCGGAGCGGAAGCTCTTTGTCCAGGTGGAGGTTACCGATAAGACCACCATTTTGACCCACGCTGGAACCTCTCAACCAGCCAAAACGTTTTCCGATTTAGCGGTGGATCAGTTTGTTGAGGTTGGCGGCGTGATGACGGACCGGGGGGTGATCCAGGCCAAGACGGTGATGATTTTCCCACGGGAAAAAAGGGGTCTTCGTGGACAGATCACCGAGCTGAACAACCAAACCTTTCAGCTTAGGCGTCAAGGACAGCCTCCCGTTTTAGTCTCCTACGCTGGCGCACGGGTACGACTCTCCCGGCCACCGATGGACCTGGTGAGCAATGATCTTGCCAATGGCCAACAGGTCATCTTATTTGGTGAGCCACAATCTCCCCTGAAGCTGACGGCAC
>CAYRGU010000105.1:0-5148 GCA_964423845.1 uncultured Nitrospirota bacterium
CCCACGACAGGGAGATCGCGAAGACAACCGCAAGGTAACCAATCCCCACCGATCGGAAGAAGGCGGCAAGACAAATCGATAAGGGATCCCGCCACAATCTGGACGTCACGATTCCTCCATGATCAAGATGCTCCCCCTCTGCCTGGCACTTTTAATCCACTTGATTGTCAGTGTTGAGGACGGTCAGATTTCTTGTGGGATCTTTCTGGTTCTTACAAAAAACCGGTCTCGCGCCATGCCAGCCAGGCCAAACGCCACCGGGATCATCATCACGCCCGCGACAGACACGCCCGATCCGAAAAAATAGGGATTGGACGACTGAAAAAGGGGCATGCCAATGATAATTGCGTCGTAGGCATAGTGCGCCACAATGACTGCGATAAGACCGTATCGCATGAAAATATACCCGTACACAAGCCCCTCCAGCGTAAGCTCTATTCCTCGGGTATAGAACGGAAACACCGGATAGTGAGAATGCGCAAAACCCCAGATGATGGCAGGGATCAGGGCCGCGACAAAAGGGGATCGGGTGTATTTAAGCAGAAGGGCAATGGCAAAAAACCGGTACATCAGCTCTTCGGAAACTGCCGCACGGAAAGAATGCGTAAACGGCTCAAGAAAAGGAAGCCATGTCCCAAACATATTGGGATAACCACTTGGAAGGGGCGACCAAACCCCCAGATACTTCTCTCCAATCAGATAAAAAGCCGTGACATAACCAAGACTCATCCCCGCCAGCATGTAGCCGATCAGCGCGGTCTTGGTGAAACCGATCCACAACCCGCCCTGACCCGCTGTCCCCCCCATCACCATCTCCCGACCCTGAAAAGCGGTCCGACAGGCCGCCCATCCCGCGATAGACAACAAAAAAGTCTCGGTGCCCAGGAAAAAAGCCGATTCCACAGCATGAAGCGTCGTTTCACCAAAAAATGCGTAAAGATACGCCTCTGTGGTATAATATGATTTCACAAAGGGAATCGCGTTGACCTCTTCGATAAGAGAGGATGCAACCATGCCCACCGAGAGCAAAAGGGCACTTTTCCATGGGATATCCATTTTTTTATATGCCATGAGAAAAAAGGCGACTGCCGCCAGAGTAAGTCCCAGTGAGAAAATACGACTGATACTTCCGAGGAGGCCTCCCTTGGCCCGTTCTTTTTCATATTCCTCAATAAATTTTTCAGGAACCTTGACAAACTGGTCATAAACATTGACCACCTTGCCATGAATACCCACTTTCACCCGAAGGACCGCGTCACCCAAACCTTGCTGGGAGGCCTCCCAGACAAAGGTATGATCGGTTCTATTCTCCCTTTTCTTGGTCGACGTGTCCGCCAAGAGATAGTCCGACAGATCCATCCCTTTCTGGGAACGGATAAAGCCTTCAGCCAGTACCAGCGCCTCCGACTGTTTTAAATCCTCTCCTTCTGCTTCCTCCGGGATGCTATGCCAGAACGAAACGACGACGCCCACGGGATCCACTTCAACAAAAAATTCCTCATGCTGGAGCTCCTTAAAAAATCGAACCCTCCAAAACCTAAGTGGAACTGTTTTTGCCAGGGCATTAAACCGCCCCATGCCAAGCGTTTTCTGAAGATAGATTACCCCCGGACCCTCCTCCAGAAAAATAGCGGTTTCATCATAACCTGCGACGCTGAATCCTTGCTGGTGAAGGTATCTCTTCGCAATTTTGATCGATTGGTCTCTGGATACCTGCAGATTAAGGGAAGCGGTCGGATAGGCTTCCTTAAAAAACAAGCAGAAAAAGACAAACCCAACCACCCCTAAAAGGATAATGCAAAGATCACTTTTGCGTACCTGTCCAGCTAACATCCGTCCTATCCGATGATTAAAAGGGTTGAGGTGTACTGTCCATCTTTTGTTGATATAATGCCCGCCGGTGTGTCACTTGATGCGGCAAGGTCAGGCCAGTGTATCACTATTCCATGGCCTGCGGGGAGCCCAGATCGCGTTAAAGCGGCCGCGTGGCGGACGCCTTTCATCTTCACAGATGAATCATTCGCTCGTGTCGGATCGCTCCGGCGCGAGCGATCCGACGGGGCAGCCCGTCTCTTCATATTTTTCATATTTTGGGTCTCGATGATCTCTCGGTTTTTTCTCTTCTATCTTATCACCTGGATCACCGGAAGCCCCTTCTTTGCCCTGGGTGTTATCCTGGCCCTGTATATCGCGCTCGATTACCAGTTCACCGGATTGATTCGTCAAGGGGTGGCCCTCCTGAAAATGGAGTCAGAGATCGCTTCGCTTCATCGAGAAGTCACGCTCAATCCCCACAATGTCGCCTCACTTTCCGACCTGGGCAGGCTTTTGGTCATGAGAGGGCGGGCAGAGAAAGCCCTCCCGTATTTAAAGAAGGCCTATGAACGCCTGGCCGACTCTGCGGAAACCAATTACTACCTGGGTCTGGCCCATCTTAAAACAGGAGAGAGCGCGCGGGGTGAAACCGAAATCGTCAGGGCGCTTGAAATCAATCCCAGATTTCGCTATGGTGAGCCCGCCCTCCATCTTGCAGAGCATTATTCAAGACAAGGCCGCACCGAAGAGGCTCGGACCCGATTTGAACAGTTCTTCTCCATTCACTCCTCCAGTCCGGAAGGGTATTACCGATTCGGCGGCTTTGAGCTTAAATGTGGACATCGCGCCGCTGCGATCGAGGGCTTCCGGAAGGCCATTGAGGTGTCCCATCTCTCCCCCCCTTTCAAAAAAAGAACGGAGCGGCTCTGGGTGATGAAGGCACGATATGCCCTGATTAAGGCGCGATGGACAGCCTCTCACAGGGTCCCCGGAATGAACCCATGAATTCAAAATGGGATTTCTTCAATATCCCCCTTTTTAAAATCCAGAAAACGCCCGTCACACTCACCACCTTCGTCGGGGCCATTCTGGTCCTTCTGGGGGCGTTTGTTGTCTCGCGTCTGTTGCAGCGGGTCTTCGTCAAAAAGGTCTTCCCGCGCCTCAAATTGGAGGAAGGGCAAAAATATACCATCCTCCGACTCACGCACTACGGATTCATTATCATCGGATCCCTTTTGGGCCTTCAATTCATCGGGCTCGATCTTTCCAATCTGGCTTTTATCGCAGGCCTTTTTTCCGTGGGGATCGGGTTCGGTCTTCAGAATATCGCCTCCAACTTTATCGCCGGGCTCGTCCTTCTTTTTGAACAACCGATTAAGATCGGGGACCGGGTCTCCGTGGGAGAGATTCATGGCGATGTCAAGGAGATCAACATCCGCTCCACCACAATCCTCACGACGGACAACATTGCCATCATTGTTCCCAACTCCGATCTGGTCAATGGCAAGGTCACCAACTGGTCTTACGATGATCCGAGGGTTCGTCTTCATCTGATCGTGCCGGTGGCCTACAGTGCCAACGTCCAGCAGGTGCGCACGCTGCTTCACCAGGTGACAACGCTCCATTCGCAGGTGCTCAAAAAACCCTCGCCGCAGATCCTCATCAAAAGCTTTTCAGAATCCGCCGTGCAGTTCGATCTGGAGGTCTGGGTCGCTCACGCCCAAGGGGGAGGAGAAATTTTAAGCGATCTTCACTATGCCATTGTCGCTCTTTTTCAGGAGCATGGCATTGAAATGCCCCTCGCACGACGCGAGATTCATCTCAAACAACCCTTGATGGAGAGGTAATGAAAAAAAGCGGCGCGATCTCATCTCTGAAGCCGGCCATTCTCGCCCTGGATCAGGGCAGCAGTCACTCCCGGGGCGTTCTTTTTGATACGCGGGGCACCGCCCTGGCTCAATTTCAGGTGCCGCTTCGGGCCTATTATCCTCAACCGGGATGGGTCGAACATCAGCCTGAAGAGATTCTTCAGGAAACGCTGATCGTGATCCGCCAATTGATGACCTTTTGCCATCAGGGGGGATGGCAGCCTCTCGCCCTCGGCCTGGCCAATCAACGATCCACGTTTATCTGTTGGGACAAAACCACGGGGAAACCTCTTTCCCCCGCCATCAGTTGGCAAGACCTTCGGACCGCGAACGCTATTCATAAGAGGGAGGTCCCGGAGCTCTCCCAAAAAACCGGCCTCCGGTTGACCCCCTACTATTCCGCCTCCAAGCTCGCATGGGTGTTAAAGCATCTGAAAAACCAGGGGGTCTCGATACGAAACCTTCTCTGCGGAACGATTAACAGCTACCTCATCTGGCATTTCACCTGCGGACGCCATCTGACCGATCCGACCAACGCGGCGCGAATGCTCCTCTATAACTTAAATTCAGGCCAATGGGACAAAGACCTGCTCCGCCATTTTAAAATCCCGATCTCAATCCTTCCCGAGGTCTATCCGACCCAGGCTTATTTCGGCGAGGCCGATATCGATGGGCATTTCATCCCCATCACCTGCAGCATTGGAGATCAGCAGGCCTCATTGGCCGGCATGGGACTCTTTGAGTCCGGGGAAGCCAACATCAACTATGGCACCGGCGGATTCTTCCTGGTCAACACGGGGCCCCGGCGAATTCAGATCCCGGGACTTTTAACCAGTGTGGCCTGGTCCAACGCGAAAGAGACCACTTATCTTCTGGAAGGGACGGTCAACGCGGTCGGCTCCCTCTTTCATTGGCTCTGCGAATTGGGTCTTTTAGGCTCCGAGCGAGAGATTGATCTGGCTTGCAGCCGCGCCAGGGAAAGAATCTTATTTCTTCCCGCCCCCATCGGGCTGGGGGCACCCCACTGGGAAGACAAAATGCGGACCGCCCTGCTGGGCCTCTCCCACTTGACGCGTCGTGAGGACATCGTGCGGGGGGCTGTGGAAGGAATCGCCTCACTGATGAACGATATCTATGTTGCTTTGTGCAAAAAAATAAAAATTAAAAATATCGTTGCCTCCGGCGGCGGGTCGCAGATCCCCTTTCTGATTCAACATCAGGCCGATCTTCTGGGACGGTCCCTGGGGGTAAGCAACGATCCGGAGTCCACCGTTCGCGGGGCAGCCTTCCTCGCCGGCGCGCAGGCAGAGATGACGGATACAACACAATTTCAGTTTTCAGCGGTCCAAAAAGAAGTCCACCCCACCCTGTCCACCCTCGAAAGGAACCGCCTGAACACGCAGTGGAAAAAAACCCTCTCCATCACCCGCCAATGGACCCGCCTCGGAGAGATCTCCCCCCCGAC
>CAYRGU010000106.1:0-4068 GCA_964423845.1 uncultured Nitrospirota bacterium
CATGAGCCCGATCGTGCCCCACAGAACCAGATGCGCGTTATAGGTGGGATACAAGGCGTTAAAGAGCATAAAACCAACATTCTGATGAATCAGATAGAGGGGATAGGTCAACGCGCCAATCAGCCCCCACTTTTTTTCTCCCAGCGGTCCCGTTCGCTTCGTCGAAACCAAAAACATGACCGCGTAGAATGCCACGACCATTCCGATAATAATCGCGCGATCAAAATGGATTTGGTAGTGCTGCTCCATCCACTGAAGTTTAAATAGCGTTTGATAAATCGACATCCCCAATGTGCCGATCAGGGTGAACCCTCTGCGGAGCGAAAGCCCTTTCGCATAAATAAGGAAACAGGTTGCGCCGCCAATAAAATAGGGCGAATACTGTACGATGAAAATAAAGCGGAGTTTTCCAACAGGAAAAAGCTCCAAACCAGCAGAGGCGACAAGCCAGAAAACCAAAAAGAGTTCAACCCGGTGGATCTGTTTAAACAAAAGAACCAGCGCGACCAAAAAATAAAATCTCATTTCGGTAGTAAGAGACCAATACACACCATCAATCGCAGGGACCCTTACAAACTCATTAAGCATTGTCATATTGACGAGATATTGCGGGAAGGTTGCCGAATACTGATGACCTCCGATCAAGAGGATCATGACGAAAGTGAACGTGCAACAGACCCAGAAGGCAGGATAAAGGCGGACAAGCCTTGAGATAACAAACTTCTTCAGAGATCCCTCCGAGGCCGTCATCAGGATCACGAAACCACTGATCAAAAAAAACAACTCAACGCCGAGCCAGCCATATTTTGCCACGGGCGCGAGCCAGAGATAGGGCATGGTGGACATGCCATCCGCCGCATACCCCCGAAATGCGTAGTGAAAAAGCACGACAATCATCGCCGCGAAAAAGCGGAGAAAATCAATTTCATTCACCCGTTGAGCGTCTCGCATCAGGCGCCTCTCCAGAGGCCAAGTCCTTCCGGCTTTGCAATCTCCCCCGTCACCCATGTCATAATCCCCACGGACGTTCTCCCGGCTGATGAAAGATCCCTTTGATGTCCCCCAAAACAATGGACCGGCTTCTTTTACCCCTTCTTGCTTTTTTTGTCACCTTTCTCTTTACGTTTAACCTTTATTATTTTTTTATTCGGAGAGGTGTCGGCCCTGAATTTTACCTGCAAAAACTTTTGAAGGGTGACTTCGACGCTATCGAGAATCAATGGATTTATCAGGATTTAAGCGAAGAGTATGAGCATTTGAATCGTCTCTATCCAGAGACCCGCGTTACCGTCTTTGTCGGGGATAGTATGACCAGAAACTTCAACCTTGGAGAACGCTCGAAAAATGATCTCCTCCTCAACAGGGGCATCCCCTCGGACACCACCCAGGGGCTGCTGAAACGACTGGATCAAAACATTAATAACTTACAGATCAACAAGATATTCATCCTGATTGGATACAATGATCTGGTCCCCAGAAGTGATGATCAGATCGTCGAAAATATCCAGCGTATCCTGGCGCGGATCACGGCCGATCAGATCTATTTGCAAAGCCTTTTGCCCGTCAGTGCAGACCGAAAAGAAACCAATCAAAGAATCATTCAAATCAATCATCGGCTAAAAAAAATAGCCCTTGAAAACGGCCATCGCTATATTGACCTTCACGCCAAATTCCGTGGCACGGCGTTGGGAATCAACCCGCGCCTCACCCGCGATGGCGTTCACCCGAATGACGCTGGGTACCAGCTCTGGTTTGCCTTGATCAAGCCTTATTTAGACCTGAAAGAGACGCCCCAACGGTAGCAGGTTGTTTGAACCCAGATTACGCCATAGGGGAAATAGCGGGTACCGTTCTTAAATCCTCCCCTTGGCAAGGGGTGCGACCCCTGCGAGCCATGCGATGGCTGCGAGGGGAGGTTAGGAGGGGTTTACGGAAGGGCATTCAGTAGAACACCCAAACCTCCCCTGCCCCTCCTTCGAAAGGAGGGGATTTAAGTCTGCATGGGGGTTGTTTTTTCTAATGCATAATCTGGGGTGAAAAACTCATGCGGTGAGTGCGGCCATCAGACAGATCATGCCCCCCAGGGCCACCGTGAGCGCGGCCACCAATTTCCAGATGGCGCGGATCCAGGCCCAGGGGGTAAAACTGGGATTCACGGCGCGCAAGATAAAGGCATAGGCCACCACCGACTGGGCCGAACCAATATGCGTGAGTGAGCCCCCCGTGGCGTATCCCGCGACCTGGGCGGCCGCGAAGAGAAACCGATCCGGCATCCCATCAATGGCGCGAGACGCAAAATCGGCCACCACATTATTATCAAGAAGCGCGGAGAGAACCCCCGATCCGATGAACTGGAGCAGGGCCACTTCCGTTCGGCCAAAATGGTCAACGCCTTCTTGAATCACTCCCTTCGCCGGATCGAAAAAGCCAGCCACGGTCAGCAGGGTAATCGAAAGAAAAAGGGGAAAGAGGAAGAGATACTCCTTATACTCGTGGACCGCCTCGTGGAGGGCCAGACGCCGTATCCTGGGAAAGGCGGAAATCCCAATAAAGGCACATAAAAAAGCCACAAAGGAAGGGACAAAAAGAGGAATGGTGTGATCCTGGGCGTGTAAAATCAGGAGCCCGATAAATGGAATGAAGGAAAGCACGCCCCATCCCTGCGCCATCAATCGCTCTTTACGAATGGGAGAAAGCAGGCCCTCGATGCGGGCCATTGCGGTGGGGTCTTCCTGGCCCCCTCGCCATTTTTCGTAGTACGCATAGACCGGTTCGACAAACTCCTGTCCCAGATAGTCGCGAATCGCCGCCTGAACTTTGGCAGGCGCCACGCCCGATACCACACTGCTTGCAATCACCTCACTCCCTTCGCCAACCCGCAGAGGCATCGGTTTGGCGTGACTCGCCGCTTGATGCTCCAGATCCTCCTGCAACAGGGCCCCGACCTCCCGGATCTCCCCATAGCGTTTCACCTGAAGAAATCGGATATCCGCGATGCGTCGTCGAAGAATATCTAACTGATTCACCTGGATGACACTGTTTTGAATAGGCCTATAAATAAACCACGCGACAACCATCAGGCTGACCATGGCCATCGGCAGGCAATAGATTAGAAAAAAGGTATCCGAAAGATTCAGGTTGGACTTCATAATCAGATTTGGCGGCTCTCCATACGCCAGCCACATCCCGCAGACCGTCGTGGTCACCACAGAAGTCATCACGATAAATTCAATCTTCGACCGCGACGCTTTGGCCATCACCAGGATAAACACCAGAACCCGGATAAAAAAACCAATCATGGAAACCCCATCCAGGATCCCCGAGAAAAAGGACACCAACACGGTCAGAAAAAAAATGGTGAGAAAAATGCGGCCCTTAAAAAAATATAAAAGACGAATGCTGATGCTTTCCGGGAGGCGTGTTTGCGAAATGACACTTACAAAAAAGGTCAACCCAAGGATAAAGAGCATCGTATCGGCATGGATGAGACGATCGAGCCCATCCAGCGAGAACAGATTCCTCTGGATCTCCCGAACCAGGACAGTCCTATCCCCCTGGGAGATCGTCAGACGTAGCGCGGAGGTTGGCCACCAGACATAAAAAAAAGTAACGCCAATGACAATGATTGCCCCATAGGCAATGGCGTTCTTGTCAATGACGTAGCGACTTGAGCCAAAAAAGAAGAGGGCCAGAACCGTGATTAAAACTTCAAAAGCCAAAAAGTTGGGACCGACCGGCGCAATGGGGTTTAAAACGCCGATCAAGAGGGAAAGGATCAGACAAACGCCAAAATACTTACTTGCCGGAATGATGACGATATTCTCTGACATGCACCCTCAACGCCATGAAAAGAGGGGGTCAGAACGGGCTGACCCCCTCTATATCCCCCTGCACTGCTAAGAAAAAACGGCGGACAGATTACAGTGCACCTCTAAAAACCTACTGCGCGGCCCGATTGCTGCGTTGCGCGGTACTCGTAATCCTCATGGACAAACACGTACACTGCGGTTCCTGCGTTCCGTGCGCCTTGCAATCAGACCGCTCGCTACGGTTTTTAGAGGTACCCTA
>CAYRGU010000107.1:0-3311 GCA_964423845.1 uncultured Nitrospirota bacterium
TGCCATTATCGCATGATCTCTAAATTGTCGTCAAAAGGTATCTTCTCCACACAAGGCAGAAAATTCACGCACTGATGTACGAGTGGGGGATGCCTGCCCACCTAATTCCCGTGCCCTTAAATCGGGTCTTCAGCCGAGAAACCAACATTAGGGATGCCCACCCTCCCATGACATTTGAGGCACATCCCAAGGACGCCGGATGGAATGGGCTACTTGCCAAAGAAGGCTTGGCGAAATTTATTTAACTCGATCAGGGCGCGAAACGGCGAGAGGTGGGCGCGAAGTTTTGCGTAAATACTTTTTTGGATCTCTTCTTTGGGTGTCTCGGAAATAGTGAAGTACTCCTTGATGATGGAAAGTATTAAGTCTGGATATTCCTTGAAGAATTTAGGATTACTGTGTGACCATGCCTCTACCCGGCGGTATTTCTTCAAATCTTTCATGACAAAACTTGCGTTTAATTTCTCTTGATACAGCCCCAGTGTGGCCCTTGAAAAATCTCCCTTCTTCTTCGCCTCAATCACCGTCTCCGCCGCAAGAACACCGGACGCCATCGCGAGATTGGTCCCCTCATGATAAAAAGAAGAGTCCACCAGATGGGCGGCATCCCCGACAACAAGAAATCCATCCGCGCACAATGTGGGGACCTGATTAAATCCTCCCTCCGGAATGAGATGTCCGGAATACTCCAGGGTCTGGCCGCCGCGAAGGAGCCGCTTGATGCTCGGATGATCTTTAAACCGCTCCAACAGATCATTTGGAACGATTTTCTTTTCAATAAAGGAGTCGACGGAACAACCCACCCCCACGGAAAGGGTCTCCTGATTGGTATAGATAAAACCTGCGCCCACCATGCCAGCCACCGAGTCTCCGAAAAACTCCATCGCCACCCCTTCATTCCCTTCCAGGGAAAACCGATCTTCAATGACAGATCGGGGAAGACCGATCACCTCCTTGGCTGCAACCGCAACCACATTCCATTTAAAATCTTTCCGAAGCCCCGCCTTTTTCGCCAAGAAAGAGTTCACCCCATCTGCGGCGATGACCATGTCGGCATAGATTCCCCCCCCCTCACGCCGGACCTGGACACCCACCACCTTGCCCTCTTTCCAAATCAGATCGTCCACCACCGTTTCCGGAATGACCAGGGCCCCTTCCTCCTCGGCCTTCTTCGCAAACCAGGGATCAAAACGGGCACGCAATGCGGAAAAACTCTGATTAAAGGGAGGCGGGCCATTGTACGCCTCACAGCGAAACTCAAAGGCCGCCTCGGAGGTCTCGGAGAGAAGGCCAAACCGGCGTTTCACAATATGCCTTTCCACCGGGGCCTCTTCCCAGAAATTGGGGACCAGTCTGTTCAAGATGGGGGTGTAAAGGATTCCCCCAAACATGTTTTTTGAGCCAGGAGACTCCCCGCGCTCGAAGACCACCACCGACAGCCCGGCCCGCGCCAGAGTGATGGCTGCGGCAATACCCGACGGCCCCGCCCCCACAATAATGACGTCAAATTTTTCGTCAGACACGATCGCCCCACTGCTCGTTCACAGCAGGGCCGATTACACCACGGCACGGACTAAAAATCAATCGCCACGCCCTCCATAACAGGGTGCTGAAAAAGTCCCTCCATGGCTTTTTCAGCACCCTGCTAAAAGCGTCCTTGACCGTATCATGAAAATGGGTAACAATGAGTTTCAAATATGCGCCCCCCCCTCTCCATCATTTTATCGAAGCTGCGATTATTACTTTTATTGTTCCTTCTCCTCTTCACGCATGAGGCCGAGGCCCGGGAGCCGATCCTCGTTGCTTTTGGAGACAGTTTGACCGCAGGGTTAGGCGTCCCGATTCAAGACGCTTATCCTGCCCTTTTAGAACAAAAGATTAAGCAGGCGGGGTATCCCTATCGGGTTATCAATTCCGGGGTCAGCGGGGAAACGACGGCAGGCGGAATAAGACGGCTTGAATGGGTCCTCCAGACCCACCCTGAAATCGTGATCCTGGAATTGGGGGCCAACGACGGACTGCGGGGCCTTGATCTTAAGCTGACTCAAAAAAACCTTGCGACCCTGATCGAACGGCTTTTAAACCAGAACATCCAGGTGGTGCTGGCAGGCATGAAGATCCCGATGAACTATGGCCAGGACTACGGAAAAAGATTTGAAAATATTTATCCTGACCTGGCCCATCACTATCATCTGCCGTTCATCCCCTTTTTTCTTGAGGGAGTCGCCGGCCAGATCACGCTCAATCAACCTGACGGCATCCATCCGACGGCAGAAGGCTATCGAAGAATCGTGGAGGAAATCTGGCCCATCCTCCAGCCCCTCCTGAAAAGACAAACCAAACACCCATGATCTTTCTATATTGAAATATGATTTCAATTATTATTTGTAGTGTTACAGATTCAAAGTTCAAGGCTATCACGAAGAATTATCAAGACCTCCTTTGTGGTGAGCCCTACGAGATAATTGGGATTCACGACGCAAAATCGCTTGCCGAAGGCTATAACCGTGGCATCGCGCAGAGTCAAGGCGACCTTTTGATTCTCTGCCATGACGATATCGAAATTATATGCCCTGACTTTGCGTTAAAGTTGAGAGAGCATCTATCCCGTTTTGATCTGATTGGAATTGCCGGGGCCACACGCCTCATTCATCCGAAATGGTTCTCGGCAGGTCAACCGTACATTCATGGCCAACCGATCCATTACGTTCCAGAAAAAAGCCTCTTTGAGGTGGATAGCTTCGGGGTCAGCCATCGCGTGACGCCAAACATCCAAGCCCTGGATGGATTCTTTCTGGCCTGTAACCGGACCGTGACGAATTGCCTTCAATTTGACGAAGAGACGTTCAATGGCTTTCATCTCTACGACCTGGACTTTACCTTTTCCGCCTACCTGGCTGGATTCAGGCTTGCGGTCTGTAATGACATCACGATGATTCACTACTCACATGGCACCTACAATCACCAGTGGAATCACTATGCAAAACGCTTTCTCACAAAGCATGGCCCTCGGCTTCCTCCGATGACTCCCCCCACGACGCCATTCTCTATCGATAGCTTCAAGTTCATCAAAGATAAAGGGAAGATTCTTACGTTTTGCGAAAACAACCTGAATCGTGGGGAGTGTTATTCCCGCTGGATCGATGTGCATCGCTTCAGCGAGCAGCGGCTTACCTGGTGTCAGGAAAGAGAAAAACAGTGGCAGGACCCGCCCACTTTTCATCTGGTGGTCTCGGTCAACGCGAATGAACAGCGGCTCCTTGCAGATACCCTCGACTCGCTTGAGTCGCAGATTTATCCAAAGTGGCAGT
>CAYRGU010000108.1:0-12659 GCA_964423845.1 uncultured Nitrospirota bacterium
ATCAAGAACCTCGACAAGAAGACACTCTGTGATAAACCCTTTTCCTTGTAGAGAAACCTCTGCCAGAAACTTAAGAATGTCTTCGCTGTTTGTCAGGACCTGTGGTTCCATGTCTTTTATTCACTCCTTGAGTCGCCATACGACGAGGTTTTGGCCCATCTGACCGCTGCGTTGACCTGGAAGCCGGGTCTCGGTCAGTACCTGTGGTTCCATGTCTTTTATTCACGCCTTGAGTCGCCACACGACGATGTTTTGGCCCATCTGACCGCTGCGTTGACCTGGAAGCCGGGTCTCGGTCAGGACCTGTGGTTCCACGTCTTTTATTCACGCCTTGAGTCGCCATACGACGATGTTCTGGCCCATCTGACCGCTGCGTTGACCTGGAAGTAAGGTCGTGGAGTCCTTCTACTTCACTTGGGGCCAAATGACGACAGGCGCCCAGTGCAAGTCCCCCTATTTTTAAAAAACCATAGCCAACGCGTTTTAATTTGATGACAGGATGCCCGATTTTCTCCATCATCAGGCGGACCTGTCTCTTGCGTCCTTCATGAATGACCACCTCTACCCACGCATTATTGTCGAACTCCCTCACCACTCTCATATTGCAGGGTAGCGTCTTCCCCGCAGGGAGAGAAATCCCTCCCCTTTCCACTTTTTCTACCTCTGCCTGCGACACATGTCCCTTCACCTTCACCCAATACGTCTTTTTGACCTCTGAACTGGGGTGCATCAGGGCATGCGCCAGATCCCCATCATTGGTCAACAACAGCAGCCCCTCCGTGTCATAGTCCAATCGACCCACCGGATAGACCCTGGCCTTCACGCGGGGCAACAGATCCATCACCGTCGGACGACCTTCCGGATCAACCGTCGAAGTAATATATCCACCCGGCTTATTCAAAAGCAGATAAACCTTATGCGTCTCCACAGCAATCCGCCGGTCATCCACTTTGAGATGATCTTTAAAGGGATCCACTTTTGTTCCCAACTCGGTAACGACGGCACCATTCACCTTCACCCGCCCCTCACGGACCAGCTCTTCCGCAGAACGCCGTGAGGCAATCCCGGCCATCGCAATCACCTTTTGAACCCGCTCCATAGACATCTCCAAAAATAAAAAGGCCCCTCCGGCCCTCTCTTACGAGATCGCCATTGTATCTAACCGGAGCGACTTTTCATACCCCATCACGTCATATCAACTTGTGGGGATTTCTGTTTTAAAAACAGCGCCGGGAGGCAACCCCGACGCCACCGGTATCCCTGGTATCCATTTAACTGAAGAGGCCTTCATCACCGCCGTCACCGCCGCACCCGGAACAAGATTTAATTCATCCGCCGCCTGCCCGGTAATGACCGCCTCAAGATGAATCCCACAATCCAGCACCACGCGGACCTGGGACGGCAGAGAGACCCGCGCAACCACATGGCCAACCAACCGATTTCGCGCGCTTGTTTGTGCCAGGCTTCCCCGCTCTAAAATAATCTCATCCGATCGGATACAAATAAAACCGACCTGCCCAACCTTCGCGCTTCCAATCGCCACCAGACGAATCGAATCACTCTCCAGGGTCAACACCTCGCCATCAACCTGAACCACCGTCCCCGATAAAAGATTCTCGATACCGACAATCTGGGCGACCTTCGCAGAAGCGGGGTGTTTCATCACCTCAACGGGTGCTCCCCTTTGTAAAATCTCCCCATGACTTAAGATCAAGAGCGTATCCCCCAGAGCCAGCGCATCAGAAACGTCATGGGTCACCATCACCACCGGGATTTTAGACGCGATCAGCCACTTCTTCACCTCCTGGCGAAGTAAAACACGCGTTGGGTCATCCAGCGCCGAGAACGGTTCATCCAAAAGAACCAAACGGGGCCTCGCGGCAAGCGTTTGAGCCAGAGCCACGCGCTGGCGCTCTCCCCCGGACAAAACATGAGGGAAGAGGGCTTCCTTCCCCTCTAACTTGAACCTTTTCATCCAAAGGTCCACCTCTTCCAATCTCTCTTTTCGTGAAAGGGATCTCACGCCATAGCCGATATTCTCGGCAACCGTCATCGAAGGGAAAAGCGGATAATCCTGAAAAAGCAGCCCTGCAGATCGGCGATGCGGCGGCACAAGCCGACCCCGATCAAACCAGACCTCCGCTCCGAATTGGATCCGTCCTTCGTGAGGTCGTTTGAGACCCGCCAGAAGGGAGAGCAACGTGCTTTTCCCGCTCCCGGAAGGGCCAAACAACACCGTCACCCCTGCCGGTTGAATCGGACAGGTCAGACGAAGACGCAGCCCCCCACCCTGCGGATAGGCATATCCAATTTCAGCGGTTAACACCCTGGACCTCGTGACGATTCAAATAATAAACCCCCGAGAGGAAAAGAAAAGAACAGACCAGAAGAAAAGCTGCCGTTTCCGTCGCTCCCTGGTAGTTCAGGGCCTGAACCTGATCGTATAAATCAATTGACAGCGTTCGCGTCACACCGGGAATATTTCCCCCAATCATCAGCACCACGCCAAACTCCCCAAGGGTGTGCGCAAAGGTTAAAATAAACGCCGTGGTGATCCCCCGATAAGAAAGCGGAACCACCACCTTGAAAAACCTCCTCATGAAGGAATCGCCAAGGGTTGCCGACAGATTCAGCAGACGCAGATCAATCCCACGAAAGGCCGTGACCAGGGGCTGAATCGCAAACGGGAAAGAATAAAGAATCGAAGCGATCAGAAGCCCCCAGAAGCTAAAGGCCAATGAGGTGCCGAATACGGCCTTAGACAACCGGCCCAGGGGGGTATTCTGGCCCATGGCCATCAACAGGTAAAATCCCAGAACCGTGGGGGGTAAAACAAGCGGCAGAGCAACAATCGCCTCAATAAAAAACGTCCACCTTCGTGACGAATAGGCCAGACAGTAGGCCAGAGGAAGCCCAAGGGTCAGGAGAATAGACGAGGTCATGAGGGCCAGCCAAACCGATACCCAGAGGGCCTCTAAGTTCATGGGATCTCCTCATGGAACGCATAACTTTTAAGGATCTCCTTCCCTTCTCCGCGCAGGATAAAATCAACAAACTCACCCGCCAATTTCGGGTAACGACTCTTTTTCAGAACAACGCCTCCCTGCGCGAACGATGGATACTTCTGCCGGGGGATGAGCGTATATCTTCCCGTCGTCCGGAGCGAAGAGCCTTTCACCAACGAACAGGCCAGAATACCCACATCAGCACCACCGCTTTGAACAAATTGCGCGGCCTGCGCGACATTGTCACCCAAAACAAACAGCGGACGAAGCAGATCATACAGCCCCTCTTGTTTAAGCACCGCAACCGCAGCCACCCCATAAGGGGCGTGGGCAGGGTTGGCAATGGCAATTTTCCGAACAGAGGGATGACGCAGGGCCTTCATCCCGTCGGCCTCGATAGGAACTGGGGAACCATTCGGAACCCACAAGACAAGGCAGCCCTGCCCGTATACGAAAACGGGCCCAGCAAAACCGTCCGAAACAAGCCGATTTGGATAGGCCGTATCCGCCGATAAAAAGAGGTCAAATGGTGCCCCCGATGAAATCTGCGCGAAGAAACTTCCAGATGAACCATAAGAGACCTTGACTGTTGTTCCTGTCGTTCTTTCAAACGCCTCTGTCATGGCCTCCATGGCAAACCGCAAATCCGACGCGGCAGCAACAAGAAGAGGCCCCTTGGCATGACTCATATTTGTAAAAAAAAGAGATAAAAATGGGAAGATAAAAACCCACTTCAACCCAAAACGGAGTTCCCGCCTCTTGTTTCTATCGAACCAGAGGAGGCTATTCCGTTTGCCCAGGACGAAGTGGCTCATGACAGACTTCGCAATAAGAGTAATTCGAATCGTTAGGATGACGACATTCAGGACAGGCCAAATACCGAGGCATTGAAGAGGGGAACTCCGTAAGGCATTTCACGCACCAGGGGGACGACGGGTCATTCCCATGGCCGCACTTCAGGCACTTCATAAAGGCATACCCAAAGCGGGCTCAAAAAAAGGGGGAAGCCGATCTGATCATGATCAAATCACTCCCCCGATAGAAAAAATGCGCTATACCACTAACTCGGCAATCGTGTCTTTAAACCCAACATTCCGGATCTCGAAACCATTCGGGAGCTCATTGATTGGGAGCATCTTAATCGCATGATGCTTTGCAAGATCATCACAGACCCCAACGCAAATTTCACACCCCTTACACCGATCCACAGCGACGTAGGCCGTTGCCCGCTTGGAGTCATATAAGATGGTATTGGATTCCGGACAAAACTGCGTGCACAGCCGACACTTTGTAGAACCGCAAATCTCAACATCAATATCTGCAACAGAGTACATTGATCCTCCCCGTTAGCTTACACAAACATTTTGCTGCGCTGCCTCTTTCGGAGACCTCGCCGCCGCCAGGCGATCTTCCTGCCATTTATTCCAACCGTGCGCAACGGCATATTCATTGGCGGCCTTGACCACTGCAAAATTCTTGGAAACCAACTCTGCCTTTTTCGCAAACTTCTTTTCAATGACATTGTCGAGCGAGGCCGTTCCCCCTGAAACAACAAAGCCTTTCCCCAGAAATCGCTCCTTCACCGACTGTTCGAGCGAAGCAAGATCCGGCATGCCAAGCACGCCCGACACCGCACCACACATCGCCATATTGGTGGCAAGATCCGTTCCACCGACCTCATGGGCCAGTTTCGTTGCCGGGATATAGCAGATACGGGCATTCAGCTCATGCAACGTCCGAATATCATCCTCTAACATCGGAACCGGCGTCTCGCTGTTGATAATGACAACACCATCCTTTTTAAGACCCCAGAAAAATGGCATGGTATATGACTTCCCATGGGTAATCACCTGGGAATGAAAGATCATTAAAATATTCGGGTAAATAATTTCCCCGATCTCATAAATCTTTCCGGAGGCGATACGAACATAACTCTCAACGGGAGCCATCCGCTTCTCGGAACCGAAAAAAGGGACCAAGGTACTCTCCCCTTTACTGATAATCACGCCGTTACTTAAGATATGTGAAGCGGTCACAACCCCCTGGCCCCCAATTCCAGCCATTCGGATATTAAACCGACTGGTCCCGCTATCTCCCGATCCCATTTTTGAACCTCCTAAGTAAATTCCTTAAAACGAATTTGTTTTAGCGTTTATACCGATTGCGGCTCCGGGGCCTTGATCTTCCGCCGTTCAGACTCCAGGTGATCCCAATAGCCCTTCGCCTCGTCGGTCATATACTCCATAAACTGATACCTGTCCTTTTCGACCTCACGGGCATCATCCATCACCTTGGGGGTCGGAATGGCGTACTCGATATTGCACGACGTATACGCTTGAATATAGGTCGGTCCCACTTCACGGGCGATTAAAACCGCCTTGCGAACGGTATTGGCAACGCGCGTTGGATTGGTCGGCACCACACGCGCGATGTAGGCCACGCCGGCGGTCTTGGCCAAGCCAATCATATCCATCTTTTCAAATTTCTTTCCCGTGGGGGCCATTTTTAAAACCATCCCCTTCTGGGTCATCCCGCTCTCCTGTCCTCCCGTATTGCCATAAATTTCGTTATCCAGCATGATGGTCGTAAACTTTTCCTTTCTGAACCAGCCATGCATCACTGCGGCAAAACCAATATCGGCCAGTCCGCCATCGCCAGCCATCACAACCACATCCTTTGGGGTGTCCTTAAATCGAATAGACAGCCCTCGCTTTAACCCGGATGCGACCGCATTGGTATCACCATAATTCCCGTAGATAAAGGGGACTGCAGCCTGGGTCAGGACCAACCGGCCACAGCCTGCTGTCCCGACCGTAATCGTATGCTCTGGGTTAGGGAGTCCAATAAACGCGGTGCGGATAAAGAGCGTCATGGCGCAGCCCGCACACATGGGGTGCTCTTCCACGAGCTCCTTAAAGGAGCCGATCTCCGAAACCTTTCGCTCGCGCGTAAACTGGCTGTCATTCACCAGATCCTGATACTCAACCGGAAGATATTTTTCAAATCCTGGCGATACACGAACTGTTTGTAACGACATCGTTTTCCTCCCTCATAAAAAAATAATTCCAGCGCGTTAACTCCGATGGGCTGGGGCGGTCAAATACTCCATGATTAATTCGGTCGGCATCGACATCCCCCCAAAGACACGGGGACCGGAAACAACACGCTCCGTCCGATCGATGACCGCCTTCACCTCTTTGGCAAGCCATCCGACACAGTTAAACTCCGGAATAATAATCTTCTCGGCGTGATCGAGTGCCTCTCTAAGCTCCTCTGATGGAAAAGGCCGAAGCGATCTTATTTTGACCAGTCCAACGTCCAGGCCAATCTCTTCCGATTGACGAACCGCTTCCCTCGCCTGCGAGACCGCAGCGCCAGAGGCCACAATCATGGTCTTGGCCCCGGGGTTCACCACTTCGATCAGGCCCCCCATCCAGCGACTGATCCACTTACGAGAACGCTCCTGCGCGGCCCAAATCTCCTGCTGCCATGAGGCATGCATCTGATAAGAGATAAAGTTTGACTTCTGAATCGGCGCATCGCGGGAGAGCCGAATCGGAGGATTCTCATTGTCCATCATCGGCACCGCCTCATGATAGCACTCCCTCGGGGGAAGCTTGAGATCGGCCGATGGCAACGAAACCCACCCACGGGCATGGGTTACAAAAAAACCATCCACCGCCACCGCAACAGGCAATGTCACCTCCGGTTTCTCCCCAACCATATATCCGATAATCGGAAAATCGTAGAAATCCTGCTGATTCTCGGCATGGAAGAGAATACATCCGGTATTGAGCATGTAGGAGAGCTCGACATTGTCAGGCTGGATGGCCAGCGGGGCGTTAATCACACGACACATAATCAGTAACATCCCTGGGAGCCGCCCTCCCGGCCAGGAGGCGATCACCTCCAGGCCCCGCATCAAGCCAGGCCCCGCCGTGGCGGTCAAACACCGAACTCCCGACCGCGAAGCCCCTGCAATGGCAGACATGACACCGTATTCCTCCTCACCGCGGTAGTAATCTTTGACATACCCCTCCGCGTAGAGATACCCCACCTGCTGCATTGTCTCGCTCTGGGGCGTAATGGGGTAGGAGATGGCAATGTCGACATTCGAACGACGAATCGCCTCCTTGGCGGCCTCGCTCCCCGTAATAAACGTCTTCTCTCTGGGGGCCTCTAAAATCAGATAATCGGGGGAAACAACCCGCTGCGCGGCCGCCCCTTTCTTACCAGTCTCCTTCGGCGGGGATGGGGCTGTTGTAATCACATCCCCCTGCGGATTTGTCTTCACTTCCTCTTCAAGGCCCTCGCTCATCCTAACCCCCTCCCCCAACGATATCGGATCAATTCTACCCTTCGCCTACTCTTCGTTTTCGTCCAAACCCTTTTCCAGATCATGACCAAATTCGCCATGCACACCCACCATTTCTTCCTGGGGCCTATCCACATCCATCCCCGTCAACCCCTTCTGCTGCACCCAACCCGAGGGGATAATGCCACGCCCTTGATACAAGGGAACAACTCCATTTCTCTTGACTCTCCGTAAGGCCTCGGCAAACTTGAATATCTTCTCCGCCCCCACGTTGGGAATAGACGCCATGGCATCTTCGTGACCCGCCTCCGCGCAAAGGGCAATGGTAAAGCAATTGGTTCCTGCGCGAATCATTTTTAAAGTCACATTGGCAAAGTGGCAATGAACCCCAATCAAGACACAGGCCTCAATCTTGTTGTGCCAAATCGTTAAATTAGGGTGACAGGGATTGATGACCGCCTCGGGATCAATCTTTGGGTAAATCGGCCGATAATCGGGCATCGGGATAATGCGAACACCTGGAATTTCATGTGCCACCTCAAAAAAGGGCTTTGATTTCTCCCGGACATGCTCCGTCCACCCCCAAAGCATCAGGGGCCCCGGAAAGAGAGTCGGATTCTTCCGAGTCAGCATCGCGATGGCCGCAGCCTCCATCGACTCATCTTCCGACACAATCTGCCCTTCGAGCAATCCCTCCCCCTCTTCGGGGAGGCAAACGCCAGCGATTGCGGCAGAAGGGGGCAACAATCCCTCCGGCCCAGGCACAACGCGATACTTCGGTTTCTTTTCAAAATTTTTCGTATTCATAATGAGTTTATTCACTCCACATCAGATCGAATTTATACCGCACCCGCCGCGAACAAGACCCACAGAATCTCTTGAAAACGCAAGTGAGAATTTCTTCGGATTGTATTATACCCCTCTCCGCCTTGTCAATTTAAAAGTCCCCAGGTCCCCAGCCCAGGCCGGGAAGTCTGCGGCGCGTCAATTGGATTTCAGTCTACGGGCTTTTATCAACCCGACGCGGCTCATAAAGCATCTGAATGACGTTGCCATCCGGATCGGAGAAATAAAAGGAATAGCTCCCATCGCGGTGACGTCTGGGCTGCTTTAAAATGGGCACGTCCGCATCGATCAGGGCCTTGGCAATGGCATCTACGAACGCTTCATTCTCAACGATAAATCCAAAGTGATCCAGAGTCCCCCCGGGTGAAAGGGACTCCCCCTGCGGGATCTGATGCAGGGCCAGATTGTCCGGCCCAAGGGTAAGATAAACATTTTCCGGGTCGGGTGCCCAAACCACCTGCATCCCAAGCAGATGCTCATAAAAATGGCGTGACCGTTCAAGGTCGGACACCCGAAGGGCAAGGTGGGCTAATCCACAGAGCCCGGCATGTTGATAGGGGGCATTTGACATGTCATCTCTACCAGTAAAACCGCCCCTTACGGAGGGTGTTCGAGGGTGCCATCTACCATCTTCACAATCCGATCGGCCTGGAGCGAGAGCTTTTCATTATGCGTCACAAGAACCAGGGTGAGATTCATCTGGCGATTGAGGCCCTTCAAAAGGGCAAAAACCTCCTCGCCGGTCTGACTGTCCAGATTGCCCGTCGGTTCATCTGCCAAAACAAGCTCGGGATGAAGAATCAGCGCCCGGGCAATGGCCACCCGCTGTTGCTCCCCGCCGGAGAGCTGTCCAGGCCGGTGGTTAAAACGTTCCGAAAGCCCCATCGCCGACAAAATCTCCTTCGCGCGAACGGTCAAGGGACCCGGATCGACCCGCTGAATCAGTCCAGGCATCATGGTATTCTCAAGGGCCGTGAACTCCGAGAGAAGATGATGGGATTGAAACACAAACCCCACCTTCCTGTTCCTGAATTCAGACAATCCCTGATCGGTTTGTGAAAAGAGATCCAGACCGTGAAATAGAACCGATCCCGCAGTCGGACGGTCCAGGGCGCCGAGGATATGGAGGAAGGTGCTCTTCCCGACGCCGGAGGCACCGATAATCGCCACGATCTCCCCTTTTTGAATGGAAAGCGTCACCCCCTTGAGGATCACCAGATTCTTCTCTCCCACGGGAATAGACTTGATAATATTGTGCGCTGTAATCATCCTGGCTCAAGCCCGTGCGCTTCACTCATAGCGAAGGGCCTCCGCAGGATCCAGCTTGGCCGCCTGCCAGGAGGGATAAAGGGTCGCAAGCAGGCTAATCAACATCGCGGAAGAGGCCACCCAAAGCAGATCCATCGATTGAACCCTGACCGGCAGATGACTTAAATAATAAACATCACTGGGAAGGACGTAGAACCGCTGTAGCAAACGGCAGATGGCGACCCCCAGCGGAACGCCCAGCACCACCCCCATTCCTCCAATCACCAACCCCTCAAACATAAAAATGCCAAGAATAGATTTTTTTGACGCACCCATCGCCTTTAAAATTGCGATCTCCCTGCTTTTCTCGGCCACGGTCATGGTGAGGGTGCTGACGATGTTAAATGACGCCACAAGAACAATCAGAATCAAAATAATAAACATGATAATCCTCTCAAGCTGGAGCGCTGAAAAGAGGTTGCGGTTCATCTGTTTCCAGTCTCGCACCTGATACGGGAAAGACAGCCGGGATTCGATCTCGCGACGGATCTGATCGGCCAAAAAAATGTCGTCCACTTTGACCTCAATGCCGGAAACCCCTTCGGAGAGATTAAAAAAAGACTGCGCCTCGGAAAGGGCCACATAGGCGAGCGTTGTATCATACTCAAACATCCCCGAGTCAAAAATGCCCGTTACCCGAAAGACCCGGATCTTAGGGGTCAACGCCACCGCCCCCCCCAACCACTTGGCCGGGCCGCCCTTCGTGACCGGAGAAAGCACGCTGAGCGGATCCCCAACCTGAAGCCCAAGGCGCGCTGCCAATTCCTTGCCGATAATAATACCCGGAGCCTTTTTCTTGGGAGAAGCCGTTTTAGATGGCCCGGAAGCGGGGGAGGGAGGCTGGGATAAATCCGAAAGGTGACCTTCCACCATGTTCTTTTCGAGGTCCGTCACCGCCGACTCACGCTTCGGATCAATGCCGCGAAGGACCACCCCCAGGACAGCCTGATCCGTGGCAAGCAAAACCTGCCGGAAAATAAAGGGAGTCACCGCCACGACATGCGGCACGGTTTTGATCTGCGCCATGACACGGGGCGCATCGAACAGTTCCCCCTGGCCCATGTCGGTCACAACGATGTGGGAATTTGTCCCCAGGATCTTGGCGCGGAGATCCTCCGCGAATCCGGCCATCACCGACAGGGTGGCAATGAGGGCCGCCACGCCAATCGTGACGCCCCCCATCGAGATGAGGGTGGTCAGCGAGATCCCCTTTTGTCGGCGCTTCGCCTTGAAATACCGCACACCCACAAAAAGTTCAAAGGGAAGTGACCTCATTTTTCGGGTCTCATTTGTGGGAAAAAGATGACATCCCGAATGGAGGCCTGATCGGTCAAAAGCATCACCAGCCGGTCAATACCAATCCCCTCCCCTGCGGTTGGCGGAAGGCCGACCTCCAAGGCCATCAAGTAATCCTCGTCCATGGCGTGGGCCTCCAGATCGCCCTTGTCTCGTTCGGCCATCTGGGACTCGAAGCGTCTTCGCTGGTCCTGCGGGTCATTGAGTTCCGAAAAACCGTTCGCGATCTCACGTGAGGCGATGTAGAGTTCAAAGCGCTCCGTCAGATCGGGACAACCTGGCATGCGCTTCGCGAGGGGCGAGATGGCTGTCGGGTGATGCGTGACAAAAACCGGGCCGGTCAGATCCGGCTCCACCGTCGCGGAAAAGAGGGCATCCCACAAGGAGGCAATACCGTCCGTTTCCTTGACGGGAAGGTGATGGCTTTTTGCAAGATCACGAAGCAGATTCAGATCGGAGATCTGGTCCGGGGAGATCTGATGCCTCTGGGACAGTGCGTCGAGATAGGAAATCTGTTTCCAGGGGGGGGTTAAATCAATGGCCTTTCCTTGATAGGTGAGCGTCAGGCCGCCACAGACCTCTTGCGCCACGGTCGTGATCAACCGCTCTGTAAATGGGATGAGGTCGTGATAATCGGCATAGGCCATGTAGAACTCAAGCATGGTAAATTCGGGGTTATGAATTGTGGAGATCCCTTCGTTCCGGAAGTTTCGATTGATCTCAAAGATCCGTTCGAATCCGCCAACGATCAGCCGCTTCAGGTAGAGCTCCGGGGCGATCCGCAGATAAAGATCCATCCCCAACGTATTATGATGTGTGACAAAAGGCCGTGCCGTGGCACCCCCGGCGATAGCATGCATCATCGGGGTCTCCACCTCCAGGAAACCTTGCCCAGACAGGAAGCGCCGCATCGCCTCGATGGCCTTCCCGCGTTGGACAAAGACCTCCCGGACCTCCGGATTGGCAATCAGATCGACGTAGCGCCGCCGATAGCGAAGTTCAATGTCGGTCAGCCCGTGCCATTTCTCCGGAAGGGGGCGAAGGGCTTTGGATAAAAGGGTGAGCTGTCTTACCTGGAGCGTAAGTTCGTGGGTCTTGGTCCGGAAGAGAACCCCCTCCAGACCCACATGATCCCCCAGATCAAGCGCCTCAAACAGGCCAAATGCCGCCTCACCCAGATACTCTTTTTTGAAATAAACCTGGAGCCGACCGGTGACATCCTGCAGATTGGAAAAGGCCGCCTTGCCAAACCGGCGAAGCGAGACCAGACGGCCCGCGACACGGTAAGTGGGCGGATCGGCCTCTAAGGCCTCCTTTTCTGAATCGCGATGCCTTTTCAGAATTTCAGACAGCGGATGCTTCCCCTCAAAGCGGGCACCATAGGGTGCCACCCCAGCCCCTTGAAGGGCCTCAAGTTTCTTGAGGCGCTGCGCAATCTGATCGTTCGTCTCTTCCATATCAACAAGGACCACGTTAGAAGTTCGCCATTATAGGAAGATTCTGAAGGGGGGTCAACGGGAGGGGATTGCCTGCAATCCATTTTACAAAGGTTGCGAGGAAGGCAAACCGCTATCTCTATCTGCTAAAGGGCATCTCTAATAACCTGACATTTGTTATAATGGTTTTTTTGGTTCAAGCGGTTTGGTAGAGATGTGGATGATGGGATAGGAGTAGATATGAAACAAACGATTACGAAATGCGATCCTGGGTTATTTGATTATCAGAACAGAATGCTGGAGCTTTCCCGAAAGGGACACGCCTTGGAGAAGCTTGCTGGGCGGATTGATTGGGAGATGTTTCGCAAGATTTTGGAGCAGACGATCGACCAGTCTGCCAAAGGGGCGGGAGGGCGGCCGCGCTACGATAGCGTGATGATGTTTAAGATTCTG
>CAYRGU010000109.1:0-9205 GCA_964423845.1 uncultured Nitrospirota bacterium
AAAACACCACGCTTTATGCGGTCGGCTTGAGCACCTTGTTCGGCACCAACGGCGCAAACACGTCACGCCGCTTGTAACAGGAACTCAACCTTTACCGCTTGGAAAGGAAACACGATGCGGCCTTGTTCTGTGCGATCAAGAACGCCAGCACTAAGCAGTGCCGTCACGTCGCCGTGAACAGCCTTTACGTCACGACCGACTCGCCGGGCCGCTTCGCGAATGGATACAGGACCAACGCCACACAGTGCCTTGAGCAGATCCCAGCGTTTGGCGGTGAGTACTTGCCAAAGCAACTCGGGCGTAGCAAAGCTGATATACGCGGACTTCTGGGCCTTCCCAGTCTTCCATGCCTGCGCGAAATCTGCCATTGAGTCGGCAGGGGCACATACGTTAAGCGTTACGGTTTTCATTGTTCCACCTCACAATGTCTCGTTGAAAATCAGCAATTAGTTTGTCCGGTGAGGTGAATTTGTAGGCGGTGTCTTTGGCACCGAAGTGCCGGGGGTCACCTTTTCCAGCCTCGTTGTCGTACCGAAGGACACATACACTACGCACCACATACGCCAGCCTATATTTGAACCCATGGGCTGATCCAGCAACAGGCTTGGGGACTTGCCACAACACCAACTCCGCAAACGCTGCTTCAGAGTACATTATTCGAGTGCAGACAAGCTGAACCGCTTTCATGTTGGGGACTATACCAACAGGTTGTCTTTGTTGTCAATTTCTCCAACGATTGCAAACAAGCACACGGGGCCGAACCGGTTGCTGAACCATGAGTTTTTCAGCAACCTGCTAAAAAAACCGGACATTTCTGCTCATCATTCTACGGTTTCGTTGACAACTTTTTCGCCTGCGTGTTACCTTCCGCCGCGATGAATCGAACAGATTATTGCGGAATGCTCAACCCGTCTTCGGTCGGTCGGGACGTGGTTTTGATGGGCTGGGTTCACCGGCGTCGGGACCACGGCGGCCTGATTTTTATTGACCTTCGGGATCGTGAAGGCCTGGTGCAGGTTGTCTTTGATCCGAAGAGAGGGCAGTCCACCCATCTTGAAGCCCACCGCCTTCGTTCGGAAGATGTCATTCAGGTTCAAGGGGCCGTCGCCCTTCGACCGGAGGGGACTCGCAACGCATTTTTACCCACGGGTGACGTCGAAATCTATGCAGGCGACCTGATCGTTTTAAATACTTCTTTAACCCCGCCATTTCCCATTGAGGAGGAGAAAGATCCCGCAGAGTCGCTCCGGCTGAAATATCGTTACCTTGATCTTCGCCGGCCATCGGTTCAGAAGAATTTTTTCTTGCGGCACAAGATGTCCAGGGAGATTCGCCGTTTTCTCGATCAACACGGTTTTATAGAGGTAGAGACCCCCTGTCTGACTAAAAGTACCCCCGAAGGCGCGCGCGATTTTCTCGTCCCAAGCCGGCTTAATCCCGGAAATTTTTATGCCCTTCCACAGTCCCCCCAGCTCTTTAAGCAAATCCTGATGATTGGCGGGTTTGATCGCTATTACCAGATCGTTCGCTGTTTCCGAGATGAAGACCTGCGTGCCGATCGCCAGCCCGAATTTACCCAGGTCGATATTGAGATGTCTTTTATTGATCGGGAAGAGATTATCCGTCTCATGGAAGAGATGATCCGTGATCTCATCACACAGGTCAAAGGGATGACGTTGACGATCCCGTTCCAGAGATTGACCTACCAGGAGGCGATGAGTCGGTTTGGTGTGGACAAGCCGGATCTTCGGTTTGGAATGGAACTGGTAGACCTCTCTGATCTGGTGGGCGTGTCGGAGTTTAATGTTTTTCGAGAGGTGGTTCAACGGGGAGGATCTGTCAAGGGAATCAACGTGAAAGGTCTCGCAGGGGCCGCACCCCTCGCAGGGGTCGCACCCCTTGCAGACCCTGCTGGACTTGTGACCTTCACCCGCAAAGAGATAGACGCCCTGGTCGCAGAAGCGATGGCTTTGGGTGCAAAGGGATTGGCCTGGATGAAGGTGCAGCCCGAAGGATTGGAGGGCCCGATCGCAAAGTTTTTCTCGTCGGACCTCTTAAAAAAAATCAAAGAGCGTTTCCTGGGGGAGCCGGGCGATCTGCTCCTTTTTGTCGCGGATCAGACCCAAATTGTCAACCAGGTCTTAGGCGCGCTTCGACTCTCTTTGGGGAAGCGGCAGCATCTTATCGACCCCGGTCAGTTTAAGCCGCTTTGGGTCACCGATTTTCCGATGTTTGAATATGACGAAAGTGAAAAACGGCTGACCGCCATGCATCATCCGTTCACCGCGCCGATGGCGGAGGATCTGCCACTTTTGACGACCGATCCGCTCCGGGTTCGCTCTCGCGCCTATGACATGGTTTTGAACGGAACGGAGATTGGCGGAGGCAGTATCCGCATCCACCAGAGCGAGATGCAGGCCAGGATTTTTCAGCTTTTGGGAATTGAAAAAAAAGAGGCTGAAGAGAAATTTGGATTCCTGCTGGAATCCCTGAAATATGGGGCCCCTCCGCATGGCGGAATGGCCTTTGGATTTGATCGGCTGGTGGCCATTTTAGCGGGTGTTGATTCCATCCGGGACGTGATCGCGTTCCCCAAAACCCAGAAAGGGATCTGCCTGATGACGGATGCCCCGGGAAGTGTGGACGAACGACAGCTTAAGGAAATCCATATTAAAAAGAATCTGTAAGGAATCCTAAAAAAAGTTAGGCCGATTGTTCTGAAAGTGCGTTAAATAGGGTACGGGGCGCATCGCTCATTTCACGACGCTTCCCCCCCCGGAGGGGCCGCAGCCATCGCATGGCTCGCACCCCTCGCAGGGGTCGCACCCCTTTTCTGTTATTGAGGTTTAACAATCAGGATATCGGAAGTCTCGTCAAGGATAGCAGAACAAATAAAACGGGTTACCTCCCCTCCCCCTCCTTAGCAAAAGGAGGGGATTTACCCAATAGGTCATTATGAGCCCATTGATTGCCGGACAATCTAAAATCTTCGGGATTCTTGGCTATCCCATTCACCATACCCTCTCTCCCATCATGCAGAATGCCGCGTTTGATGGGCTCTCTCTTCCTTGCCATTACCTTCAATTTGAGGTTCACCCGGACCACCTGGAACGAGCGGTGCGTGGGATCATCCCGCTGGACATTCACGGCCTGAATATCACCTTGCCCCATAAAGAGGCCGTTATCCCGTATCTGGATGAACTGGCGGGGACGGCAAAACAGATGGGCGCGGTCAATACGATTGCGCGCCGAGGGGACGCTCTCATTGGCCACAATACCGATGGAGAGGGATTTATCCGGTCGCTGACCGAGGCGGGGATTGAGCCGTCCGGGAAACGGGTTCTCCTTCTTGGCGCGGGAGGCGTGGCCCGATCGGTCTCTTTTTCCCTTGCGGAAACGGGGGTCTCGGAAATGGTTTTCATCACGAGGAACAAAGATCGCGGAGAAGGTTTGGCCAAGGCGCTCCGCAGTCTGTTTCCCGGGCTTAAAATTTCTGTCGTTCCATCTGACCTGACGGCAGATGGGCACCTGGTGTGGCACCCGGCGGAACACTTGCCGACGATTTTGGTGAACGCGACCCCTTTGGGGATGAAAAAGGAAGACCCGCTGCCTTTTCCTGAATCCTCTCTTCGGCCCGGATGGGTGGTCGTGGATCTGGTCTATCGGCCGAGGGAGACGCCTTTATTGCGATCGGCCAAACGGGTGGGGGCGCAAGGCGTTCCAGGGATCGGCATGCTGCTGCATCAAGGGGCGTTGGCCTTTGAAATCTGGCTGAAAGAAAAAGCACCGCTCTCTCTGATGCGAGAGGCGCTGGAGAGGGCCCTTGCGGCGCTGGATCGGTGTTGATCTCCCTGGATGCCTGTGATAGATATAGGCCGGTTTTGTTGGGTTGAGGAGTTTTTCTGATGCGTGAACAGGGGTTAGAGGTTGGGCTGACTTTTGATGACGTGAGCCTGATCCCCGCTTATTCCAGCGTCATGCCGCGTCAGGTGAACACGGAAACCCAACTCACCCGCCGCATTAAAATCCATATTCCCGTCGTGAGCGCGGCGATGGATACCGTTACCGAATCTCGTTTGGCCATTGCGATGGCCCGGGAAGGAGGGATTGGCATTGTGCACCGTGCCTTCTCGGTGGAGGCGCAGGCCCTTGAAGTGGACCGGGTGAAAAAGTCGGAAAGCGGCATGATTGTCGATCCGATTACCATTGCCCCGGATCAACGGGTGCATGAGGCCTTGAGTTTGATGGAGCGCTACCGGATTTCCGGCATTCCCGTCTCGAAGGGGGGCAAGTTGGTTGGCATCCTGACCAATCGTGACCTTCGGTTTGAGGGGAGGACCAATCTTAAAATTTCGGAAGTGATGACGCATGAGGGGCTGATTACTGTGCCTGAAGGAACCACGCTTGAAGAGGCCCGCGTGATTCTTCATAAAAATAGAATTGAAAAACTTCCGGTGGTGAATGATCAGTTTGAGTTAAAGGGTCTGATTACGATTAAAGATATTGAAAAGAGCATTAAATATCCCAATGCCTGCAAGGATGAGTTGGGGCGGTTACGTGTGGGAGGCGCCGTTGGAATTGGCGGCGATGCCAAGGATCGGGTGGATGCCCTGGTGCGAAATGGCGTTGACCTGATTATCGTAGACACGGCCCACGGCCATTCTGCGGCGGTCCTGGAGATGGTCCGAACCATCAAGAAGCGTTATCCCGCGTTGGAGTTGATGGGGGGGAACGTGGCCACGGCGGATGCGACTGTCGCCCTGATTAAAGCGGGGGCGGACGCAGTGAAGGTGGGCGTGGGACCGGGGTCCATCTGTACGACGCGGGTGATCGCGGGCGCGGGGGTTCCGCAACTGACGGCGATTATGGACTGTGCGAAGGCGGCGAAGCGTTACAAGGTGCCGGTGATCGCCGATGGCGGAATTAAATTTTCAGGGGATATTACCAAGGCGATTGCGGCGGGCGCGAACTCGGTGATGATTGGAAGTCTCTTCGCGGGATGCGAAGAAAGCCCTGGCGAAACGGTGCTCTTTCAGGGGAGAAGTTACAAGGTTTACCGGGGAATGGGTTCGATTGGCGCCATGCAACGTGGGAGCAAAGACCGCTATTTCCAGGAGTTTGAGCCTGAAGCGAAATTGGTGCCTGAAGGCATTGAGGGCCGGGTCCCGTTTAAAGGTCCCCTGTCTGCGGTGGTCTACCAGATGGTGGGGGGGCTTCGTGCCGGCATGGGCTATTGCGGATGCAAGACGATTGGCGATCTGCGGAAATATGGACGGTTTATTCGGATTACCTCGGCAGGTCTACGGGAGAGCCATCCGCATGATGTCATTATTACGAAAGAGGCCCCTAACTATGAGCGCGGTGAAAATGGATAGCCGCCCCGTGTCCCGATGTTATTTCCGTGGATAAAATTCTCATCCTCGATTTTGGATCTCAATACACGCAACTCATTGCGCGTCGCATTCGAGAGTTACGGGTCTATTCCGAAATAGTCCCCTACACCACCCCCTTCAAGGCAATTCAATCGCATGCGCCAAGTGGCGTCATTCTGTCTGGGGGGCCCTCCAGCGTTTATGATCCAGATCCGCCGCTCTGTGATCCCCAGGTGATGAGGGGTGGGTTCCCGGTTTTGGGGATCTGCTATGGCATGCAGCTCATGACGCACCTTTTAGGGGGACGGGTGGCCCGTTCAGAGAAGCGGGAGTATGGACGTGCCGAACTCTCTGTTAAAAAAACCAGCGATTTATTTGATAAGGTCCTTCATAAAACCCCGGTATGGATGTCTCATGGGGATCGGATTGACCTCCTTCCCCCTGGATTTACGGCAATCGCGAAGACCCATCACTCCCCTGCAGCGGCGATGCAGGATCGCAAACAAATGTTGTATGGGTTGCAGTTTCATCCGGAGGTGGCGCATACCCCTGAAGGGGTGAAAATTTTAAAAAACTTTGTCTTTCAGATCTGCGGATGTAAACCGACGTGGGATATGGGCTCTTATCGGGTCGAGGCCGAGCAGAAGATCGCCTCCGAAATTAGGGAGGGACGGGCGGTTTGTGCCGTCAGTGGCGGGGTCGATTCTTCAGTCGCTGCGGCATTGGTCCAGCGGGTCATGGGACCGAGACTGACCTGTTTTTTTGTAAATAACGGTCTTTTAAGAAAAAATGAGGAGAGACAAGTCCTCGACCTGTTTAGTAAAAATTTAAAGTTAAATGTAAAGTATATTGACGCATCACATCGGTTTTTAACGGCTCTTAATAGGGTTTATGACCCTGAGAAAAAGCGCAAGATCATCGGACGGGAATTTATCGCTGTTTTTGAGGAGGAGGCGAGAAAGATTGGCAAGGTGGATTTTCTGGTGCAGGGGACACTCTATCCGGATGTGATTGAAAGCGTTTCAGTCAAGGGCCCTTCCGCGACCATTAAGAGCCATCACAATGTTGGGGGGCTTCCCAAAAGGATGAAATTTAAATTGGTGGAGCCGCTCCGTAACCTGTTCAAGGATGAGGTTCGTGAATTGGGTCGCACCCTGAATATCCCGGGGGAAATTCTGGAGCGGCACCCTTTCCCGGGACCGGGGCTGGCGGTTAGAATCTTAGGTAAAATAACCGCAGAGCGGCTTGATCGCCTTCGGAGCGCGGATGCCATTTTTGAGGAGGAGATGCGGAAGGCGGGCCTTTATGCTTCGGTCTGGCAATCGTTTGCCATTTATCTTCCGGTGAGGAGTGTGGGGGTGATGGGAGATGAGCGGACCTATCAGGATGCCATTGCCCTTCGCGCCGTGGTGAGTCAGGATGGCATGACGGCGGACTGGTTTAACCTCCCCCATGACCTGCTCCGGGCTGTTTCAACGCGCATTGTCAATGAAGTTGAGGGAATCAATCGAGTGGTTTATGATGTTTCGTCGAAGCCTCCGAGCACGATTGAGTGGGAATAACAGGTTGCGCAGGTTTTTTTAAGTCATCGTCATATTCATCGGGGAGGGGAGCCATGAGTCCAGTGATTGAAAAACTGATGTCGGGTAAGATTTATTCCATTTCGTCAGAACGGAGTGTGTCGGATGCGGCGGAGGAGATGGCGAAAAGAGAGGTGGGGAGTCTCCTCGTGGATCGCCATGGGTCTTATGTGGGGGTTATTTCAGAACGGGAGATTATCCGTAAGGTGGTGGCGGTTGGCGTCGATCCAACTTCTGTGACAGTGGGAAGTGTGATGACGGCACTGCTCACGGTCGAGGCAGATCAGACGGTCATTGGCGCCAATGATTTAATGAAGATCAAGAAGGTGCGTCATCTTGCCGTGACCCGAAAAGGAGCGGTTATTGGCGTTCTCTCGGTGCGAGATCTGTTGCAATCCTTTTACATGGAGCCACAGGAGAGTGGCACCCGGGAGTTCGATTGAACGGGACGCCAGAGAAGATCCGTCGTAAACTCGTGGAGAGGCTTTCCGCCAGTTTTGTGGAGATTGTCGATGAAAGCTGGAAGCATATTGGCCACGCTGGTGCAATACAGGGTGGGGGGCATTTTATTCTTAAAGTGGTCTCGTCTCGTTTTGAAGAGGTCTCTCTTCTGGATCGCAATCGTCTTGTTTTTAACGCCCTGACCGAGGAAATGAATGGGGAGATTCACGCCCTCACCATCCGGGCGATGACCGAAGCGGAATGGGAGGCTCTCTCCTGCAAATAAATGTCGGGGCGTAGCGCAGCTTGGTAGCGCACCTGGTTCGGGACCAGGGGGCCGGAGGTTCAAATCCTCTCGCCCCGACCCACTCAAAAAAATCGCCGGTGAGGCGGCTGTTTTTCATTTAAATCATGACGCCCCTTGTCGTAGTCAACCGCTGTATCCCTGAATGGAATAAAAAATTCCTAAGCCGCATCGCGTCGATTCCTCTATAGCGACCCGTTAGAATTTCTGGAGGGTTTATGCGTTTAAGAACAATGGTTATTTTAGGCGTTTTTCTGATCCCCTTCGGACCGTCTGCCTGTGCGGTGGCCCATGCTGAAGAGCCGACCGGAACCGTCACCCTCCGTCATGCGCTGGATATGGCACTGATGCGGAACCCGGAGCTTCACGCCTTCTCCTGGGAAGTTCGCGCACACGAGGCGACGACTCTCCAGGCGGGGCTGTTTCACAATCCGACGATCGGCATCGACCTGCAAGACCTTGGCGTTTCGGCCTCTTCGGGGGGTGTTGGGGGGGTCCCCCAGCCGCAGGCCACCCTGGCCCTAAGCCAGATCATCGAACTGGGCGGAAAGCGAACGAAGCGGCGCGAGGCCGCAGCGCTTTCACATGACCTGGCCGATTGGGATTACGAGGCCAGACAGCTCGATCTCTTCACGCAGGTCTCTCATGCCTTTACCGATCTGTTGAGGACGCAGCAGCAGCAGGCACTCATCGAAGAGACCCTCCGACTTGCTGAAGAGACGGCCCGCGTCGTCTCCGAACGGGTTCGGGCGGGAAAGGTCTCTCCGATCGAAGAGATGCGGACAAAGATCGCGTTGGCCTCGGCAGAGATTGAACGGGATCGCGTGGAGAAAGAGTTGGCGTCTGTCCGCAAACGATTGGCCTCGACATGGGGAAGCACGACTCCAAAGTTTGAAAAAGCTGCCGGGAGGCTTGGCGACGTTTCTCCCATTCCCTCCCTTGCACAACTCACCGAACGTCTTTCCCAGAACCCGACGCTTGCCCGCTGGAAGACCGAAATCGCACAGCGCCGGGCCGTGATCGATCTGGAACGATCTAAGGCTATTCCCGACTTAACCCTGATGGGTGGGTTTCGGCGGTACGAAACAACGGGGGAGGGTGTCTTCCTGATTGGCCTCTCTCTGCCCCTCCCGATCTTTAACAGGAATCAGGGCGGGGTACAAGCGGCGCATCACCGCCTTTCGAAAGGAGAAGAAGAACGGCACGCTGTGGCGGTACGGATGACGACTGCCCTCTCCGAGGCCTACCGGGTGCTTTCAACCGCGCACGCCGAGGCGGTCTCTCTGGAAAAGAACGTTCTCTCCGGTGCTAAACAGGTTTTTGAGTCGGTAAACGAGGGATACCGCCTCGGAAAATTTGGTTTATTGGATCTGTTAGACGCACAGCGAACGTTGTTTGGTTCGCGGGCGCAGCATCTTCGCGCCCTGACCGACTATCACCATGCCGTGGCCGAGGTCGAACGGCTGATCGGGGAACCGCTGGAGATTATCCAGAATAGGCCGGGACAA
>CAYRGU010000110.1:0-16684 GCA_964423845.1 uncultured Nitrospirota bacterium
GTAAGCGTTGTCTTGTTTGTGGCTGTGCGCTACGGCAGAGCGTTAAGCCGTTTGGTGGCCCATCAGTCGGACGAAGTCATTTTGTTCACCACCTTTGGTGTGGTGCTGCTCGTGGCGGGTGTGGCGCAACGCCTGCAAGTCTCTGCGGCGATCGGAGCCTTTCTCGTCGGCATCGCACTCTCCGGGCCAATCGTTAAACAAACTCATCGTCTGATCAGCCCGTTACGCGACTTATTCGCGGCGATCTTTTTTTTGTTCTTCGGCTTACAGATTGACCCAGCCACCCTTCCGCCGGTTCTGCTGCTGGCGGTGGGCCTGGGCGTCATAACCACGTTGACCAAAGTGTTTGCCGGTTGGTGGGCGGCGCGCCATGCTGGAGTGGACACGCTCGGCAGCCTGAGGGCAGGAGCCACTCTGGTCGCACGCGGCGAGTTTTCCATTGTGATTGCCGGTTTAGGGGTGAGTGCAGGACTCGAACCGCAACTGGGGCCGTTGTCCGCCGCCTATGTATTGTTCTTGGCTGCGCTTGGGCCAATTTTGGCACGCACTATCGAGCCGGTGAGCGTTGCGATCATGGCGCGCAAAGTCTCATAAGCCAACCAACTTCAACAACGGCCCAACCACGGCATGTAGCCGATTTGCTCCGCTGGCGCTGCGCAAACGGCTGATGCCGACCGTTAGGCGTCCACATAGAGATTTGTCAGTGTTTGAAGTTTCGCTCTAAAGAAGCTCATGCCCCTCGACCCGCGAACCTTATCAAGCACATTCCAGAAGTTTTTTCACTCAGAAAAGTCGAGTGGGATTCTGCTGATTGTCTGTACTGCCATCTCGCTCCTGATTACGAACTCCTCATTCGGTCCAGACTATGCGAGTGTGTGGCAAATCCGGGTCGCCGGTCTCAGCCTGGAGCATTGGATCAACGATGCGCTGATGGCGATTTTCTTTCTGCTCATCGGCCTGGAACTCGAACGCGAGCTTTACAGCGGCGAACTGTCCAACCTCCGGAACGCCCTACTGCCGACGTTTGCGGCCTTCGGCGGAATTGCTGCACCTGCACTGATTCATTTCTCGTTCAACGCGGGGACGCCGACGCAAGCCGGAATCGGAATTCCGATGGCAACAGACATCGCCTTTGCGCTCGGCGTTCTGGCCCTGCTCGGAAACCGGGTTCCGGCCTCGCTGAAAGTGTTCGTGGTGGCGTTCGCGGTCATCGATGATTTGAGCGCAATTGTCATCATCGCGGTGTTCTATACCGCGCAATTATCGGTTGGGTATCTTTTGGCGGCTCTGGTCGTTTGGGCTTTGCTCTGCGGCTTGAACCGTCTCTTCCGTGTAATGTCCCTGACCCCTTATCTGCTGGGCGGCGCGTTGATGTGGTTTCTCATGCTCAAGTCAGGCGTTCACGCAACGATCGCCGGGGTGATGTTGGCCTTTGCCATCCCATTCTCCGCCAAGGCCGATGACGAGGCGTCGCCCTCACACCGGCTCGAACATTTGTTGCACAAGCCGGTCGCGTTCATCATCCTGCCGAGTTTTGCTCTGGCCAATACTGCGATCCTCATCGGCGCGAATTGGATGCAAGACCTGAGTAGTGCAAACAGCCTTGGCATCACCGCAGGTTTGATTTTGGGTAAACCTCTGGGGGTGACGCTGCTCTGTTTCGCCGCTGTTGCAAGCGGCATATGCCGCTTGCCGGCCGATCTGAGCTGGCGGCATGTTATTGGCGCAGGGATTCTTGGTGGCATCGGGTTCACCATGTCCATTTTCATTGCTAATCTTGCCTTCGCCGGAGATGCCGAGAACATAAACGCCTCAAAAATGGCGATTCTTCTGGCTTTGTTGACCGCAGCAATCATTGGTTTTCTGTGGCTCAAGTATCTGGGTAAACGGCGTGAGGACGCATAACAAGGCGCTCAAGCGGACAGTCCCGCCTTTCGGCGGGCCTGCCGCTTAGCTTGTGTAACGGTGCCAGGCATGCCTTATTGACTTTTCAGGCGTCAACCTGCCGTTCCTGCCACGGTCAGAGTAAAGCGAGCCAAGCAGGCCCTTTGTAAGAATGACATCGGATACACCCCGAAGACTGCTCATCGCGCCTTCTTGCTCAAGAAGAACATTGAGCCGTTTTTGGTGCACACCCGCCTACACCTCCTGCCCCCGCCTACAACCCCCCTGCCCCCCTTTGTTAAGGGGGAATTACTATGGAAATTACCATGGGTCTTTCCCTTGTTTCCCACTTGAAACGCCAAAGTTCCATGCGGTCTGTTGTAAAAGCCCCTTACTCTTTTTTGAGTTTTTCAGGCCTCGCAGGCCTCGCAGGACTTGGCGTAGGCGAAGCCTTTTGTGGCGGGGCGGCGGCCACGAGATGGGGCTCTGAAATCTGCATGGGGCCCTGCCCTGTGAGTCCAATTTTGATAGAAACCGACTGCCCCTGGAATGCGGAGAGGTCATATCGAAACTCGGTCGGGGCGGGCGTTGTTTTCAAGTCTGGGACGATGACGGGAATCTCCGTGATCAGGGCATTGTTGCGGGAGATGAAGAGACGTGGCGCCATCGCCTGCGAGGCCTGCGTGCCCTGCGAGGAGAGCACCGAGGGTGGGGGCGTCGCTTTCAGTGTAAGAAGTAGCGCACTCGATGGTAAGACAGGGAGGTAGGTCAAGTGTGTTGAAAGTGTGTCTCCGGCGATGAGGGGGACCACGCCCTTTCCGGGGATGAGCGTCTTGACATGGACCGGGGTTTTAAACCCGGGGAGTGTTACACCTTGAGCTGCCAGGAAGTCGGAATTAAAAAGACGTTGCGCGAGGGCGTCTTCCTGGGAAAACTCCTTCAGGGGCTGAATTTGAAGATCCTGGTTGTCGCCACGGCTTTCTTTGTGGCCGTTACATTTTTGCAGGGGTTTTGAATGACTCGGAGGAATGCGGCAGTCCCGTGAGAAATCTTTGAGGTGTTTCCGTCCACCGATCCTTGAATAGGCATATCCGAGCGCTTCCCGTTTTCCCAAATACCAGCCCTGTTGAATCGCCTCTCCATCCACTTCTGTGGCGGCGGGATCAATGGTTCCATGATAAAAGGTGTGGACCCGTTCGTGCGGGTTGTAGAGACCGGCATTGTAAAAGCCGTTTAAATCCGACAGGTCAAGACCCTGGTCGCCTCCTGAAGTCCCCCGCTGGGATCCTGGCACAGGGCGGCCCTGGGGGTTAATCACAGGATCTCCGCCCTTTTCGTGATAGTAGGTGTCAACCCGGGTGACATTGCTCCAGATCCGAACATCCGGCAGGAGAGCCGCCTGGTGGGTTGCGGAATCCATTTTAAGCGTTTTAGAGTCCCAATCGTAGGGATCTAACAGGGTCATCTGTTCAACGCGAATTTCCTCCCACGCCCCCAGCCGCCGGATCGCCTCGCTGTTGACCACAGTGCCCGGTCCATGGCCGATGAAGTGAAGTGCCCTTTGTCTGCCGACGGGTCCGACAAACCGCTCCGGGTTACCGATTCCTTCTCCCATCAAGAGGGCGTACAGGGCATGGCCCGTCGCTTCTGCGGCCCCGGGGATCAGAGGGTTTGCCTGTTCGCTCCAATCGACAAGAATCACCTGCTCTCCAAAACGGCTCTCTTTAAACTTCGCTTGAGGGGGTGGAGAAGACATCTTGGGGGTCCTATCGTGAAGGGTGTCTGTTCCGTATTGAAAATGCCAGAGTTTCCCGGATCCGGCCCGATTCAGAATGGCCATCCCCATCGCCTTGGCCCAGGTGGGTAGCCCCACGCATTGGGACAGGTTGATTTTTCCGCAGAGAGGGAATCCATGGGTGATGACCGTGACACCGAAAACAGGCTTTTCTTTTCCGAAGGCCACTTGATAAGGATTGAATTCAAACTCCCGTGCTATCGCGTTTTCAGGCTGGCGGTGATCTCTGGCGTCGGCTCGAAGATAGATTTTTTGTCCCTCTGATACCGGTTGAGGAAGCGTGGCCATCCAGTATTCTGGATGGATCTCATCCTGGATCATAGGGATCGATTGGTCATAAATTGACGCCTGTTTGCTGTAGGCGAGGCGGACCGCTTTGGCCTCGTCTGCCTTGAGCCGAACGGCAATCTTTTGCGTTTCCGGATCGATCTCCACCTCCCAGTCCGAGAGGTCGAGGCCATGGTCTTTTACGAGATAACGCTGGGGCGCGGATTGAAGCGACGTGGGGCTGTTGACATCAACCCAGGCCGTATATTCCCCCAGGGCTTCTGTGGGGAGCCGATAGGGGGGGATCTCACCCGTGCCATGGCGTATGGGGGTGGTCTGCCGGGGGCTCTCTCCCATGACCCCTTCCGGCCTGCGCCATCGCCATCGGTAGGTGGCAACGCCTTCCCCGCTTCCCTTGAGCGTGGCCTTCCCAAAGACTGCGGTCTTCCGTCCGGCCTCGCTGGGGGAGACGTCAGCTTGAATGGATGAGACGAGGGGCCCCCGCTGCGTGCCCTGTGAGGGCTGCGTGCCCTGCGGGGACAGCGTGTCCTGCGGGTCTGGATAGGAGACAACGTACGGGTTTTCAGCGTAGTCGGTTGTGCGGGTCTGCTGTTGTTGATTCTGCGCATGGGCCCGCAAGTAAAATTTCTGGCCGGGGGTCGTGGTTTCAGGCAGGGTGGTTGTCCATGTTTCGGAAAGACCGCCTTGGGAAGACATTTTTTGAGAACGATCGTAAGTCGGACTGTCCACGCCGTAGTTCAGGTCAACCTGGTGAACGTTTGCGGGATCGGAAGTTTGGAACTGAACGGTTAATTTCTCGGTTTGCGCGTTTGGGGTAATTTGAAAGTGGGACCGGGTGGAAGGGAGGGGGCGGTCTGTCGTGGCGGTCACGACGTAGGGCTTTTTATCAGAGAGCAGGGATTTTGGATGGGTTACCTCGATCCAGGCCTGATAGGTCCCCCCTGTTTTTGTGGGCAACCGATAGGGAGGAATGATTGCGGCGCCGCCCTGCATCTGCGTCGCGAGCAGGGCGCTGTTCTCGACGGCCCCCTCCGGGTTTCGCCATTTCCACTGATAGGTGAGGACGCCGTGTCCCTTGCCAACGAGGGTCCCTTTCCCTTTCACGATGCCATTTCTTGGAGACTTTTCCGGATTCAGTGTGATGGCGGTGGTCCAGACGGTTGGCGTCAGCACGTTCGAGACGACAAATGGATTGGCGGGGTAGTCTGTGAAGCCGGTGTTCGCAGGGCTGTTGATGTCTTCCGACGTGCTGCGGAGATAGACCTGCTGCCCATTGATGAAGGGATCGGGCAGCGTCGTGGTCCAGGTTTTGGAGTTGCCCCCGGCGAAGGTCATGGGGCGTGTCAGCCCCCGCTCCTCTTCCCCGAGGCGATAGGAGAGCCCGACCCGCTCAACCCCGGAGGCGTCGGACGCCATCACCTGAACGGTCATCTTGCCGTTTTTCGGATTCAGGGTAATCTTCCAGTCGGAAATGACGGGGGATGTGGTGTCCCGCGCGATGAAGTAGGGGTTGTCCGGGTAGCCGACTGTGGTGATATGGGCGTCCGGATCCGTTGCGGTGGCCTTCAGATAGACCCTGTCTCCATCTTTTAATTTCTCCGGCAGCGTGAGACTCCAAAGGGATTGTGGCCCCCCCACATAGTGAAACGTTCTATTTCGATCAAAAATGGGATCTCCAATGCTGTAGAGAAGCGTGACCCGTTCGACGCGGGTGTCATCGGTGGCGCTAAGGGTCACAGTCATTTTTCCTGAAGCGGGGCTCGTCATGATTTTCCATCCTGACAGGGAAGGTGGCGTCATGTCAGAAGCGACCCGATAGGGATTGGCGGGAAAATCGCTGGCCTCCTGATTCCCGGCCTCATCTTCGGCGATGGCGCGAAGGGTGAGCTTTTCTCCCGCGATAAGTGGCTGGGGGAACGTTGCGATCCAGGTGTCAGAATCGCCTCCAAAGTAGCGCATGGGGAGAGACTGCTCTGCCGCCTTTTCAATCCGATAGGCGAGTGTCACCCGCAGGATCTTTGAAAGACTGGTGGCCCGCAGATGAACGGTGACCTGTCCGCGATTCGCGTCGAACAGGATTTTCCATTTGGAAAGGGTGAGGGGGGATGTCTCGGCGGCGTTTATCTGGGGGGATAGAAACGATAAGGCGATGAGAAGGAGAATTCCGAAACGTGACAACCGGGTCTTCATGAGGGAGGTTAAAAGGTCGTATTCTGGGTGTCCCGGATAATGAGATCAACCCGATCTGGAAGAGAACGGCCCGCGCTGTCATTTTCGACGGTCAGTTCGAAGGTACATCGGCCGGCAGCGGCCCCCCGGAGTTCCAGAGAGGGTTCGCTGGTTTCCAGAGGGGTTCCCGGGGGAAGCCGGTCCGTGCTGCAATTTAGGGAAACCCAGAGGTATTTTACGATTTTCCCCGGAGCAATATCGGAAGAGCGGCGGCCATCGAGGATGAAGCCCCGGCCCAGCTCAACCTGGGGGGGGAGATCGAGGACGGCGGTTGGATTCTTTGTATCCCGAACAATCACGTCCACCCGATCGGGCAAAGAGCGGGATCCGGAATTATCCAGAACTGTGAGTTCGAAGGCGCAGCGGCCCGCTGCGGTCCCTTTGAGTTCCAGGGAGGGTTCACTGATTTCCAGAGGGGTGCCGGGAGAAAGCCGGTCCGTACCGCAGTTTAAGGAGGTCCACACATATCGGGTAATTTTTCCTGGGGCGATATCGGAGGATCGGCGTCCGTCGAGGATGAAGCCTCGATCCAGTTCAACCTGGGGGGGGGCATCGAGGACGGCGGTCGGATTCTTCGCATCCCGGACAATTACGTCCACCTTGTCCGGGAACGAACGAGCTCCCGTGTCGCTGGTGACGACCAGTTCAAAGGTGCACCGCCCTGCCGCACCGCCCTTCACTTCCAGAATAGGGGTGACGGTTTCCATGGCGGCCCCCGGAATCAGCTGGTGGGTGCTGCAGTTCAGAGCGGTCCAGCGATACTTGGCAATTTTCCCTGGCGCGATGTCGGAGGATCGGCGTCCATCGAGGATGAAGCCCCGGCCGAGTTCAACTTGAGGGGGGGCGTCAAGAACCGCAGTGAGGTTTTGAGCGTTTCGTAGAATGACGTCCACGCGGTCCGGGAGGGACCGATGCTGGAGCTCATTCTTCGCGATCAGTTCAAATCGGCACCGTCCCACTGCGGTGCCAATGATTTCCAGGGTGGCGGTGGTTGTCTCCAGGGGGGTGCCCGGGACCAGTTTGTCGGTAGGACAATCCAGCGAGGTCCAGACGTAACCGGAAATTTTCGCGGGGCCCACAGCGGAGGATCGGCGCCCATCCAGAACAAAGACCCGGCCCACTTCAACCTGCGGGGGGACATGCAAGACCGCTGTGGGATTTTTAGGGTCTCGGACGATGACGGAGATCCGGTCGGGGAGGGATCGGTTTCCCGAGTCATCGATGACCACCAGTTCGAAGGCGCAGCGCCCAGGGGATCCAATTTTTACTTCGAGGGTGGGAAGCGCTGTCTCGTGGGGCGTGCCGGGGATCAGTTTATCGGTGACGCAATCGAGCGACGTCCAGAGGTGTTTGACGATTTTTCCGGGGGTGACATCGGAGGACCGCCGTCCATCCAGGACCACCGGGTGACTAAGTCGGACCTCGGGTTGGATCCCGATCACGGCCGTGGGCATCTGGGTGTCTTTCACAAAGACCTTCACGGTGCTGGGCGCGGACCGGTTTCCCGCATTGTCAATCACGACCAATTGGAACTGGCATAAATTGGGGGCGGTGTTGATCAGCAGTTCAAGAGTGGGGGCGCTGGTTTCAAGGGGAGATCCGGGGTTCACCCGGTTGGTTCGGCAGTCCAGGCTGTTCCAGAGGTATCGGGTAATTTTTCCGGGGGATACATCCGAGGATCGCTGCGCGTCAAGGATCAGTCCGCGGCCAAATTTGATCTCGAACGGCGCCTGCAGCCTGGCGGTTGGAATTTGTGTGTCCTTAATGATGACCTCAACAATCGTCGGTTGGGAGCGGGCCCCCGCGCTGTTCTGAACGATCAGTTGAAACTTGCAGAGGCTCGGCGCGCTATTGGCCGTGACCTCTAAGGTGGGGGTGTTGGTTTCCAGAGGAACATTGGGGGCCAGACGATTGGTCGCGCAGTCAATGGCGGTCCAGAGATATTTGGTGATATAGGCGGCGCCCCCGCTTGCGGAGCGCTGTCCATCCAGCAGAATGTTTTGGCCAAAATGAACCTCGATCGGGGCCTCTAAAATGGCGGTGGGGGCGGTCCCCTTGAGCGATTTCCTGGCGTTCCCTTTGACGAGAAGGGGTGTTTGGGCCATTGCAAAAGTGGATGAAAGCAGCAGTAGAACAACCGCGAAAAGGGCAACAAAACGCCCCCCATGCCACTGAATCGAAGAGGTGTTGGCAGGGCAAGTGTTTTTGTCCACGGTCTCCTGGCCTATCAGGGGTTAAAGGGTTGCTAACCCTGCGAGGGCTGCGAACCCTGCGAGGGTTGCGAACCCTGCGTGTGATTTCGAGAACAAGAAGTCAAGTCAATCTGTAAAAACCTGAACACATACTGCTAATTTCGGGGCAGTTTGTCAAGCAGCATGCCCGTTTAATGTTGGCTTGCAATTCCCTATGATGACGGTCCAGTATGAACCGGTATTTTTGAGGATTTAGCAGGCTGTTTAGGGCTTATTCGGGGGAGGAATCAGTTGGCGGATCACGACAAGTGGGACGTGGTGTTGGTGGGTGGCGGGGGAGGCGGTTTTGTTCTGGCGCTTCTTCTTGCCCAAAAGGGTTTCCGTATTGCCGTGCTTGAACAGTCGCCGCATTCTCGAGGCAGACAGCGTGGCGAGATTATTCAGCCGAACGGCCTGAAGATTTTAGATGAGCTGAAACTGCTGCCCGCGTTGACGCAATCAGATGTTTATCGGTGGCACCAGGTCCATTTTTTGAGCGGTGGTGGAGAGCCGCTCTGCGCGATTGATTATCAAAGGTTGGCTTCTCCTTACAATTACGCCCTGGTGGTTCTTCCGGAGGTGATTCAAAATATTTTTGTCAATGAGGTGGATCGGCACGCCAACATCAAGGTTTTCTGGGGAGAGCAACTCGATACCCTCCTTTGGAAGGAGGGGAAGGTGGTGGGGGCAGTGGCCTCCCGGTCGGATCGGCCGGAGGAACAGAGGACCCTCCACGCCTCGATGGTGGTCGGGGGAGATGGTATTTTTTCGAAGACGCGGGAGGCCATGGGCATTCCCTTTTCCATCCATCCGTACGCGAAGGGTTATTTCGCGATGATTCTGGATCGTCCGACGGGATTTCAGGAAGAGGTGCGGTTTTTTATGGGGAAGGGGATCTTTTTCGCGGCGATGCCGGTTTCCAGGAAAAAAATGTTTATTCTTTACCAGATTCCAGTCAGCGAGGCGGAACGGATCAAATCTGCGGGAATTACCGCGTTGAAGCGGGCGATTTTTTCGATCAATCCTTCCGTCGCGGCTTTTATGGAAGGCCCGCTCCGTGGCTTCTCCTTATGGGAACAGGCGGCTTTTATCCCCTGTTATCGCGTGCGTTGTTCCCGGTGGGTGGTGGATGGCGCGGCGCTCATCGGCGATGCCGCCCATGCCATGAACCCCCATGTGGCGCAAGGGAGAAATGCGGTGATGGCCGATGCCGTGGCGCTGGCCCATGTGCTGGAAGAATCTCTTCTCCGTCAGGATTGCTCACAAAAGGCCCTCTCTGATTATGAACAGGTGAGACGTCCCGACATAGACGCCCTTCAACGCCTCTCTGACGAGCTGACCTGGCTCTGGGAGAGCCGGTTTCCGCCATGGATCTGGGCCCGGGAGAGAAGCTTTAAGGTGATCCACAAAGATCCGGCACTGCGGGACAAGATTCTCACCACGATTGCGGGGATCAAGGTACAGCCCTTTTCGCTACTTGACCGGTGGCGGGCCCTTCACCTTTTTGGACCGGTTTAGAGCCAGGCCGCAATGTCCTGGATTCCCCCCTTCGCGGGGATGACGGCCACCATTTACCCTCCCGGCGGTTTGTGTCTTTTAGGCGATCTGTCGGGAGGCAGGATCGGACTGGCCGCCCCACGCATGGCAATCTTTCACCCCTCAAGAGTTTGACAATATGACTATAAATAGTCACAATGAGGTCATGGCAAAACAGACGCAAGAGGGCTCGGTTCAGATTGCAGATTTTAAATCTCGTTTGAGCCATTATCTGAAGGCAGTCCGCCAGGGGAAGCCGTTGGTTTTACTTAACCGTGATACACCCGTGGCCAGAGTGCTTCCTTATTTGGCCGAACCGGGACGGCTGATTGTCCGAAAGCCAAGCCGCCCTTCAAGTGAAGTTCGTCTTCCTCCGCCGGTTCGTCAGAAGGTGAACAGCCTGCGGGCGCTCTTGGAAGAAAGACGAGAGCGGAAATGAACGCCTACATGGACGCTTCCGTTCTCCTGCGGCTCCTCCTGGGAGAACAGGGGCAGCTTTCAGAATGGCGGCAATTTGAAAAGATGGTGTCAAGCAGCCTGGTCGAGGTTGAGTGCATGCGGGTGTTAGATCGGCTCCGTCTTCAGTCTGATCTTCCAGAAAAAGAGGTCCTCATTCGGAGAGAAGCGCTCTTTTCTATTCTTGAAGCGGTAGAAGTCGTGGAGCTAACCCCTCCCCTTCTTCGACGGGCTTCTGATGCGTTTCCGGTGATGATAGGAACCCTGGACGCGATCCACTTGGTTACAGCGCTTGCCTGGAAGGACGAATATGCCTCTCCTTTATGCATGGCAACACATGACAAAGCGCTTGGACAAGCGGCAAGGGCATTTGGATTACAAACGATTGGTGTCTAACAGGCGACTGAAAAACTCACTGTTGGGCAATTCCCCCTTTGTTAAGGGGTAATTCCCATGGGTTTCCCTTGTTTCCCACTCAAAACTTTAAAGAACCTTAAACCCAGATTACGCATTAGAAAAAAAATGGGCGAATCCCCTCCTTTTCAAGGAGGGGTAGGGGGAGGTCACAGTGTGTTTATCTTTGTGTTTATCTTTATTTTCCGGTCTGTCTGCTTGAATGCCTTTAAACAAACCCCTCTTAACCTCCCCTTGGTAAGGGAAGGATTTAACCCCATTGCGTAATCTGGGTTAAAATTCAATCACTTCTGGATTCCTGCCTTTGCGATATTGGCGGGCGGCTTTCAGAAAGGCCTTGAAGATCTCTCTACTTGAATCGTCTTCGTGGAGATATTCCGGGTGCCATTGTATTCCGACGATAAATGGCGTGCCGGGATGTTCGATTCCTTCAATCAAACCGTCTGGGGACTCGGCATTGACCCCGTAATCGATGGCCAGTTTTTTTATCCCCTGATGGTGAGAACTGTTCACCGTGATGATTTTGTGCTGGATGATTTTGGCAAGAAGCGTTTGACGTCTTATCTCAACCGGATGACAGGGTTGGGGGCCACTGTCATGGTGTAGGGGATTCTTTTTCTCCCGCTGGATATCTTGATAAAGCGTCCCCCCCCCCATCACGTTTAAAAGTTGCATCCCGCCGCAGATCCCCAGAATGGGCATTTCGCGACGCATCGCAGCCTCCGCCAAGGCCCATTCAAACGCGCTTCTCTTCTCTGAAATGAGTTTGAATTTAAATTTCTGCGGTTCTCCATAAAGCTTTGGATCAATATCTGGGCCGCTGCCGGTGAGAAGAAGCCCGTCAATGCGGTCCAACAGCCCGGCGATTATTTTTTTAGGGGGACGGATGGGACCCAGGACAAATGGAACCCCGCCCATCTTTTCAATGGCATTCAGATAGCGGGCCCGGATAAAGATGGTTTCTTCTTTTCCGCCAAATTCAGGACGATCGCCCCCGTTGTGGTCGCTCGTAATCCCAATTACGGGTCGCATTCAACCCCTCCGATAGGTTTCTTTGAGGGAGTAAAAATCCCCGTCCGGATAGAGTGTATAGCCTTCCACCTCTTTTTTCATCACCGCCACATTCTCCGTATGCCAGAGGTGAATATAGGGGAGATCCTCCGAGAGGATCTCCTGGATCTTTGCGTAGATCCGCTTCCTTGCGTTGATCTCCAGGGTGATTCTCCCCTTTTCAAGAAGCGTGTCGATCAGGCGATTCTGGTAGTGGCCACGGTTTGAACCGTTGGGTGGCGTACTCTGCGAATGGAAAATATTATAGTAAATATCCGGATCGTCCACGCCCACCCATGAAAGGGTGAACATCTGGAAGTTTCCTTTTTTGATATCGTTATAAAAGGTTCCCCATTCATGGCTGCGAATGGAAACCGCAATTCCCACCTTCGACAGTTGTTGCTGCATCGCCTCCGCCACACGTCTGGCCAGTTCATTTTGAGAGGTTTTATGGACCAGTGTAAACCGGACGCCCTCCCGAGGCATCAATCCAGCCTGATCCAACAAAAGGTTCGCCTGTTCGGGCTGGTAGGGGGTGGTTGTCACGGGGCGGGTATAGGCCCAGTGCGAGACCGGGAGAAGACTCTCTGCCGGTCTCGCAAGGCCTTTGAATAAATGCGTCGCGATCTCTTCCCGATTGAGGGCCATGGCCATCGCCCGTCTTATGGGGGCACGCTTTAAGAGGGGGTCCTCGAGATTAAATCCTATATAGGTATAAGTTGTTCCTGGGGCCTGCACGATTTTGAGGCGGGAATCTTTCTTGAGTCGCGATAAGGCATCGGGCGAGAAGGCATTCTGCAAAAGATCGATGGTCCCCTTTTCCAACTCTAAGAGTCGTACGGATTCTTCTGGAATAATTCTAAAGAGAAGTTTTGGAATCCTGGGAGATCCCTCAAAATAGTTTTGATAAGAGGCCAGCTCCACGGCATCATCGGGGGTATAGCGGACGAAATAAAAAGGTCCCGATCCGATGGGAGGGGCTGTCAATGTGGCCGCATCGGGGAGAGGCCTCGGGACGATTCCTTTCGTGAGCGTGCTTAAAAAGGGGGCGTGGGGGTGTTTTAAGATGAATCGTACGGTGGCGGCATCGGGCGTCTCAATCTTCTGAACCATCTCATAGGTTTTTCGGTGCGGGGAGGCGAATGTCGGATCCATCATGCTTTCGTAGGTGTATTGAACATCCCGTGAGGTTAAGGGCGCGCCATGATGAAACAGGATGTTTTTCTTTAAATAAAAGGTGTAGAGAAGGTCGGATTGAATCTCCCATTTTTCGGCGAGATCCCCGATGATTTTTCCTAACGCATCGGATCGAACCAGGCGGCTGAAGAGGAGTTGGCCGATGCGTTCAGAATAGGCGTCTGTGGCCAGACGTGGATCAAACTGGGTGGGCGCGGAGTCAATGGCGACGACAAAGGCGTTGTTTCTATCGGAGGGGGAGACGCACCCCCCAGCCAGGGCAATGGACCCCGACAGGACGGCACAAAAAATAACAGATATTTTTCTTCCGATGGATCGAGACCGATCCATTACGCAGACTTGATCCCTTTTTCTCGTTCGTACAGTAAAATCGGTTCCGCAGTGCCGTAGATCACTTCCTCGGTGATGAGGCACTCTTTGAGATTTTTGATGGAAGGAAGGTCGTACATCAACTCCAGCATCGCCTCTTCCAGGATAGAACGCAGGCCACGGGCCCCTGTTTTTTGGATGAGCGTTTTCTTCGCGACGGCGACCAGGGCACTGTCGGTAAACTTCAGTTTGACATTCTCCATGGAAAAAAGCTTCTGATACTGCTTGATCAGAGAGCTTTTTGGCTCTGTCAAAATACGGATCAGCGCGGCCTCCGTGAGATCTTCCAGGGTGGCAACCACCGGCAACCGTCCGACAAATTCAGGGATCAATCCATATTTGGTCAGATCTTCCGCCTGAACCATGGAGAGGAGTTTTCCGGTGTCTCGCTCTCCCTTCTTTTTGATCTCTGCGCCGAATCCCATCGTCCTTTTATTGATCCGCTGCTCAACGATGTTTTCCAGGCCGATAAAGGCCCCGCCACAGATAAAGAGAATATCGGACGTATTGACCTGGATAAATTCTTGGTGCGGATGCTTTCTGCCGCCTCGCGGAGGAACATTGGCAACGGTCCCCTCGATCAGTTTCAGGAGGGCCTGCTGAACCCCTTCTCCCGAAACATCCCGCGTAATGGAAGGAGAGTCGCTCTTTCTGGAAATTTTATCGATCTCGTCGATATAGACGATGCCCCGCTGGGCCTTTTCCACGTCGAAATCGGCGGACTGAAGGAGCTTCAAAATAATATTTTCCACATCTTCACCGACGTACCCGGCTTCCGTGAGCGTCGTGGCGTCGGCGATGGTAAAGGGGACATTCAGTATTTTCGCCAGGGTTTGCGCCAACAGCGTTTTTCCCGTCCCCGTCGGACCGATCACGAGAATGTTCCCTTTTTGGAGCTCGATATCCGGGTTTTTTGCGTTGGAGGTGACGCGTTTATAGTGGTTGTGAACGGAAACGGCCAGAATCTTTTTGGCTTTTTCCTGACCGATCATGTACTGATCCAGAATCGTCTTGATCTCGACCGGCTTGGGAAGCGAGGAGAGGGTCCCTTCCTTTTCTTCCTCGCGTTTTTCCGCGATGATATCGTTGCAGAGTTCTACGCATTCATCGCAGATATAGACGGAGGGCCCCGCGATAAGCTTTTTCACCTTGTCGCGGTTTTTCCCGCAGAAAGAGCACCGAAGCCGCGTCTCGCTTTTTTCCTGTGTGGGCATGAAGGGTTCTCTTTACGAAGGGTGAAGGGTTTTTTGAGACGGGGCCTTGGTAATCACCTCATCAACGATATGGTATTCCCTGGCCTCTTCTCCTGACATGAAATAATCCCGCTCGGTGTCGGTTCGGATCTTCTCGATCGGCTGCAGGGTGTGCTGAACAAAGATCTCGTTGAGACGTTCCCTGATTTTTAAGATTTCTCTGGCGTGGATTTCAATCTCGGTGGCCTGTCCTTGGAACCCGCCCATCGGCTGATGAATCATGACCCGAGAATTGGGGAGGGAATAGCGCTTCCCCGCCTCGCCGCCAGCCAGAAGGAGCGCCCCCATACTCGCCGCCTGTCCGACGCAAATGGTGGAGACCGGCGATTTGATATATTGCATTGTGTCATAAATGGCGAGCCCAGAGGTGACCATCCCTCCCGGGGAGTTGATATAGACATTGATATCCTTCTCCGGGTCTTCCGCCTCCAGAAATAAAAGCTGGGCAATCACCAGATTGGCCACGTTGTCGTCGATGGCGGTTCCGATAAAGAGAATCCTGTCTTTGAGTAAACGGGAGTAGATGTCATAGGCCCGCTCGCCACGGTTGCTTTGCTCGATTACAATGGGGACTAACATTCGATTGTCTCTCCTTGATCTTCAAATTGGGCCAGGGCATAGACCCGGTTGAGTGTTTTCTCTAATCTCATCCTGAATTTCAAATCGTCTTCGCCGTGTTTTTCCTGACGAAGCGCCTGACGGATTTCTTGAACGGATCGCTTTGTGGCTTTTGAGATATGCTCAATTTCGTGATCGAGCTCCTCTGGAGAAACCTGAACAGATTCCTCCGTCGCGATGGCCTGGAGAACGAGCGTGCCATGCACCCGCTCTTTGGCCATCGGCTCATATTGAGCATGGAGTTGCTCATGCAGGGGACCGCAGTCTTCTCCCTGTGGAGGATGTTTCTGGTCGCGCTCGATCAGGCGATGGAGCTCTGACTCCACCATCGATGCTGGGAGGTCCAGCGGATGAAGCGCAATCAGTTTCTGGGTGAGTTCTTTTTTCTGCCGGTGCTCTTCCTGCGACGTAGAAAACGCAAAAAGCGACTCCCGGACCTTTTCCCTAAGCATGACCAGTGAAGGCTGGCCCATATCTTTCGCGAATTCATCATCGAGTGCAGGGAGGACCTTTTTCTTGATGGCCTTGATCTCAATTTCAAAGTGGAGGGTTTTCCCTGCAATTTTTGGATTCGGATGTTCCTTTGGGAAAGGGATGTCTATTTCAAGGCGGTCTCCTTTTTTTCTGCCGAGGAGGGCCTGATCCAATTCGGGCAGCACTGCTTTAACCCCGACCTGCCAGAGGGTTCCATTCCCCTGGTCGAGCGGGCTCCCGTCTATGGAGGTAACGTAGTCTGCGACCACGTAATCGGCGGGAGCGGCCCCTCCGAGGGGAGCGGCCCCTGCGAGGGGAGCGACCGCTACGGGTTCGGCCCCTTGATCGTCGGGGTAGGCCTCCAATTGTCCCTGGGCGTCCTGTAGCTCCAAGAGTGCCCGCTCCACCGCTTCGTCAGAGAGGCTTACCTTTCTCCGTGGAATGGAGATGCCCTTGTATTGAAGGGGAGGCATGGGCGGACGCACATCAACCGTGGCCTTGAAGGAGAGTGGCCCATTTCGCTTGACCTCGATCTGCTCAAAATGGGGATAACCGACTGGCGTAATTCCGATCTCTTCCACCGCCTTCTGGTAGTAGTCGGGGACCAGATTCCGGACCACGTTTTCTTCCACCTCATTCCCATATTTCTTTTCAAGCAACTGTATCGGGGCCTTCCCCTTGCGAAAGCCCGGAAGGATGGCCTTGTTTCTTAACTCCGCATAGAGGCGATCAAACTCACGGACAATCACCTCTTGAGGGATTTCCACGGCAAGCGATTTCCTTGCCGGCGCAACTGCTTCAATTTGAACCTTCATCATCATCAATCCGTCAGAAATCGTGGCATTCTATAGTTGCGTTCATACCTTGTCAATCGTTCGTTTCGTGGTGAG
>CAYRGU010000111.1:0-11984 GCA_964423845.1 uncultured Nitrospirota bacterium
TCTAAAAACCGTAGCGAGCGGTCTGATTGCAAGGCGCACGGAACGCAGGAACCGCAGTGTACGTGTTTGTACATGAGGATTACGAGTACCGCGCAACGCAGCAATCGGGCCGCGCAGTAGGTTTTTAGAGGTGCCCTTTAGTGGCCCGGCGGCTGAAAAAAGTCCATCTGCCTGGATGCCCGACAGGGTCATTCGGGAGTGAAGGGAAAGGGTGTCGTGTCCCATCCAGCCTATTCTGTTTCGTGGAATTTAACCCAGCGGTGTAACCTCTTCTGCACCCATTGCTACCTTAGCGCCTTCTCCGGCGCAGACACCTCGCAGGACCTCTCCACACAGGAGTGCTACAACGTCATTGACGGCATGGCCCGGGTTAATCCAAACCTCTTCCTGATTCTCACCGGCGGCGAGCCATTGGTGAGGCGGGACATTTTTGACATTGCTGCCTATGCGACGGATAAAGGGTTCACCTCCGTGCTTGGCACAAACGGTGTTCTGCTGGGACAAAAAGAGGCGAGGGCGATGCGAAAATCGGGCCTGATGGGGGCATCGATCAGCCTTGATTCGGTTGACGCAGGCCGGCACGATGCGTTTCGTCAGTTGGCCGGTTCCTGGAAAAATGCGATCAGGGGAACGCAGTTTCTGAAGGAGGAAGGGCTCGACTTTTCGCTTCACATGAGTGTGATGGCCTGGAATGTCTCCGAGATCCCGGCGATGATTGATTTGGCCCGAGATATTGGCGCACGGGTCCTCAATTTCTTCTTTCTCGTGCAGACTGGCCGTGGAGAAAATATCATCGATATTCAGCCCTCCCAGTATGAAGAGATCCTCACCTTTTTAGCCCGCGCCCAAGGGGTGGGGCAACGTGAGGCGTCTCTCCCGATTTTTGAGCATTTTGAGGATCCCTGGACGGATGCCGCAGGGCAATCCGGCGGTCTGGTGCTTCGGGCCAAATGCGCCCCCCACTTCCGTCGCGTCCTCTATCAGCTCGATCCCAACTCCCCGATGTTGAAAAATTACGCGCGGGGAGGGGGATGCCCTGCCGGAAAGTATTACTGCCGTATTACCCCGGAGGGGGATATTACCCCCTGCCCCTACATGCCCGTCTCGGCCGGGAATTTAAGAAAGCAGTCGTTTGATGAGATCTGGAACCATTCGCCGGTCTTAAACGACCTTCGTTTCCCCCATTTGAAGGGGCGATGTGGTGAGTGTGAATTCTCTGAAGTCTGCGGGGGGTGCCGGTGCCGGGCCTATGCCACCTATGGTGATTATCTGGCGGAAGACCCGGCCTGCGGCTATCAGCCGGGACAATACGGGGGACAGACCCTTCGGTTTCCCGCCGAGCAGAGCTTTGGGCTGGAGGTGGTGCTGACCCTCCCATGGACGGAACCGGCCCGGCTCCGCTTACAAAGACTTCCCTCCTTCGCGCGGGGAATGGTGGCGCAAGGGGTGGAGCGGTATGCTGCGGAGCATCAGATTGCCGTGATTACGGAAGAGGTGATGCAGGTGGTGCGCACGGCGGCGGAGGCCCGTCTGGGACGCAGTTTTAATTTTTCTGAATTCAACCGGAATCCAAAAGAATTGACTCAAAAGGAAAACTGATGCCATCGGAAGAGACCATTACCTGGACAGAAGAGGCCGAGACGCGCCTCAAAAAGGCACCCTTCTTTCTGCGCGGCATGGTGCGGAAACTTTCAGAGAAAAAGGCGCGGGAGCTTGGCATTTCCGTGATTACGGAAGAGGTGCTGGCCAGGTTTAAAGACAAAATGATGAACCCGATGATTCAGGAAGGGGCGGGGACATCCCATCAGGCGGCGGGGATCGAAACCAAGGCGCTGGCTTGGACGCAGGAGGCCAAAGATCGGCTTGCCACCGTTCCCGAGTTTATGCGGGGAATGATCGGGAAAATCGCCGAGGATGTGGCCCTGGAGCGGGGACACCTGGAGGTCGATCTTGCACTGCTGGCCAAGGCCGAGTCCCTGGGGGATGAGGCGCCTTCGCCGTCGCATCCCGAAATCCCCTGGAGCGATGCTGCCCTGGTGCGTCTGGAGCAAAAGGTGGATACCTCTCCGGAGATGGCCCGTGGCTTTGTCCGAGGGATGCTAAAGAATGATGCCGAAGATTTAGCGCGGGAGATGGGGATCGCCAGGGTTGACCTTGCGGCGTTGACGCAAATCTGGGATGCCCCGAGAAGCGATGTTGCCTGGTCGGAAGAGGCGTACAAGCGGTTGATGACCTCCCCCGACTTTGTCCGAAGCGGGATTAAAAAGGCGGCAGAGCGGCGCGCGCGAAAGATGGGGGTGACCACCATCACGTCGGAACTGCTCACCAAGTTCAGGAACGAGGCGATGATGAAGGCGATGAAGCGGCTTCGGGGGTTTGGCTATAACGAGATGACCTTTGACGCCTTTGAAGACGCCAAAGAGAAGATTCGCCGCCTGAAGGACAACCCCGAGGCGGCCACACGGCTGGATGATATTAAAGATTACATGGAAAAGCGTGGCAAGGTCGGCCTGATTGACGAAGAGATGCTCGATCGGATGAAGACGTATTTGAAGGACCCCTCGAAGAAAGAGATGTAGCCCACAGATGAGTTTTTTTGTTGTCTTGAATCACTGGTTACATTTGATTTCCGCCGTTCTCTGGATCGGGGGGATCGCTTTTCAAGTTTTTATTTCGGCCCCTTTCCTGCGACGATCGCACCCCGCCTATATTCAGGATCTGGCACAGCGCTTTCGCTATATTGTCAGCCCACTCATCTTTATCCTGGTGGTCACGGGGGGGATTAATTTTGGCGTGAGACGCGGCAATCTTGAGGCGATGCCGACGGGCTATATTTCCGCTTTGGGGACCAAGGTTCTTTTGGTCGCTGTGGTGGCCTCCCTTCATTTTATCGCGCAGGTCCTCCCTGTCTCCAGGGCGAATGCCATTCAAGAAGGGCCGGTTGAGGCCTCCTCTGTTCCTGGCTTGACCCTGACAAAGCTCACGTTAGCGATTGGTTTTATCATTATTTTTCTTGCCGCCATGCTCCGACATTGGCGCTTTTCATAAAAAACCCTCCCCTTTATCCCTCTATAGACTTTACATTTCAGTCGGAAGCTCTTGTTGAATCAGTCACTTTTCGGGTTATCCACAGAAAATGTTGATAACATGTGGATAAGTGGCGTGGTTGCGTGCTTTCCGCTGGCCATTTCAGGCAAAAGGAAAGTGGCCAAAATTTAGGCAGTTTAAATCCTTGGTAAAAACAACACGTTGCGTGGAGAAATCTCTTTCTCCTTGCCGATCCCGCTAACTTTACTTTCACAGCGCAAGCGATTTTGTCTAAAAAGTGGTGTCTTTGAGTTTTAAGTGGGTAAATCCCCTCCTTTTCAAGGAGGGGTAGGGGAGGTTATTTTGATCTGTTCTATTCACCTCGGCGATAAACCCCTCCTACCTCCCCTCGCAGGGGTCGCACCCCTTGCCAAGGGGAGGATTTAAAATGCGATACCCACTCAAAACTTCAAAGAGCCGTAAGATCTTATGTTTTATCAATGACCTTTCTGATATGATGCCCCGGGATGAGTGGGCATTTTAAAAAAGACGAAAGTACCGAAAAACGACAGCATCCGCGTGTTGATTTCCTGGGTAAAGCCAGGATGGCGATGAAGAGTCATGTCATTGACGTCAAAATTGGTAATATCAGTTTTGGCGGCCTCCACTTTTTCTGTAATGAAATGTTAGGTCTGGGGGATCATGTCTCCATACAGATCGAGGGGCTCTCTCACGGCAAGCCGTTTGATGAAAAGGTGATCGGAAGGGTTGTCATCGCCCATCGTGGCGGGGGTGAAAGTTCTTATGGCCTGCAATTCGGTCTGTTTCTCGATGAGGATCGCCAACCCGCTTTGGTGGATTTTGTGACGAGTAGCATCAAAAAAAAGGTCGTTTCATTTTTAAGAAATACCGTTCCCGATCCAGAGGGATAATCCCTCTGTCAGGGGATTGAAAAACCGAGGGAGTTGCCTTCAGGAGACACTTCCCGGCGGTTGCTCTGGGTCCTTGAATCCGCGATAGCCCGTGAGGCGGTTAGGGGTTAGAATGGCGTTATCCAGGGTATTAAGCGGGGCGCTTCTTGGGATTTGTGCCAATCCCGTGGATGTTGAAGTGGACCTCGCCCCTGGGTTTCCTGTGTTATCGATCGTGGGGCTTCCCGATGCTGCCGTAAAGGAAAGCCGCGATCGTCTCCGGTCGGCCATTCAGAACGTCGGTTTTCGTTTCCCCGTCAAAAAAATTACGATTAACCTCGCCCCCGCGAATGTCAAAAAAGAAGGGTCCGCCTTTGATCTTCCCCTGGCCCTTGCGATTTTGGCGGCGGATGGGGTGGTGAAGCCAGATCGGCTCGGACAATTTCTCATCGTTGGAGAGCTTTCCCTGGATGGCCGGGTCAAGCCGATTCACGGGGTGTTACCGTTTGCCATCCTGGCGAGAAAGATGGGGATATCCGGCGTGATCGTCCCGGCCAAAAACGCCAATGAGGCGGCCGTTGTTTCCGGGATTGATGTCCTGGGGGTGGAGACGCTTCCCCAGGTCGTGGCATTTTTTAATGGGGAACAGGAGGTTCTCCCCTCTCGGATCAATGTAGAATCCCTTTTCGCGGAACAAACGATCTATGCGGAGGACTTCTCCGAGGTGCGTGGGCAGGCCCAGGCCAAGCGGGCCCTGGAAATCGCAGCGGTGGGGGGCCACAACGTGCTGATGGTGGGGCCTCCGGGGGCGGGGAAGACGATGCTGGCGAAGCGTTTTCCAACCCTATTGCCCTTGATGGACTTTGAGGAGTCGTTGGAGGCGACTCAAGTTCATAGTATTCTGGGCTTGCTCCCCGAGCATCAGCCCTTGCTCGTTGCGCGATCTTTTCGCGCGCCCCACCATACCATTTCAGACGCGGGACTGGTGGGCGGTGGGGCATTCCCGAGGCCGGGAGAGGTGAGCCTGGCCCACCATGGCGTGCTATTTTTAGATGAGCTTCCCGAGTTCCGCCGAAATGTCCTGGAAGTTTTACGCCAGCCGTTGGAGGAGGGATCGGTCACCATCGCACGCGCCAGCACCTCGTTGACCTACCCCTCCCGGTTTATGCTGATCGCGGCGATGAATCCCTGTCCGTGTGGCTACTCGACCGATCCCACGCGGAATTGTTGCTGTACCCCCATGGCGATTCAACGCTACCGCTCCAAAGTGTCGGGGCCCCTGCTCGATCGGATTGATCTTCATATCGATGTTCCGGCCGTTCCCGTTCGAGAGTTAACCCAGGAGGTTCATGAGGAGAGCTCGTCGGTCATTCGAAAACGTGTGGTTGCGGCGCGGGTTTTACAGAAAGAGCGCTATAAAAACGAGGGCATTCGCTATAACGCACAGTTGAAGCCCCGTCAGATCAGGCGGTTTTGTCCATTGGATGAGCCCTCGCGGCATCTGTTGGAGTTGGCGATCAACCGGCTGGGGCTCTCGGCCCGTGCCTATCACCGGATCGTGAAGGTGGCCCGCTCCATCGCCGATCTTGCGGAACACGAGGCGATTCAGTCTTCCGATATTGCCGAGGCGGTTCAATATCGGAGCCTTGACCGAAAAACCTCTTCGGCATAGGATGCCATATGGATTTTGTTGATTTTATAAAGAAATCTGCCGAGAAGAAGATTCTTTATACCATTCATGTCCTTGACTCAATGAATGCTGAAAATGAAATGATAACAACAGACGAGGTAAGACATGCCGTCTCCAATGGAGAGATAATAGAAGATTATCCAGAGGATAAGAGAGGGCATAGTTGTTTGATATTGGGCACCCAAGGTAAAAGAGCAGTACACGTGGTATGTGCGCCCAAAGAGGAGTACCTTGCTATCATAACAGCGTATATCCCCTCTTCAGAAAAATGGGAAGAAGGTTTTAGGATAAGGAGGAAGAGATGAAGTGCTTACTCTGTAATGGTGCAATGGAGAAGTCAGTCGCTCATTACACGGTTGACAGAAAGGGATACCACCTTTTTATCGAGAAAATACCTGCTTATGTTTGTTCTCAATGTGGTGAAAAATACTTTGATGAAAAAGAAGTGAATGCGATCCAGAATATGCTTAAAACATTTGAAGAGAATCTGGAAGATGTTTTAATGGTAGGATCGTAAAGTATTTTACTCGTGTTGATTGATCAAATATCCGAATGGATGAGTCCTCGCGGCATCTGTTGGAGGTGGCGATCAACCGGCTGGGGCTCTCGGCCCGCTCCATCGCCGATCTTGCGGAACACGAGGCGATTCAATATCGGAGCCTTGACCGAAAAACCTCTTCGGCATAGGATGCCTGACCATACGGTGATCTTGCCTTGGAATATTGCGGATGAAATCACTGCCCAGCAGCGGGATTTTTAAGAGGGGGGGGCAATTTATTATCCCCATACCGGGGATCAGACATGCGATGCCAGGGAAGAGAGGTAAAACATGGAACTGCAATTCTACCCGGTTGAAAAACTAAAGAGAGAGATTCTACAAATTGTCGACAAGCGCTTTAATATGGAAGAATGTTCTGTGTTTTTCTTTGGCTCCCGTATTACGGGTGAGGGAACCGAGCGGTCGGATATTGACGTTGGCATAGAAGGCCCCACGGTGATTCCATACGAAATTATGGCGGAGATCAGGGAGGACATTGAGGCGTTGCCCACACTTTATAAAGTGGATGTGGTTGACTTCAAAAGCGTGTCGCCTGCTTTTAGAGAAGTTGCCTGCCAGCACATTGAGCGAATGACATGACGCAACTGGAAGCGAGGATAGAACAGTTTGAATCCGCGCTTGCCCGGTTTAGCGTCGTTTTAAAAGAGCCGACCACTGACATTGTGCGCGATTCGGCCATCAAACGCTTTGAGTTTACTTTTGATCTGTGTTGGAAATTGCTCAAGGTCTATTTGAATGAAAAAAAAGGAATTGTTTGTTCTTCCCCAAAAGATTGTTTTCGAGAGGCCTATCGGCAAGGCATTATTGATTACGATGAAGATTGGATACGGTTTGTTGATTTACGCAATGAAACTGTTCATACCTATCAAGAAGAAATGGCAAAAAAGGTTTATCGCGCTTTGCCAACAGCTCTGAAACACTTTGAAAGTTTGCTTCCAGTGGTTCGAAACGGTTGAGATGATATTTAAGGAAACAAAGCTAAAGGGGTCTTTATCATCGGATTAGAGCCTTCTACGATGAGCGGGGCTCTTTTGCGCGTAGCTTTTGCCAAAAAGAATTTGAAGAGTCCCTTGCAATGACAGCATATATCCTCGCGGCATCTGTTGGATATGGCGATCAACCGGCTGGGGCTCTCGGCCCGTGCCTATCACCGGATTGTGCAGGTGGCCCGCTCCATCGCAGACCTTGCGGAACATGAGGCGATTCAGTCTTCCGATATTGCCGAGGCGGTTCAATATCGGAGCCTTGACCGAAAAACCTTTTCGGCATAGGATGCCGTCGCGATGGGGAGGTATCCCTATCGTATGTTTGTGCCTTATTGAGATCCCGATGCTCGTTACGGATATTGTCACTGCGGAAATCATTGGAGGCGTTTCCAATCTTTTCCTTAAAAATTTAGAAGAAATGATATGAAAGTCGTGATCTTGTGCGGCGGGTTAGGAACCCGGCTGCGTGAAGAAACGGAATTTAAGCCGAAGCCGATGGTGGAAATCGGAGGGTACCCGATCCTTTGGCATATTATGAAGGGGTATGCCCATTACGGGTATTCTGATTTTATTCTTGGCCTCGGTTACAAGGGGGATGCCATTCGAGATTACTTTCTCAACTACGAGACCCGTAATCGGGATGTTACTGTCACCCTCGGCTCTCGAGAAATTACCGTTCATGGAGGCCATTCCGAGGCGGGATGGCGGGTGACCTTGGCGGAAACCGGCGAAAAAACATTAACCGGCGGCCGTCTTAAAAGAGTGGCCCCCTACCTGAATCGAGAAAAAATGTTCATGGTGACTTATGGGGATGGCGTGGCAGATATTGATATTAAAAAGTTGGAGTCGTTCCACTTGGAACATGGAAAATTAGGCACCGTGACTTCGGTCCGTCCCTCATCACGGTTCGGAGAACTTTCCATCAAAGATGGCCTGGTTCAGGTGTTTAAGGAAAAACCACAAGTGGATGAAGGCTGGATTAACGGGGGGTTTTTAGTCCTTAAGAAAGAGGCCCTCGACCTCATCGAGGGAGATCAAGAGAGTTTAGAACAAGGACTTCTTGTCAAACTGGTGAATAGGAAAGAATTGGCGGTTTATCCACATCAGGGTTTTTGGCAGTGTATGGATACCTATCGGGAAATGGAATTGCTAAACGAGATGTGGCGCAACGATAAGGCCCCATGGGTTGTCTGGCGGTAGAATCATAGACGATGGTCAACCGGCCTTTTTGGCAGGGTAAAAGGGTCTTCATCACTGGCCATACCGGGTTTAAGGGCGGTTGGTTGGCCACCTGGTTAATGGATATGGGTGCCGAGACCGCAGGTTTCGCCCTCGCGTCCGATACCGATCCTTCCTATTTCAGGCTCTGTGGATTATCCGGGCAAATGCCCTCTGTCCTGGGGGACCTCCGCGATCTCCCCCATCTGTGTGATGCCCTCAAAGAACATCGTCCGGAGATTGTTTTTCATCTTGCCGCGCAGGCGATTGTTCGTCGTTCCTACCTCTCTCCCGTTGAAACCTTCGCAACCAACGTGATGGGCACCCTGCATCTGCTGGAGGCCATTCGGCAAACCCCATCGGTGAGGGCTGTCGTGGTGGTTACCAGTGACAAATGTTACGAAAATCGGGGTGTCGCGCAGGGGTATCGGGAAGGGGACCCGATGGGAGGAGCTGATCCTTATAGCGCAAGCAAAGGGTGTGCAGAGCTGGTGACCGCAGCCTACCGCCAATCTTTCTTCAAGAAGGAGGCCGCTTCTCCACTCGTTGCGACTGCGCGCGCGGGCAACGTTATTGGCGGGGGAGATTGGGGTGAGGATCGGCTTGTGCCCGATGCCATGAGATCACTCCCTTACGGCAAGCCATGGATGATTCGCAATCCCCATTTTGTACGGCCTTGGCAGCATGTCTTAGATCCCCTTTCCGGCTACCTCATGTTGGCAGAGCGCTTATTCCACCCTGGAAACGAGTGGGCCTGCGGATGGAATTTCGGGCCGCCTGCAGATCAGGCGGTGACTGTCACCGCTCTTGCTGAACGGGTCCTCCAACATTGGGGCAGTGGAAAAATAGAAATCGTTCCCAATGAAACAGCTCCCCACGAGGCCAAAACTCTCCTGTTGGATAGTACCCAGGCGCGGCAGCAATTGGGTTGGCACCCTTGTTTGCGACTGAATGAATCCGTTCAAATGACAATGGCCTGGTATCGGGAGGCTGTCTCAACCTCTTCTGGTTCAAATATGTTGGCTGTGTCACTGAGGCAAATTCGGGACTATGAGGAGAGATTTCGGTGAGGGAAGGGGCTATAACGGACAGAAAAATTTGCCTTGGCTGTGGAAACAGGCTCCCGGCACCATTCCTGGACCTGGGGATGACCCCGCTGGCCAATGCCTTGATTCTTCCAGACCAGGTGAATGTCCCGGAAGAAACCTTCCCCTTAGCCGTCGCTTACTGTCCGGCCTGTTACCTGGTTCAGTTGATGGAACAGGTTCCCCCTGAAAAGATGTTCAGCCAATATCTCTATTTCTCTTCCTACTCGGACACCTTTCTTTCCCATGCCAGGGCGATGGCCCAAACGCTGATAGATTCCTTTCACCTGGGGCCAGAGCGTCGCGTTCTTGAAATTGCCAGCAATGATGGCTATCTCTTACAATATTTTCAGGAACAAGGGATTCCTGTCCTTGGCATTGAGCCGGCCAAAAATATCGCAGAGGCAGCCAGAAACCAGGGTATTCCTACCTTAACTTGTTTTTTTGGGCCTGATGCGGTTTCGGATATTCTGAATGACTTTGGACAAGCTGACGTTATCATTGGCAACAACGTGCTCGCGCATGTGCCTGCCATCAATGACTTTCTAAAAGCGGTCAAAGCGGTTCTTGCCCCAGACGGAATTGCCGTCTTTGAGTTTCCCTATCTGAAGCACTTACTGGATAAAACAGAATTCGATACGATCTATCACGAACATGTCTTTTATTACTCCCTCTCCGCTATCGAAAAGCTGGCCGACCGGGCAGGTCTTGAATTGTTCGATGTTACGCATCAAACCGTACATGGTGGATCACTGCGGGTCTTCCTGCAAAATAGGGGGGCGCATCTTGTCACGAAGGGGGTCGCTGTCGTCCTGGGCGAGGAAAAAGTGAATGGGCTGGCCGGGGAGCAGTGCTACCAGTCTTTTTCCAACAAGGTCATTGCGTTGCGGGAAAAAATTCGTACCTCTCTATGCGAATTAAAAAAATCCGGAAATCAGATTGCGGCATACGGCGCCCCGGCCAAAGGCAATACCCTGCTTAACTATTGTGGGATTGGAAGCGCGATCATTGATTTTACCGTAGACCGAAGTCCATATAAACAGGGGAGGTTTTTGCCGGGCTCCCATATCCCGGTTCTCTCTCCGGAAGCGTTAATGCAGAGGAGGCCTGACTATACGGTCATCTTGCCCTGGAATATTGCGGATGAAATCATTGCCCAGCAGCAGGATTATTTAAGAGGGGGCGGGCAATTTATTATCCCCATCCCGGAGATCAGAGTCGTTGCCTTGTGAGAATGAGGGGCTCGATATCCTGTTCGTTTGACATTCGTGGCCGTGTCTTATATTCTTTACTCTAAAGTGTAAAGAAATGGAGCGATATGGCAGTCAGTCGTCTTTCAAGCAAGGGCCAGGTTACTATTCCCAAGGCAATCCGGGACAGCTTGGGTGTCGAACCGGGTGACTTGGTTGCCTATGAAATGGGAGAGGGCCTTGTCACTCTAAAACGAGTCGAATCGTTTGATGTCGCCTATCATGCCGCACTTTCTGGAACCTTGGGTGAATGGGCCTCTCCGGAAGATAATGAGGCATTTCGTGACATTTGAGTTGTGGGACGTCGTAGTGGTTCCCTTCCCCTTCACGGAGCGGGTTGGGCAAAAGCGGCGTCCGGCCTTGGTGGTGAGCAAGAAAGAGTTTAATCAAAACGGACACACTCTCCTTGCCATGATCACAACCCAGATCCATCCTCCCTGGCCTGGCGACACACTCGTGGAAGACTCCCAGGCTGCGGGTCTGCCTGATGCGTGTCTGGTCCGTTTGAAAGTCTTTACTCTTGACAATCGGATTATTCTAAAAAAGGCCGGACATCTTTTTCCCTCTGACCAAACACGAGTGGTCAAGCGGTTCCGTCCGTGTCTGTTCTAAAAAATGATTTTTAAGGAAACAAAACTAAAAGGGGTCTTTATCATCGAATTAGAGCCTTCTTACGATGAGCGGGGTTTTTTTGCGCGCAGCTTTTGCCAAAGGGAATTTGAGGCACGCGGTTTAAATGGCCGTCTGGTTCAATGCAGCATTTCTTTTAACAAGAAAAAAGGGACGTTACGAGGGATGCACTATCAGACCGCTCCACATGAAGAGGTAAAAATTGTTCAATGCCTTCAAGGGGCGATTTATGATGTGATCATTGACCTACGGCCGGATTCCGCCACCTTCAAACAGTGGGTGGCTGTTGAGCTGACGGCGGATAATCGCAAGATGCTCTATATTCCTGAAGGCATTGCCCACGGGTTTCAGACATTAGAGGACGATACGGAAGTCTTCTACCAAATGTCGGAGTTTTACCATCCGGAATGTGCCAGAGGGGTCAGATGGGATGATTCAGCGGTTGGGATAAAATGGCCTATTGCGGAAGGCATCCTCTCCACGAAAGACCGGAGCTATCCCAACTTCGAATCATGAAGCGAGTCCTACTCACAGGGGCCACAGGTTTTATAGGCCAGCACTGCTTGCCGCTGTTGGTGGCACGAGGATATGAGGTCCACGCTGTTTCTTCGGAATCAGTAACAAGAAG
>CAYRGU010000112.1:0-4771 GCA_964423845.1 uncultured Nitrospirota bacterium
TAAAAACCGTAGCGAGCGGTCTGATTGCAAGGCGCACGGAACGCAGGAACCGCAGTGTACGTGTTTGTACATGAGGATTACGAGTACCGCGCAACGCAGCAATCGGGCCGCGCAGTAGGTTTTTAGAGGTGCCCATAACAGATCAGGCGACTCCCGCTACAGGAGGGCCACGGCCACTTCGTCCGCGAAGTGCATCCCTTTCTGGGTGAGCCTAAGGGTTCCCTGATGCCGCAATAAAAGGCCCTCCGAAAGCAGGCGATCGGCTTTTTGACTCAATGTCGCGTTGATCCTGAATAAATCTTCCGAAAGCCCCGCAGTCTTCCTCAACCCGAAGACGATTCGTTCTGTCTGGGCAGACTCCGCAGTGATCGGATCAAGATGCACGATCGGGAGCCTCCCTTGTTCAAGGGAGAGGAGGTAATCGGAAAGGGCTTCCGTGTTGGCACGGTACGCGCGTTCGAGATAAGAGTGCGCATCTAACCCCACCCCCAGCACCTCGCCGCGATCCCAGTACAGCAGATTATGGCGGCAGAAGAATCCGGGCCGCGCGAAATTGGAAATTTCATACTGGTCCAAGCCCGCCCGCGCCAGCCTTGTCTGAGCCACCTCATACTGTAAAAGGGTCGTCTCTTCCGAGGGGAGGGAGAGACGATCTGCCTGTCGATGAAAGAGGGTCCCCTCCTCAATGGAAAGCGCGTAGAGGGAGAGATGATCGGGGGCCAGCGCGATGGCGGAAACAAGGTTCTCTTCCCACGCATCGAGGGTCTGCCCGGGGAGGCCATAGATCAAATCGATCCCGATATTTAGAAAACCAGCCGCACGCGCTGCGGCATACGCGGCATAGACCTCGTGGGCGGTATGATTCCGGCCCAGCAGGGCAAGATCTTCGTCCCGAAAAGACTGCACGCCGATGGAGAGCCGGTTGACCCCCGCCTGCCGATAGGCAGAAAGGTTGTCCCGGTCGATCGTGGCCGGATGGGCCTCCAGGGTGACCTCCACCTCGAGGCCCAGATTAAATTGCCCCCGAATCAGCGACAGCAGGGAGGAGATCTCGTCTGGGGGATAGAGTGTCGGCGTTCCGCCTCCGAGATAAATACTGCTGATGGCCCGATCGGCAAACAGGGTTTCCTTCGCAACCAGGCCAATCTCTTTCTGGAGCGCCAGGAGATACCGGTTGGCCCAACCTTCCCGGTATCCCTGGATAGAAAACGCACAAAAGGCACATCGGGCGATACAAAACGGAAGCGAAATGTAGAGGCCAAACGGTTTCATCTTTTCCAAAGGTTCAGAACCTTTCCTGTTTCTATCGCACAGGGCGTCCCCTGTCGATTGAGAATCCGCAAATGCTCCCGAAGAAGCGCCACATCGCCGAACCGGTCGATATCATACCAGAAAGGAAGGAGGTGAACGGGCGCTTTTCCCGATTTCTTCAGGGTGGCCATCAAGACCTGATCGGTTCCCCAGGGGATATTCACAAAAAGTCCTGGCATCTGTCGGGTGACGCCGATTAAATAATAGCCACCATCCAGGCTGGGGCCGAGGACCACCGTCTCCCCATGGAGGGAGGCGAACGCCTCTTCAATAAACCCGATCGGCAGGTGTGGCGTATCCGTGCCGATAATCACCACCCGCACATATCCAGAGGAAAAGCCCCACTCAAAGGCGGCCTTCATCCGGGCACCGAGGTCGCCTCCCTCCTGTTGCAGAACAAGCAGGCGACGGTCCTTGCCACACTGCTTAAAAAAGGGGTGGCTGGGCGTCGGATAACAGGCAAGGGCCCGTGGAAGAGAGAGGGAATCTGTGAGCCAAAGGGTATCCTGGATCATCGCCTGATGGAGGGAGAGACTCGCCGCTTCAGAAAGGTGCGGGGAGAGTCGTGTCTTGACCTTCCCCTTTTCAGGGGTCCGCGTAAAGATAATCAAAAGGGAGTCGCTTTTCATCGGGTTAAGGAAGGAAGGTCTTCATCAGCCTCTGGACAACAAAGAGAAGGGCCAGCGTGTACCCTGCGGCACCCACGTCATCCAACATAATCCCCCATCCCCGGGGAAATTTTTCCAGATTTCTTATGGGGTACGGCTTGAGGATGTCGAAGAGACGGAAGAGGATAAACCCGGCGACCCACCCGGTCCAGAGCGGGGGGAGGGAAAACAGAACCATCTGCATCGCCACGATCTCGTCAATAACAATTTTTCCGGAGTCTTTTTCCTTAAAAACAAACTCGGCCGTGGACGAGGCGGCGACCCCGAGGAGAAACGAGATCACAAGGTAAATCCCGATATAAAGCGGCTCAAGAGGGCGGACGGCAAGAAAAAGAAGCCCTCCCAGCAGGCTTCCTGCGGTTCCGGGGGCGACAGGGAGCGTCCCCACGCCCAGGCCCGTCGCAAAAAGAGTCGCAAGTCCCTCAAGCAGAGGCCGGGCGCGAACAGGCTTTTCTGATTTTCCCGTTGACAGGGTTAATCCCATTTAGCTATCGTCCCACCGTTCGTGTTCATACGGTATTTCACGTTTTAAGTCAGGGAGGGTCTTATGTTCACGCCAGAAACCGTTGTTCCTTTAGTCCTGCGCTGGGTCCATTTTTTGGCTGGTATCACCTGGATCGGGCTTCTCTACTACTTTAACCTCGTACAGATCCCCTTTTTAAAAGAAACGGACGCTGCGGTCAAGAGCGGCCTGGTGCAAAAGCTGTTGCCGAGGGCCCTCTGGTGGTTCCGATGGAGCGCCGTGGTCACAGTGGCCGCAGGGATTTTACTGATGATGGCCAGCGGGATTCGGAATACCTCTATCATGATCGGCGCGGCACTTGGGATTGTCATGTTCTTAAACGTCTGGTTGATTATCTGGCCCAATCAAAAAGTGGTGATTCGGATGACCACCGAGGCGGCGGCGACAAAAACACAGGCCCCCCCGGAAATTGCGACACATGCCCGGCGGGCGTATCTGGCCTCGCGAACTAACTTTGTCCTCTCGTTCCCCATGCTCTTTTTTATGGCGGCCTCTCATCAGTTTACCGGATTCTAACGGAGACCGGGGTTGATGAGGCTGACTCTCGGGGGTCATCGACCCATCGTCCGTCCATGGCTTTCTCGACAATCTTCACGAACAGATCTTACGACCGGGGCCGGAGATTTCCATCGAAGGTGGAAATCTCCGGTCGTTGTTATCCCCTCCCCAGGAAACCTGCCATAGACCGATATGACCACTGAAGACGACCGAAAGCTCTACTACTGGCTGAAATTAGTGCGGGAGTTTGAGGATCGGGTCTCCAGGCTCCATCGCCAGGGGAAAATATTGGGTGGGGTTTATTCTGGAAAGGGGCAGGAGGCGATTGTCGTCGGGGTCTGCTATGGCCTGAACCAGAGGGATTTTATTTCTCCACTCCATCGCGATATGGGGGCCTTTCTGGTAAAAGGCGTGGACCCAAATCGTCTGATGGCGCAGCTCTTCGGCAAAAAGACCGGTCTTTCCAAAGGGAAAGACTCCTTCCTTCATTCGGGCGATCTCACCGTGGGGGTTTTTGGGTCAACCAGCATGCTCGCTTCCTCCCTGCCGGTGACCACCGGCGTCGCGCTTAAATTTAAACTGAAAAAAGATCCCTTTGTCGCCATTGCCTTCTTTGGCGAAGGGGCGAGCAGTCGGGGGGATTTCCATGAGGCGCTGAATTTCGCGGGCATTCATAAATTACCGATCGTTTATGTCTGCGAGAATAATTTTTACGCCTATTCCACGCCGCAAAACCTTCAAATGGCCGTGGAGAACCTGGCGGATCGGGCGGAGGGGTACGGGTTTAAGGGAACGGTCTGCAGCGGCAACGACCTTCATGCCGTGATGAAAACGGTGCATGCCGCCATCGAACGGGCACGCGAAGGGGAAGGCCCGACGCTGATTGAATGTAAAACCTACCGCTATCATGGCCATAGCGAACATGACCAGCCCTGGTATCGCCCGGAAGAAGAGTTGGTTGAATGGGAGAGCCGCGATCCCATTCAACGGTTTGAAGTCTATCTTGAGAAACGGGGGCTTCCCCTCGAGGCCGTAAAAAAAGAGACCGAAAAAAAGGTGAAAGAGGTCATTGATGAGGCCGTCCGTTTCGCGGAGGAGTCTCCCTATCCGGAGGGCCACGAGGCGATGGAAGACCTCCTGGCGGATTAGCAGGTTTTTAGGGAGTATTTAAACAGATGGCCACCACATTTATCAAAGCGATTCACGACGCGATGCTCGAAGAGATGGGCCGGGATGACGCGGTGATTCTTCTGGGTGAGGACGTGGGCACGCTGGGCGGCGCCTTTAAGGCCACCGAGGGACTGCTCAAGGAATTTGGACCCGACCGGGTCATCGATACCCCGATTGCCGAAACGTTGATTGTTGGCGCGGCCATTGGCGCGGCAATCATGGGGCTCCGACCTATTGCCGAGATGCAGTTTGGCGACTTCATCTCCTGCGCCTATGACCAGATTATCAATATGGCGGCAACGATGCGATACCGGCATGGGGGGACTGTGTCGGTCCCGATGGTGATTCGGGCGCCCTCTGGGGCCGGCATTCATGGCGGGCTCTTCCATTCCCAGAATCCGGAATCTTGTTTTCTTTCCACACCGGGCCTGAAAATAGTCGCCCCCGCAACCGCTTATGACGCGAAGGGGCTGTTAAAGTCGGCCATTCGGGATAACAACCCCGTCCTCTTCTTTGAACATAAAGGGCTCTACCGGAAGATTCAGGAAGAGCTTCCCCCGGAAGAATACCTGGTTCCACTCGGCAAGGCTGCGATTCGGCG
>CAYRGU010000113.1:0-4145 GCA_964423845.1 uncultured Nitrospirota bacterium
GTCCGAGTTTCATCGTTGTATCGCCTGTAATCGGCTCGACGTTCGCCCTACCACGGATTCCATCTGTTCCAAAAAGTTTTATCAAAACGCGATCTCCTTACAGGTTATTGAAAACTCATGCTATTCAATCGGCCACTTAGATAAACTTCAACTGCGACGATTCAACCCCACTGGGTGTTATTGTAACACCGATTCCGTGAAGTTCAAAAATTCATTCGCGAGGGGGGGGCAATTTAGCCACACTACGGGGAGGGGGAGACGCTGCCCCCTTTTCATCAGGGGACAACGGATTAAAGGGTGGAGAACTAAAGCCTTATCGGATTAATTATTCTTTGAAATGGGCGAGGATCGTCGGGTCACCGCCTAAGGCGCCAACGAGGGTCTTGACATTTTTCAGCATCATGCCGACATAGGAATGTTCCGCAGCCCCTGGAACACCCGGGAGGGTGTCGTCCCATAGAACGAATCGGGATGAGATCCCCGCCCAAAGGCCAACCTGGATCAGGGTCAGACTTGGGAAAACATCAGATCCAAAAATGGCCCTAAGGTTCTCTCTTTGAATTTGGTGAACAAGCGCCCCACTCTGCGACGGATGTGGCTCGGATAAATCTGGCAATTGAACCACACCCACCACGTTACAGTGATAACGGGCGCAAAAATAGACCCAGGCATCATGGTAGGTTAAAAGTTTATTCGCCCCTTCTGGAAGGCTGGCCATCGCCTTCATGATCGTTTGATCCAGTCGGTTTAAAGTCGCAAGATATTTCTTCGTATTCTGAAGATAGACTTCCTTATATTTAGGGTCTGTCTTGATCAGGGCATCCCGGATCAATTCCGTATATTTCATTGCATACCCAACACTCAGCCAGAGATGGGGGTTTGGAAATCCCGCCGATTGTGAATAATTCTGGCTAAAGATCCATTCTTCCGGACGGGCCGCAGCATCGCCTAACTTTAAAATGGTGGCCCCATTTTTTGACATGACCTGTGTCAGTTTCTCCATCTTCAGATCCAGGCCCAGCCCATTCATAAGGATCAGATCGGCGGATCGAATCGGCTTCAGATCAGAAGGATTAGGCCCGTCAGAATGCGGGTGGGTACCGTAAGGCGTGAGCCCATGAACCGTGACCCGATCCCCTCCAAGCCGTGACACCATATCCACAACCGGAGCCAGCGTTGCGACCACCTGTTTCGACTTGGCATGCGCCGTCAGCGTCAGGCAAAAGAAGGCGATTAAGACCGCACCGCATCGCCCCGCCATCTCTCCCTTGCCTCCTTCACAGCGCATCGAGTGCTGGATTTTATGGGGACACAAACAGCCTGTCAAATTTATCATCTCGCCCTAATCGTCCTTTCATCACTTTATTCAGCAACAGATGATATTTACTTTCCTTTTACAGATTCGATAGAATGGCCCTCCCATTATGACCCAGTTATCCCACCCTGCAAGTTACGCCATTTCCCATGCCGCAGGTATCCTTCGGGAAGGCGGGCTTGTCATTTTTCCCACCGAGACTGTTTATGGCATCGGCGCCAGGGCGTTTGATCCCATTGCGGTGAGCCGTATTTTTCAAGTGAAGGGACGTCCTGCGGATAACCCGCTGATTGTCCATATTGGGACGGTCTCGCAGCTATCGGCCCTCGCCATGGAGATCCCCGATGTTGCCTTCAGGCTGATGGACCATTTTTGGCCCGGCCCGCTGACGCTCATTTTAAAACGCGCCCCCACCCTGCCCCCCATCGTCTCCGCAAACCTTGACACCGTGGCCGTTCGAATGCCAGATCACCCCATGGCGCTGGCCCTCCTCCACGAGATGGGCGAGCCCATCGCCGCACCAAGTGCCAATCGATCAGGCCGTCCCAGTCCCACCTCTGCCGCACATGCCGAAAAGGAATTAGGCCCGGCGGTGAAGATGATTTTAGATGGCGGCCCCTGCAGAATTGGCCTGGAATCAACCGTTCTCGATCTTACGGAAAGGAGGCCTTGCATCCTGCGGCCCGGCGCGATCACGCAAGAAATGCTAACGCCCTTTGTGGGTCCGATGGCCGTGCCGCAGCAAGAAGCCCGATCCCCCGGAACCAGGCACCGGCACTACGCACCCAATTTTGAGGTGCTGACCGTTGACTCAAAGGCGTGGCCTTCCTTTGTCAAAGCCTGGCATCGCCCTGAAAAACGGCTTGGAATGATATGCCATCACCCCCCCGAAAACCTCCCCAAGGTCGTCTATTACCGCCATTTCACGGGACAGGAGTCGGATTACGCAAGAGACCTCTTCTCCTCTTTTCATGAGGCGGAGGCCGCAGGCGTGGAGATATTCCTTGTCGAAGCGGTTGAAAAACAGGGATTGGGCGTCGCGATTATGGATCGTCTGGAGCGGGCGGGCGGAATGAGATCCGCCGTGTCGTACGACCGGCTGCCCCGGGGGGTGCCCCCGGGGTGATTCGAACACCCGCACGCGGTTTAGGAAACCGCTGCTCTATCCGCCTGAGCTACGGGGGCAGAAGAGGGGCAAGGCTACCATAATTGAAGAACACAAAAAAAGTGCGCTTCGGGCGGCAGATTGTAAAAAAATCGCTCGAAGCGGGACCCCTATGAGAAGGAGAACACCCCTGATTCCTCCCAACGAACGACTGATCTTCGCGCTGGATGTCCCCACCTTGAAGGAGGCGAAAAAATGGGTTCAGGACTTGGAGGGTCTCGTCTCGTTTTTTAAAATTGGATTAGAACTTCAGCCCGCGATCGGCGCGGATTTCATCGAGTGGCTCCTGCGACAGGGCAAAAAGGTCTTTCTTGATTATAAATACTTTGATGTTGAAGAAACCGTCCGGCGAGCGGTGTCGCAGACCGCCTCGCTGGGCGCGCACTTTCTGACGGTTCATGGCAATCTCAATATCCTCAAGGCGGCAGTTCAAGGCCGTGGAGAAAGCCCCCTTCAAATCCTGGCCGTCACCGTCCTGACCAGCCTGGACACCACAGACATTCGGAATATGGGATTTCCCTGTTCCGCCGAAGCATTGGTCCTACATCGCGCGAAAATGGCCCTCGAAGCCGGATGCGACGGGGTCATCGCCTCCGCGAGGGAAGCCGAAGGAATTCGGGGTCTTGCCAAAGAAAACCTGCTGATTGTCACCCCGGGGATTCGCCCGGAAGGGAGCCATCCCACTGAACAGAAACGCGCAACCACACCGTCCCAAGCGATCGCCGCAGGCGCGGATTATCTCGTGGTAGGCCGCCCCATTCGAGACGCGGCCAATCCCTGTGCGGTGGCGGAGAAGATCATTGCCGACATTGCGTCAGCGCTCAATAAGCGATCCCCTGACCACCCCATTCCGCATAACCCGTTGTTTTAAAACTGGCCTGTCAATGCCCGGATGAGGCCATTGATAGGTAGCTCTGCGCAAGTTCCACGTAATTTCGTGCGGACTCCGACAGAAAGGCCCTCTCTCGTTCTGAAAGCTCTCGTTTGATCCTCGCGGGACTCCCCAACGCAAGTGTTCCCGATGGGACCTTCATCCCTTCCGTGATCAGCGACCCCGCCCCAACAAACGACCCCTCTTCGATGAGGGCCCCGTCCAACACAACGGTCCCCATCCCAATCAAGACACGATCCCCCACGGTACAGCCATGCAGAATCACACGGTGGCCCACGGTCACCTCATTTCCAATCACCAGAGGATGTGTCTTACGGGTCACATGAAGGACCGAAAGATCCTGAATATTCGTGCGCTCCCCGATCCGGATATAGTGAACATCCCCTCGAACCACCGAGCCGAACCAGATTGAGCTATCCATGCCAATCTTCACATCGCCGATCACTTGCGCCGACGGCGCGACAAAAACCGACCTGGCAATCTCCGGAACGATTTCCTTAAACGGGAGAATCATGGGTCAACCCCTCAAAATTATCTAACGGAAAGCGAAGTCAACCTATCACACCCCTTGAGACAAGGGAAGAACTCCTGCCGCAGGACGCGATCTCACATTGCGCGTTGACCGAAAACAGGGGGCCAATCTCCCAAGCCACGCTGCCCGGGCGCAATATCAAGATTTTTCCTTGATCTCATCCTCGTCAATGATTAAAATCAGGCCGGTTGTAACATTATTTTAACGAGGGAGGGGACCATTTCTATGCAGAAGGTGAGGA
>CAYRGU010000114.1:0-9613 GCA_964423845.1 uncultured Nitrospirota bacterium
GAGGTGTCACCACTTCCAAAACCAACTATAGACTCACTTACGGAAACCAACGAAGCGACCAACGACCAAGTTCAGCGGCGCGCGCTTTTTGCGCGTCCGCTGAAACGCCTTGTTGGGCAGTTCTGAATAAGTCAATAAGGCATGCCTGACCCATTTATCTACGGTTTCTTTTCAATGGATGAAGCCTATAGGAATGGAGATTCATGTCCTCGATTGCATCTGCTTGGTGAAGCCGCGCCAGAATGGCCTTCATCCTGTCCACCATGTCTGGCGGAAGCTTTCGGGGATCATTTTCTTCAAAAAATATTTTAAGCCCCCTGTGCCTGAAACTTACTATCATATTGTAACTGTAGTGTATAGCGCGTCACAGGTCAACTGAATAGTGAAGGCTGGCTTCAGATTCCTCACATTCGTTCGGAATGACAGACAAAACAGCCGAAATGATAGCCCCCCCCTTATGGCCTGTGACAAAATAACCTATACAGTCGGGCTGTCGATTCCTCCCCGTTGAAATCGCCAATCGCCACGGAGAGAGGAGGTCAAAAGTCAATAAGGCATGCCTGACCCTGTTACCTTGAGTCGTGGAATGAGGACGTTAGGCGAGGAGATCGAAGGGGATCAAAACCCGCAGAAGGTACCGTCGCTTTGTGAGGCCGTGCGGAAAGACCGGAAATTCAAAAAATCAAGAAGGCATGCCTGACCCACTTATGACCCACTTACAAATCGCCCTCTCACTTACAAAGGAGGGGCATCCCATCCCCCTCCGAGGGCTTTATAAAGCGCCACCCGATCCTCCGACAGGGCGGTTTCGCTCTCAACGAGTTGACGCTCCGATGCAAAGAGGGAGCGTTCCGATTCGAGCACATCCAAGAAATTCACCAGTCCCTTCGTAAAAAGCTCATTCACCAGCGCGACGGCTCGACGATTTGCGGCAACAGCCTCTGACAGCAGCTGGCGGCGCGACTGCTCCATGGAATAGGAAACCAGCGCATTCTCCACATCTTCCAGCGCGGAGAGGATTGCTTTCTCATACCGCGTCAACGCTTCTTCCTGGCGCACATTCTGCACCTGAATATTGGCGCGAATCCGGCCTGCGTCAAAAATCGGCCAGCGGATTCTTGGGCCCAACGAGAAGAACGTACTGGAATCGGATACGAGGTCTTTGGAATCGGCGCTTTGCAGACCAAATGAGCCGGTCAGTGAGAAGCGTGGAAAGAGATCAGCCGTTGCGACACCGGTACGGGCGGTCGCTGCGGCAAGCTCACGCTCTGCGCGGCGAATATCGGGGCGTCGCCGAAGAAGATCAGCCGGAAGCCCGATCGGCACCTCGGATGGGACGGAAGGAATCGGTCCCTCTTTCGATAGCTCCGTAAACAGCGATGCAGGTTCCTTCCCCAGCAGTACACTAAGACGATGGATCGCCTGCTTCAGTTCACTGTCGAGCGCCGGTATCTGGGAAGCTGTCGTGGACACGAGGGCTTCGGCCCGCGCGACATCCAGATCGCTATTCAATCCCGCCTTGAATCGGGCCTGTATAAGGTCAAGCGTCACCTGCTGCGACGCGATATTGTGATGGGTCATGGCGATCTCACGCTGAAGACGGCGAATCTTGATATAATTGCGGGCCACCTCCCCGAATAAAGTGATCCGCACGGCGTGGTGTTCCTCCACAGAAGCCGCAATATCGGCCTCGGCCGCCTCGATCGCATGTTGGACGCCCCCGAAGAGATCGATCTCCCAGCCGGCGTCGAAGCCGAATTGAAAAAGGTTACTGTCCCGCGCTACTGAAGGCGTGGCGGTTGACGAAATAAACGGCGCATTGTCACTCCTTCTATTTCGTGAATACGATCCGGAGGTGTTGACGGTGGCCCCCCGTCCTGCCTCTGTTACGCCGTAGAGGGCGCGGACTTCTCGAATGCGCGCCATGGCAAGGCGGAGGTCCAGGTTAGATTCATCGGCCCGTTCAATCAGGGAATTCAGGATCGTGTCGTTGAACGTGGTCCACCAACGCGTGATCTCGGGTGGTCCGGTCGTTGTCCCACTCTTCTCTATTCCATTCCAGGTTTTGGGGGAGGATACATCAGGAGGGCGGTAATGGGGCCCGACGACACATCCGCCGAGACCAACCCACAGAAACAGCGTTATGCCAAGGCGCTGCGCATTCATCATGGCCCTCCTCCAGCGTGAGGGGGTGTCTCTGACGCGGCAGGGACCGGGGTCACCGAGGGCGCCTCTATAAATATATCCATCTGCTGGCCGACATAGATCGGCAACGCCCTCCCATCAAAACTGTAGATCACCTGCAATACACGGGTATCAACCCGCTCGCTACTGTCCCCGGTCAACGACCTCTTTGGAATGATGTAAGGCTCGATCCGCTCGAAGGTGAGTGAGGTTTTTATATCCTGGTTGCCCCGCACAAACGCAATACCCGGGGCATGATTACTGAAACGCCAGGCATCGTTTTCGTCAATGTCAACACGCACGTGGAGTCGATCCAGGTTCCCCAGTAACAGTAACGGAACCTGTAGCGCGCCCGTTTGAGCAAACTCCCCGGGTCGTATATTGACTTGCAAGATTTTGCCATCCACCGGAGCCCGAACGGTCAGCCTCGAAAGATCGACCTCTGTCGCTTTGACTTGCGCGTCCGCAGACTCCACCTCTGCTTTGGCCACCACCCGCCTGGCCTCTGCGAGCTGAACGGCAAAGCGGCGTTTGTTGAGTTCCTCCACGCTGATCGCCCGCTTGTCTGTAATACTCTCCGCCAATACCAGTTGATTGCGGACATCGGATAGAGAGGCCTCCGTCTCCTTAACATGCGCCTCTGCGGCCTGCAGTGCCATTCGCCGGACCAGCAGCCCTGCCTTTAAGTTTCGATCATCCAACTGGAACAGAGGATCTCCTGCTTTGACTTTGCTGCTGACGTTGACGAATCTCCTGGTTACGATCCCTGGGAGGTTTGTGCCGATGGCAATATTCTCGGTGCTCGCCTCGACCAGTCCCACCCCAGCGATGTAGGAGCGAAAGGGGGCATGGGCGGGTTGTGCCACCGGCTGCGCGGCGGGAACCACCCGGTTACTGCTGATGACGGAATAGATTGAAAAAAACACGCCGGCAACCGCCAGAAGTGGAAGAAGATATTTTCGGAACACAGCCCCCCCCTTGGGAATACCCTATGGTGTCCATTCACTCGGTGAATGAACGATCTTTTCGATCCGTCCATCGTCCATTTTTGCGATCCGATCTGCGAAACCAAAGATACGCGCATCGTGCGTGACGATGATCAGCGCCCGATCCGCCGCCAGCGCCACGCTCCGGAAGAGCGCCATGATTTTTTGGCCATTTTCATGGTCGAGCGAGCTTGTTGGCTCATCACAGACAACCAGCTTCGGATCGTGCACCAAGGCCCGCGCAATCGCAACCCGCTGTTGCTGCCCGCCCGACAATTGCGCAGGAAGTGACCCGGTGCGATCCCCCAGTCCGAGAGAGTGGAGCATCTCCCCGGCCTTTTTGACCGCTTTGTTCCAAGCCACCCCTTTGATCAGCAATGGCACGGCCACATTCTCCGCAGCGGTCAACGCCGGAAGGAGATTGAACGCCTGGAAGACAAACCCGATGGAATGGCCCCGGGAGCGGGTCCTGTCCTGCGGGCTCATCTTTTTCCAGTCGCTATGGAAGACAAGGCAGCTTCCCCCGTCCTGATCAAGGATGCCGGCAATCACGGAGATGAGGGTGGTCTTTCCGCAACCCGACGGGCCGATCAGCATCAGCAATTCGCCGGTGCGAACCTCCAAGTTGACGCCGCGTAAAGCTGTGACCAGAGCGGCACCCGATCCGTAGCTCTTGGTAACATCCTTACACTGGACCGCGATGTTGTTCACAGGAAAACAAGGATGAGGTGATTCATCATTTAACTCTTGAAAACAATCGCCGGCTCCAGACGGATCACCTTATAAATGCTGATGAGGGCCGAGAAAAGGCAGATGAGGGTGACGGCACCGGCGCTGATCACCAGCAACTGCCATGGCATCCTGAAGGCCAGCTCACTCCCACGAACCAAACGGCCAAAAAGCGAGGCCAACCCGATCCCCAACCCATAGCCGATACCTCCAACCATCAAGGCCTGCAGTAGAATCATTCGGAGCAGGATGCCATGGCTCGTTCCCATCGCCTTGAGCGTTCCGAACTGTTTTAAGTTTTCCAACGTGAAGTTGTAGAAGGTCTGTCCGGCAATGACGGTGCCGACGATAAATCCCAGGGCCACCGCAATCCCAAAATTGATCGGAATGCCGGTGTTCTTCATGAAGTAATTGATGGTCACTCTCTTAAAGTCGTCACGGGGATAGGCGACGAGACCGGTCACACGGCCGATCTGTTGGGCCAGCATTTTAATATCCTCCCCGGGTTTAGCCTTGACGAGGATAAAAGAAAGGTGCTTCCGTTCGCGTGGAGCGAACATGGTGGCGCGCGAGTAGGTCGTGTAGATCATCGGTTGCGATTGAAAGGTGCGGGACACCTTGCATATCCCGACCACCGTGGCGCGGTGGTCATTGAGTTCGAGGGTATCCCCCACCGTAAGCGGGATTGGCTTTCCACCCGCCACGGGCGACGGCTTTGCCAGCTTGCCCGATGCGCCCACCCAGTCCACAATCACGCTGTCACTGCGACGCAGATCGGCCAATTGTCCCACCACCATTTCAGGGGGTCCGCCGATCAGCGTCGCATCGTCTATTCCGACGACGTTCACCGTTTGGAAGGTGCCATTTTCAAGGTGCGCCTTGAGGAGCCCCTTGTAAAGGGGGACCGCCCACGCTACGCCGTCAACGCTGCGGACACGGAAGAGCTTCGTATCCTGAAGCGGCTTGATGTCGTCAACAAACTGCACCTTGGGGTCCATGACCCAGATATCGGCGAGGGAAGTGTCGGTGATGAATCCAACGGTGCGGGTCATTAATCCGACAAAAATACTCGCCTGCTGGGTAATGAGCAGCGACGCGAACGTGAGTCCCATAATAATTCCAAGATACTTGGCCCGATCTCCCACCAACATTTTCAATGCTATGACGAGCATGGTCCGCCTTCCCATATGCCGTTGGAGGATATGAAGCAGGGTGATGAATTATATCTCGCGGTACATCACTTCGGTATAAAATTTCGTCGTCATGACGTTTCCTGTGCGACAGGCGGGGGTGTTTTATTGATGACCGCCCAGTAGAACCCCAGGTCGGTTATGACCTTCATAAAGCTGTCAAAATCAACCGGCTTTTGAACGTAGCTGTTTACGCCGAGATGATAGCTTTCCACGATATCTTTCTGCTCGCCGGAGGAGGTTAATATCACCACAGGGGTCAGTCGGGTGCGATCATCGGCGCGAATCCGGCGCAAGACCTCAATCCCGTTGACCTTAGGGAGGTTGATGTCCAAAAAGACGACCTTTGGCGTCTCTATCAAATTTCGTCCGCTATAGATCCCTTCGCCAAAGAGGAAATCGATGGCTTCCTGTCCATCGTTGACTGTCATCACATGGTTTGCCAAATGATGTTGCTGAAGCGCCCGCAGGGCCAGCTCTCGATCGCCGACACTGTCCTCCACCAATAAAATCTCAACCAACTCAATCTCCCATTTCATTTTTGTCTGCCTCCTGGGTCCATGGACAGGGCGAACAGCCGTTTGCCCCTACAAATCATTGCGCCGCCATCAGATCGGTCAGGCCGTCTTTTGCTTGTGACTATCGTCATGACATCACCTTCTACAGCAACAACAATTTTTAGATTCCTTTCCCGTTTCAAGTGGGTAAATCCCCTCCTTTACTTTAAGGAGGGGTAGGGGAGGTTATCAGTTTTATTTGTTCTGCTATCCCTGACAAGACTTCCTCTAAATGCTCATGGATATCCTGATTGTTAAACCTCAATAAGTGAATCCCCAAGGCTTCAATTTGATCTTGCCTTTTTCTGTCAGACAACACGCCAACTTCCGTATCGTGAGAATCCCCATCCGCTTCGATGGCTAATTTCAGTTCGGGACAATAGAAGTCCACCACAATCTGTTCTATTGAATATCTCGGTGATAAACCCCTCCTAACCTCCCCTCGCAGGGGTCGCACCCCTTGCCAAGGGGAGGATTTAAAATGCGATACCCACTCAAAATCAAAGAGCTAATTTATTCTCCCTGCCCCCCATTGTCCCCTTTGGGCAGGGTGAAGTAAAAGATGGCCCCTTCGCCTACCTTGCCCTCCCCCCAGATACGTCCGCCATGACGGTGGATCAGCCTCTGCACCAGGGCCAAACCCACGCCAGTCCCTTCAAACTCCTCTGCGCTATGAAGCCGCTGAAAAACCCCAAAGAGTTTATCCACAAACCGCATATCAAAACCGGCCCCGTTGTCCTTCACATAATAACGATTTTGCTCTCCCTCCGTATCGCACCCCACTTCAATGATGGCCACAGGTTTTGTTCGGGTGTATTTGATTGCGTTGGAGAGCAGATTGACAAAGACCTGATGCAATAACACGCGGTCTCCCAACGCATCGGGCAGGGGCCGAATCTCCACCTGAATGTTACGTGTCGGTTCACTCTGCTTTAGTTCCTCCGCCACAAACCGTGCCAACTCATCCATATTAACCGGCGATACCGTCATTGGCTGGCGTCCCAATCGCGAGAAGCCAAGCAGGTCGTTGATGAGTTGGTCCATCTGTTTGATATTGGTTCGGATGACGTCCAGGCAATGCCGCGCGTCCTCATTCATCTGACCTGCATGATCCTCGGTCAAGATCGCCGCGAATCCACCAATGGCGCGCAGGGGCGCTCGCAAATCGTGTGAAACCGAATAGCTAAAGGCCTCAAGCTCCGCATTGGAGGCGGCCAACTCATCGGTGCGTTCGGCCACACGTTCTTCCAGTCGTACATGCGATAGCCGCAGCGCTTCGTTGGCCTCCGCAAGGGTTACGGTACGCTCCTCTATCCGCACGGCCATTGTATTAAATGACTCGGCCAATTCACCGATCTCGTCGGTTGCAGTTGTATCCGCCCTGTGGGTCAAATCACCTGCGGCAATCAATCTGGTGGCCTGGGTGAGTTTCACAATCGGATCGGAGAGTGTTCTGGAAAAAACCCGGGATAGGGATATCACCAGCAGGGCAGCGATGCTTCCAATAGCCAACGATAGATTTCTTAATCCGTGAATCGGCGAAAACACTTCATCTGTATCAATCTTGACCACCATTCCCCATCGAAATGAAGGGAGGTACCGCCATACCGCCAGCACCTCTTTTCCGCGATAGTCCAAATAAGTTCCGTTCCCTTTTTTACCCTGCGTCGCTTCCTGCAGTGGGATGTCGAGCAGTGACCCCATCGCAACCTCTCTTCGCAAGGCCGCATAAGGGTCGTGCCGAACAGGGGCAACAAATACGACTTTCTTTCCGATGGCTGATCCGATGAGGGTTTCACCCGTTTCTCCTAATCCAATGTACTCTGAAACAAGACGATAGACCTCCTTATTGTTGAGTTGAAGTGCTACAACGCCAATCACGACCCCTTCCTTAGTAATGGGCGAAGCAATAAAGGCGGCTGGCTCGTTTGTTGCGGAATAATATTCAAAGTCAGAGACCTCGGTCTCCAAGAGCGTGGTGGCACGATCAAACACCAGAGCGAGCCCTGAATCCTGATAGACCCCTGTTTTATAATTCGAGCCTAAATCTTCTCCCCTGTTCAGAGAAAAGACCAGATCCCCTTTAGGGGAGATCAGAAAGAGATCGGCAAAGCCTACAGTCTCTTGGTAGTAGGTTAAAAAGGGTCTCACTTGCTGATCGATATCTTGATAATCCTGCCCATAATCTAGGGTAAGAATCCCCATTTTTTCAAATGCCCTACTAAACCGATCCATTGCGTCAATCAGGGTTGGCGTATGGGATAACGTGCTGACCTCTTTTTTCCTTTCTGACAAATAACGCTCTATCTGGCTTGCCTTGTTTTCGGCGGTTGCGGACAGCCCGCTTGTCACGCTCTGGGTCAACTGTTGTTTTGCATTGATATAAGCAAGGGTAGAAACAACGGCCAGCGGAATAATCGCAATGAGTAAAAATGAGACAACCAATTTCGTTGCGATTTTAGGCCGCAACAGATCTGACCTTCTGAACATGCTACCCCTTACCTGGATTGGCCCACCGATTTCCCCACCCTGTGTAGAGGTTCAGAAGAAATTGATTCCATTCTGATTTGGAGCGATAGATCGGATAAGGGACGGGGCGAATCAGATTTTCGGAGGACCAAACAATATCAAATTGCCCATCGGCTTGGATTTTACCGATTCGAACCGTTTTCCATGTGTGGTTATTCTCTGCATCAATGTAAACAATGCCGCCCGGCCCTTTGTAGCTCTGATTGGGGAGTGCCTTACGAACAGAGAGAACTGCGTCGGTTCCTGCATCCTGAACCGCCTGCGCCCACAGATAAACGCCAAAATAGCCTGCCTCCATGGGATCATCTGTTACTCGATCTGCGCCGTATTTAGCCTTAAAGTTTTTTACAAACACCTTGTTTTCTTCTGTATCCACACTCTGAAAATAATTCCATGCCGCATAATCGCCCACCATTGTCTTGATATCTAAACTACGCAGTTCATCCTCCGCAATACTAAACGATAGGGTCGGAATCTTATCGGGCCTAATCCCCGCCGCACGGAGTTCTTTGAAGAAGGCAACATTGGTGTCGCCGTTGATTGTGTTTAAGATGACATCTGGATGTGCCTTTATAATTTTTTGCACAACCTCCTTCACGTCCGTGCTTCCGAGAAGAATGTACTCCTCACCCACAATTGTTCCCCGCAAGGCGGCTGTCTGGTCTTTGATAATCGCATTGGCACTTCGCGGAAAAACGTAATCGGAAGCCACGAGGAAAATCTTTTTCCCTAAATGATCGAATGCCCATTTGACGGCTGGAATAATCTGTTGATTGGGTGCGGCCCCCGTGTAAATGATATTTGGTGATGCTTCCAGACCCTCGTATTGAACGGGATAGAAAAGGAGATGATCGTATTTTTCAAAAACAGGCTTGACGGTTCTGCGGCTGGCAGAAGTCCAGCAGCCAAAAACCACAGAGACCTGATCCCCTGTAATCAGGCGTTCAGCCTCCCGTGCAAAGGTGGGCCAATCGGATTTCCCCTCCACCACAATCGGTAAAATGGGTCTTCCCAAAACACCGCCACGCTGATTGATTTCTTCAATCGCCAACAGGGTGGCATCCCTCACGGAGGTTTCACTGATCGCCATGGTACCGGTGAGCGAATGAAGGACCCCGACTTTAATCGGTTTTCTATTCGGCCAGAATGAGGACAGATTTCCCAGGTAGGACCACAAGGCAAAGAAAAGGAGGATCGGCAGGATAATTTTCAAGGTGTTTTTGTTCATCTATCACTCCACGTATTTTTTTATTTATCCGAGATTACGCATTAGAAAAAATATCTCCCATGCAGACTTAAATCCCCTCCTTTCCAAGGAGGGGCAGGGGAGGTGAGTGCTGTTCTACTGAATGCGTTTCCGTAAACCCCTCCTAACCTCCCCTCGCAGGGGTCGCACCCCTTGCTAAGGGGAGGATTTAAGAACGATACCGGCTATTTC